>CAYJMR010000011.1:0-9197 GCA_964371375.1 uncultured Treponemataceae bacterium
TTTTATTAATGACCCTGATGGCTATTGGATAGAAATTATTCCGAGCAAGAGATAGAAACAAAGATAGTTTTTGTTTTAAGAATAATAGTAATCGAACAGACTGTATTCACGTCTAATTGAGTAATTGCAAATTTTTTCTTCATACGATATACTTTATACATATAATAAGACAAGCTGGAGATACCAATGCTCACACTCGATACTGTTTATAAGGCATCGCATGCACTTAAAGAGGCGGTGCGCTTAACCGATATAATCCCCGCAAAAACGCTTTCTGAAAAGTGCGAACTTTTTCTTAAAACAGAAAACCTCCAACTTACAGGGTCGTTTAAACTACGCGGGGCATATTACAAAATGTCGCTTTTAACCGAAGAGGAAAAAGCGAGAGGTGTTGTAGCTTGCTCTGCGGGAAACCACGCACAAGGTGTTGCCCTCGCTGCTCAAAAGCTCGGAATAAAGTCAACTATATTTTTACCAGCAACTGCTCCGCTTTCAAAAATTGAAGCAACAGAAAAATATGGTGCAACTATAAAACTTATAGATGGAATTTATGATGATGCTTACACGGCATCCATTGAATATCAAAAAGAAACAGGTGCAATATTTTTGCACCCTTTCGATGACGAAAATGTTATTGCAGGTCAAGGAACTATAGCTCTTGAAATATTAGACCAATTAAAAGATGTAGATGCTGTTATTGTACCTGTTGGTGGAGGCGGTCTTATTGCAGGTATTGCCTTTGTTATAAAAAACTTAAAGCCAAGTTGTAAGATATACGGGGTTGAAGCAAAAGGTGCGGCTAGTATGCGCCTTTCTCTCGATAATAAAAAAAGATCCGAAGTGGAAAGCGTATTAACATTTGCAGATGGTATTGCGGTTAAAAAAGCAGGAGATATTACTTATTCACTTTGCTCGGAATATGTTGATGATATTGTTACCGTAAGTGATGATGAAATTGCAACCGCCATTTTAACACTCATGGAAAAACAAAAACTGGTCGCCGAGGGAGCGGGGGCGGCTGCCGTTGCTGCAATACTGTTTGATAAAATTCCTTTAGAAGGAAAAACAGTCTGTGCAATTGTAAGTGGTGGGAACATTGACGTAAATATTTTATCACGAGTCATTCACCGAGGTCTATTACGTTCAGGTAGAATTTCAGAACTTACAATAGAACTCATCGATAAACCGGGCCAGTTAAAAGATGTTACAACCATCATTTCATCTTTGGGCGCAAATATTATTGGGGTACTCCATGATAGAAATTTAGAGGACAGTCACCTAAACGATTGTACTATTCAAATATCACTCGAAACTAAAAATTTAGAGCATATTAAACACATTAAAGAAGAGCTGACACGTCAAGGATATAAACTTAGGTAACTATTATTTGTATGGTAGCTTTTAGTATAAAAGATCTAGATTGTGGTCGCAAATGCATAAATAAAACATAAGGAGAAATACATGCAAGTTTACTACTTTACACGTACTGGAAAAAGCGAAAATCTCGCGACTCAAATTGCCCAAAGCAAGGGCCTAACAGCTAATAAAATTACTGATAACAAGGACTGGTCAGGTAAAATTAACTTTGTAAAAGCAGGAGCTGCAGCAGCAAAAAAAGAAAGCTACTCAGTGGAATATGCACCCCTTGATGGAAGTGGAGAGATAATCTTAGTATTTCCAATGTGGGCAGGAACAATGCCACCTGCTATTCGAGGATTTTTAGGAGAAGTAAAAGGTGTTAAAATTATCGGTGTTTGCTCTAGTGCAGCCGTTAGTTTAAAGCCAGAAGAAAAAGCACTCTTTGAGACGCTATACGAAGTAAAAGGTAAAGACATGAATGCGCCAGCAGAATTGGTTAAGAATTAACAATTAATTATGTGTTATTATTTACTTTCTGCACTTGAACAAACTCTATATTCGTAGTATAATTATGCATATTTATTTATAAAAGGTGTATAATTATGCAATATATTGAAGGTGGAGTTTGCGCCCCCCTAGGCTTTTACGCTAATGCCGTCTATGCAGGAATAAAGAAAGGTATTGCGCCTGAAACATATGAAAAAAATACTAACATAAAAACTGATACAGCACTTATTGTATCAGAAAAAAACTGTACCACAGCAGGGATTTTCACAAAAAATCTCGTACAAGCAGAACCAGTAAAACTTTGTAAAAATCGCCTTACAGAATCAAAGGACTATATTCGTGCTGTTATTGTAAATTCAGGAAATGCTAATGCCTGTACAGGTGAGCAAGGTGCAATAAACGCTAACAAAATGTGCACTTCAGTTGCTAGCAATATTCCAGAAATAAATGAAACTCAAGTTTTGGTATGCTCAACTGGCGTTATCGGAAAACAACTCCCTATAGAGATTATAGAAAAATCAATTCCAAGCCTTACAAAAGGCATATCAAAAGAAGGCAATGTTCTCGCACGAGAAGCAATTATGACAACCGACACCCGATATAAAGAACACGCAATTGAAACAACAATCGCTGGACAAAATGTAAAATTCGGTACAATGGCAAAGGGTTCAGGCATGATTCACATAAATATGGGAACGATGCTTGGATTTATTACAACTGATTGTGCCATAACGAGCGAAATGTTACAGCAGGCTCTACAAGAAAGTGCGGAAGGAACATATAACTGTGTTTCTGTCGATGGCGACACAAGTACAAACGACACCCTTTTAGTTCTTGCTAACGGAATGGCAGAAAACAAAATCATTACAGAAGTGGGAGATGACTACTACGCATTTTTAGACGCATTAAATACACTCAATACAGAAATGGCAAAGCGCATAGCTGCTGATGGTGAGGGCGCAGAACACTTACTAGAATGTACTGTAACTGGCAGCGCAGATGTAAAAACCGCGCGAAACCTTGCAAAATCTGTTATTTCATCAAGCCTTGTAAAAGCTGCTTTTTTTGGAAAAGATGCAAACTGGGGGAGAGTTCTTTGTGCGCTTGGCTATTCAGGTGAAACATTTAACCCAGAAAAAGCCTCTGTTACATTTATGAGCAAAGCAGGTTCTATAAAACTTTTTGATACGGGTGTTCCTCTTGACTTCGACGAACAAAAAGCAAAAGCCATCTTAACAGAGGATGAAGTCCATATTCTTGTCGAACTAAAAGACGGAAGTGCATGCGGAACGGCATGGGGATGTGATTTAACACATGAATATGTAACAATAAACGGAGATTATAGAACGTAATGAAAAATGCAGAAAAAACATTACATAACGCAGAATGGTCGGAAGTTCTAGTACAAGCACTTCCCTACTTCAAACAATGGGTTGGCAAAGTTGTTGTGGTAAAATACGGCGGGAACGCAATGCTTAACGAAGAGTTAAAAAATGCGGTTATGCAAGACATTGTCCTTCTAAATACAATAGGTATTAAAGTAGTACTCGTACACGGGGGCGGTCCTGAAATTAACAATATGCTTGATAAAATTGGGAAGGAACCAAAGTTTATTAATGGCCTTAGAGCAACAGACGCTGAAACTATGGAAATAGTACAAATGGTACTGGCAGGAAAGCTCAACAAGGATATTGTTGGGATTCTTTTACAACAAGGTGGAAAAGCGGTCGGCCTTTGTGGTGTAGACTCAGGCCTTTTGCGAGCAAAAAAAATTGAAACTACAGAAGACCTAGGTTTTGTTGGAGAAGTAACAGAGGTTGAACCTAGCATAATTCAAACACTGATCGACCAAGGTTTTATACCTGTTATTTCTACAATTGCACTTGGCGAAAATGGAGATTCAGAGCGCTATAATATTAATGCTGACACGGCAGCCGCAAAAATAGCAGTTGCATTAAAAGCAGAAAAATTTGTACAGCTAACAAATGTACCCGGAGTGTTGCGCGATATAAATGATCCATCAAGCTTAATTCAACGAATAACAAAGCAAGCTATTCCATCAATGATTGCAACAGGTATTATTTCAAGCGGAATGATTCCAAAAATTGAGTGTTGTTTAGAAGCTCTCAATGGCGGAGTAAAAAGAACTCACATTATTGACGGACGCGTTCCTCATTCTCTTTTGATAGAAATGTTTAGCGATCGAGGTGTCGGTACAATGTTAATGGATGAAGAGGTTACTATTCCCAGCCCTGTAAAAAGTATATAAATATATGCAAAAGCAATAGGCCGTCTCAGTCCTAGCTGATTCGCTACGCTCACTCAGCAAGACTTCGCGTCTCTATTCTTTTGCATTATTAAAGTAGATAGGCTGAGAATTGATTTTAAAGAAAACTCTAGTTGATAATGGAAACTATTTACAGTCTTTTAACAAAACATAGAAGACTGTAAATAGTAATATTAATATAAAAAAGGATAAAAGTATGGCAGGAAATATTACAAACAACTTTGGAAGCTTTGATGTGGTTTTTGCATCGGGGAATGGCTCGACTCTAAAAGACATAAACGGAAAAGAATACATCGACTTTGTATCAGGTATTGGGGTAAACTGTTTAGGTCACAACCACCCAAAACTTACAAAAACATTAACAGAGCAAGTACAAAATCAAATACACATTTCAAATTATTATAACTCAGACAAAGGCTTAGAATATGCTGAAAAACTTTTACAAGCAACAGAGTTTGACAAGGTCTACTTTTGCAATTCAGGTGCAGAAGCAAACGAAGCAGCTATAAAGCTTGCAAGAAAACATGGCTTTACAACAGGTGGAAAAAATAAAAAAACTATCGTAACATTGGAAAGTTCGTTTCATGGCCGCACAATGGCAACCTTAAGTGCAACAGGCCAAGATAAATTTCATCCTGAGTGTTTTGCGCCCTATGTAGATAATTTTAAAGTCATTAAAGCAAACGATTTTGCAGCTTTGGAAAGCGCCTTTGACGAAAATGTTTGTGCGTTGATGGTTGAATGTGTGCAAGGTGAAGGCGGCGTAAACCTTATAGATGAAGATTGGGCAAAAGAAGCTGCAAAGCGTGCCCGTTCTGTTGGTGCAGTTGTGATTGCCGATGAAGTACAAACGGGTGTTGGTCGAACTGGAACATTTTTAGCAAGTGATGCATTGGGATTATCTGCAGAAATTGTAACTCTGGCAAAGGGGATTGCAGCTGGCATCCCCATGGGTGCTTGTATATATAGAGGATGTCTTAAAGATACCTTTGTAGCAGGTGATCACCAATCTACTTTTGGCGGAAATCCTCTCGCATGCGCAGCAGCCTTACTTGTTTTAGAGGAAGCAAACAATCGAGATTTTCTACAACGTGTTGCAGAAGCAGGAGAATATATTAGAGAGGAACTTAAAAGCTGGAATCTCTCCTGTATAAAAAATATACGAGGGAAAGGTTTAATGATTGGTCTTGATATTGAACAGGCAGCTGCAGATGTACAAAAGATGTGCTTACAAAGTGGACTGTGCGTTTCTACCGCTGGTATAAACACCATTCGGTTTTTACCGCCCTTAGTTATCACCGATGAAGAGATAAAAAAAGGCTTAAAAATTTTTAAGACAACACTTGAAAACGTTTCAAAATAGTGTCATAATGATTACAAGAAGGTATCCATGAAAGAAACTCTAACTCATAGATTTAAACAATTTTTTATTCAAAATGCTATTGCAAGCTCTCTAGTGTTCATTATTTTAGTTGTGTGTTTATTTGATTCTACTTTACTATCAATTAGAAATATTCGAAACATTCTTTCGGATGCAGCACCAATTTTTTTAATGTCTTCGGGTATGGCATTATGTTTGTATTCAGGTTACATTGATTTATCTGCAGGTGCTTTAGCTTCATTTGCGGGTATTATTGCAGGTTCCTTTGTACAACGAAACGACGCTGCTGGAAGGGTTATTCCTTTTTTACCTCCAATGCCAGCAATTATAATAGTACCTCTTATTGTGGCGCTATTTTATGTATTAGGAACTTTTTATGGACGTTTTGTTTGGAAAAGAAAAATTCCTTCCTGGTTCCTGACCCTCGCTCTGTCTTCTGTAATTATGGGCTTAGGATATATGATTGTTTCCTCAACAAATATAGGAGTATCGGAGATTACTGGATTTACAAATCAATTTGTACAATTTGGGATAGGCTATATTGGAAGTGGTCCCACATATTCACTACCATTAACGGTACTTATAGTATTTTGTGCACTTATGGGTCTATGGGCTTACTTACGACATCACAAGCTTGTTTTTAAATCTAAAGTAGAAAACTTAAATGAGAGAAATACCGAAGCAAATGTAAAAATCCTTTTTGGTTGTTCAACCGCCCTTTTTGCTCTTGCTGGAATACTAGTAACAGCTAGAAATGGTGTAGCAGCCCCCACAATAAGTTTTGGGCTAACAAGTGATGCAATTGCTATTTGTCTTATGGCAAAATTTTCTCTTCAAGGTGGTAAAGGTAAATTACGTACAACATTTATTACAACACTTATCTATATTGCATTAATTTATTGTTTAAGCTATGTTGGACTTAGTGAATACAGCTCATTAGTTATACGTGGTATAATACTAATATGTGCTATACTATTGGAACTTCATATAGAAAATAAAAGTAAGTCTGTAGAAGCAGATATTTAATAGCTAACATTACAATAACTCTATTATAAAGAGGGGGAACTATGTCGTTCAAATTAAAACGAAACTTACTTTTAGGTTCGGCAACAGCTGCAACTCAAATTGAGGGAGGTGATGCTAACAATAGTTGGTATGAATGGGCTAAATTACCAGGTAAAATTGCTGATGGCACAGGTCCTTTTAGAGCTGTTGACCACTATAAAAAGGTCAAGAGTGATACTGAACTCATGGCAAAATTGGGAATGCAAGTATATCGATTGGGTTTGGAGTGGAGTCGAATTGAACCAGAGCAAGGACAGTTTAATGTTAGTGCAATAGAGCATTATCGTAATGAAATAAAGCTTTTGCTAAAAAAAGGCATTAAGCCACTAGTAACACTTCATCACTTTACAAACCCTACATGGTTCGAAAACATGGGTGCATTTGTTAATGATAAAGCGCCTGAAATTTTTCTTAAATTTGTAACCTATGCCGTTGAAAATTTAGCTGACCTTGTAGAGGACTGGATAACAATTAATGAGCCAAATGTATATGCCGTAAATGGATATATTTTTGGAACATGGCCACCTGGAAAAACCGGTGATATTCCAACCCTCTCTAAGGTATACACAAACTTTTGTTCTTGCCATATTGCTTCTTATAAAGTAATTCATAAAATTAGAAAAGAAAAAGGCTTTGATGAATCAAGCACAAAAGTAAGCTTTGCAAACCACATGAGAGTGTTTAAACCACAGCAAGCATGGAATCCTTTACATGTTTTGTCTACAGCATTTATGAAATATGCATTTCAAGATGCCTTAACAAAAGCAATGATGACAGGAAAAACTGCTTGGCCGATTTTAAAACTACCAAAAGAAGTTTTAGGTATGAACATCGAGCAAGGACGCTTTTATGACTTCATAGGTCTTAATTATTATACACGCGATGCAATTACTGTAGGTAAACAAGCCGTTTTCAAAAAATCACCCATAAACGATTTAGGTTGGGAAATATACCCCCAAGGCATAGTTGAAATTAGTGATGATTTATATAAAAAATATGAAGCACCAATTTGGGTAACTGAAAACGGAACATGTGACAATACTGATGCTTTTAGAAGCAAATACATCTATGAGCACTTAAAAGTTATTTCAGAGTCAAGTCTTCCATTTGAGCGATATTACCACTGGTCGTTTATGGATAATTTTGAGTGGGCAGAAGGTGAAGAGCCTCGCTTTGGGCTTGTACATGTAGATTACGAAACACAAAAACGCAGCATAAATAAAAGTGGAAGCTTTTACTCGGAAATAATAAAAGCGCAGGGCGTAACCAAGACGATGTTCAACAAATACGTAAAAGACGAGGAGTATAATAGTAATTCCTAATTTTAATTAGGAATTACTCATGTATCTAGTAATGCTTTACCATGAAGTCAAGAGAGACGAATGGTAAAATATCATTAGAGTAATTTCCTGCACCTGTGCGCAATATAACACCAATATTATTACTTATTCGTAAGCCTGCAAAAGCAGATGTTTGCCACTCCAAATCATTAAAACTAAATTCTGTCAATGCGGAGTAAGTATCCCATACACCACCCATTGCACCTCCGACTCCTGTAATTAAGGACCCGCCTAAGATTGAAGCTGAAAGTGGATAGAATTGAAGATCCATTTTTAAAGCTAGCTTATGTATCCCATATACATATCGTTGCATAACGTGAGGAAAAAAGCCCCTGTCGTATGTCGTAAATCCATATTTTGTCATGAGTTCGGCTTCGTCTTTTAAACCTTCTGAAATATTAGTACCTATAAAACTATTTATTGCCAATCCTAGTTTTTCAGAAAAAGGAATTGCTAAAGCAAAGTCTGTGCTCACTGAGTCAAAAACCTTAAGAGAGGTTTCATGCCATAACGGAAATACTGCTTTGACCTTTAAATCATTATAAACACCCCTTGTTGGAAGTACCAGCGAGTTTAAAGTGTTTAATGTATATCGCGATGAAACATCAAAAGTAAATGCATGCTGAGAGGTTTGTCGATGTAACACTGCATCTATATTGTCTGTTTGAACTTGTGTTGTGTCAATCCAATGAAGTCCAATTTCATTCAATAACTTATGTTCATGGGAGAAAAAATATCCATATGCTAACGCTGCTGTACCATATTGAAACTGAGAGTTGCTTACTTCGATAATTTCAAAGCCAGAAGTTTCGTTATCGAGCATTATAAAACCATTTGCCTTTGCCCTTAAAAATGTCCTATTTGTGAGTGGCTGCAAGAGCATAAGTTCTAAGCCTGATGTATTTAGTAACCTTCCCTGGACAGAAAATACTGTTCCAAAATTATTAAAGTTTCTAAATTGTAATGAGGTTGCAAAGTTTACATCCCAAGAAGCAGTGCTAGACAAGCTTCCTTCAAAAGTTTGCATAAAGCCTACATAAATTGTATTACGGTTTTTTTGATGGAAATCTAATTCTAAGGTGGGAAAGCCACTACTCATATCGATGCGTGATGTAACAATATTATAATTACCGGTATCATATGCAGTACGTAATAATGTTTCAATAGCTGAGCTTGTAAGAGGCTTTCCTTTAATTTCATTAACAATATTCATTACCAAGTGCTCATCACTTTTGTATATATTGTTAAGCGTAGTTTC
>CAYJMR010000011.1:9207-11143 GCA_964371375.1 uncultured Treponemataceae bacterium
CTCGACAACTATTTCGGGTAAGTTAGCATATGTCTCAGGGCGTTTATAGAGTCCATCAGATTCTGATATATTGTTGACTTCTAAGCTCTCATTGCTCGGAAAAATTCTTGAACGAAGGGCAATTAGATCATCGCGGTATTGTTCGATATTTTTTTTACCACTTTCGTAAATTTCTGTTGCTTTATTATAATCAATGTTTCCATATTCATAGACATTTGGATATATAATCAAATCTGCCAGTTCATATTCTTGGGTAGAGACAACAACTTGTTGTAATACTATGAATTGACTAAGTGCTGCAAATGGATTTGTCTCAAAGTCCTGTGCATCATCTGTTAGTTTACTTGACATTTCAACCGCAATAACTATATCATATCCCAAATCTCTTGCAGCCTTAATTGGGAAGTTACTCCTTGCAAAACCATCTATATAGAGTGTTCCATCAATGGGAAAAGGTTCAAATAAAGTTGGTAAACTCATACTTGCTCTAATTGACTCTGCTAAATCGCCTTCTTCTAAAAATATTAATTCCCCGGTTACTAAGTCTACAACAGCGGGTCTAAATGGAGTAATTAAATCATCAAAATGTATATACGAGGGCAGTTTAACTGTTAAAGATTTTAATTTATCATAAACGTATTGCCCAGTTAAAAGGCCTTTTCCTAAGTCTGGTGTGAGATTTTCGCCGAGCTGAAAATTAATTAAATTTGCACCTTGAGAATGGCTTTCCAATGCACTTTCGCGTGGATGCATTGTAGAATCTTGTAAGGCCGACATCCAATTGAAATTTAACAGTTCATTTGCAAGCTCTTTTCCTGAATAACCTGCACTATACAGACCACCTACAATCGCTCCAGAGCTTGTACCTATAACCATATCTATAGGTATTCCGATTTCCTCCAATAACTCAATAACTGCAATATGCGAAAAACCTCTGGCATTTGCTCCAGAAAGAACAAGTGCAACACTTGGCCTTTCGTTATTAGTACTCTCAACCTCTTGAGTATACACCGAAAAAAGAGCAACACACACAAAAAAACCTAGAATTGATATTTTTTTCATACTCTAAGTATATGTCAAAGTACAACACTTGTCAAGAAAATTATTATTATACATTATTTCTTATTAATTAATTTTGCTTCTTCTTGTTCAAGTAATATTTTTCTATTTAATGCTTCTGCATCCTTTAGCATGGTTGCAGGAATTCCATATGCCTTTTCAAGTGCATCTTTTTCAAGAATTTCTTCAGGGCTTCCAAAGTCAATATCACGATTAGGGTAAAACAACAAGACATTTTCTGCATATTTTCTACTCAAGTCCAATTCATGCATAGAAATATAGATTGGAACATGAAAATTTTTACTATAATCGCGTAAGTATGCTAAAGCCTTTTCTTTTTGATACGCTTCCATAGCAAATAGTGGCTCATCCATAAAAATTGATGTAGAACCATACAGCACAGAAAATGCTAAAAGAGTACGCTGCATTTCTCCTTTAGATAATGCATTAAGAGGCCGAATCAATATTGATTCAAGCTCAAAAACTTTTTTTACATCCTCCAATAGAACTTCTTTATTTTGACCTTTTTGACATACTTCTTCCAAGACCTTTCCTGTAACATCAGTCGTTTCAAACTCCATATTTTGATAAATGACTGAGGCTTTAAGGTTTCGTTCTTCTTCTGGCATTGATACTAGGTTTTCATTACATAAAGTAATGCATCCATTTTGAGGAAGTAATCTTCCTGAAGCCAACAACATAAATGTAGACTTCCCACTACCATTTGGTCCTATTAAGCAAACGAATCCCCCAGGAAGAGTTGCTGAAAAATTTTGAAAAATATTTTTTTTGTTTTCATCTGTATCATTTGGATATGCAAATGTAACATCTTTAAATTGTATAAAATCATCCATACTTTTAATAAATCCTTTTAATA
>CAYJMR010000011.1:11243-24914 GCA_964371375.1 uncultured Treponemataceae bacterium
CTTTTAATAAATCCTTTTAATAGTGTTTTGCCATAAAGTCTAGAGAAATAAAAGGAGCTATGTCGTTTTCGTAACTACCCGCCCCTGCTCTTAATATAATACCAACAGAATCTTTAATGCGCAACCCCGCAAATGCTGAAGACTGCCATTCTAAGTCTTCAAATGTAATTAGAGAGTCATAATCAGACCAAACATCACCAACTGCGCCGCCAAAGCCAGAAAAGAATTGTCCACCTAAAATTGTTAGTTGCCTTTTCGGCTTAAACTGAAAATCAAATTTGAGTGCAAGTTTATGAATACCATAGGTATCTCGCTGCATTACATGAGGAAAAAATGTTCTGTCATATGTTGTAAAACCATATTTTGTTATAAGCTCTTGTTCTGCATCTAACACTTCGCTAATATTTGTTCCAGCAAAAGCATTTATTGCAATACTTGTGATATCGCTTAACGAAACTGCAGTAACAAAATTTGTACTTAATACATCAAATAGAATAGGAGCATTTTTCTGAGCAATAGGTATAACGCCTGTTGCCTTAAAATCATTATAAAAACCTTTAGTTGCAAAAATATTGTAATCTAAGGTACTAAATGTATACCTTGAAGAAAAATCAAAGCTATATACTGGGTCAACTGCATCAGAGAGTAGTGATGGGTTATCCTGATTTAAGTTTGAATCTATCCAACGAAGTCCAAGTTCATTAAATAGTTTATGCTCAGGCGAAAAGAAAATACCACAGGCTAAAGAAAGATTTGCTTGCCTAAACTGTGAACCACTTACATCAGTTTTCTTAAAGCCAGAACTAACAACATCAAGTGTATTAGCATAGTTTGCCTTTGCTTGTAAAAATACTTTTTCACTCAACGGTTGCATATACAAAGCTTCCAGACCCGTTGTGTTGAACACAGAGGTTTTAAGAGATATCATACCTCCTAAATCATTAATATCTCTAAACTGAATATAACCTGCAAGATGTAAGGCCCATGTGGATGAATTTGACAAGCTTCCTTCAAAGGTTCCCTCATATCCAACATGTACAACCTTTCTTTTTTTTTGGATAAAATTTATTTCTAAACTATTACCTTCTACCCGTTTATCAATACGTGTAGTAACAAGGATATAATTTCCGGTTTGATATGCAATGTTTAAGAGGTTTTCAAGCTCATTCCCACCCAGGGGAGCATCTTTAATTTTTTCAAATTCAGATAATATTGTTTGGCTGTCACTTTGTAATACATTATTTAAAACAATATCTTCTACGTCTATTTTTGGAAGGTTACTATATGAAACCCTTCGCTCATATGGTATGGCAGTATCCTCTGCTACAAATGTAAACGAAAAACCGTTATCTGTAAGCTCCTCTGTATCTTGAATAAGAGCACTTTGTTCTTGAGCATTAAAATCGGGATAAATTCTCGACCGTAAAGCGGTGAGTTCTTCACGGTAACGTTCTGCTTCCTTTTTACCTTTTTCATAGATTTCTACTGCTGAATCATAATCCATTTGTCCAAATTCATAAATATTCGGGTAGATTATTAAGTCTGCCATCTCATAGTCTTCGGATACAACTACGTTTTGCTGTAATGCCAAAACCTGATTTAAAGTGGTAAGAGGGTTTGCATCAAACGTTTCTACATCTTGCAATAACCTATCGGTGATTTCCACTGCAATTATAATATCATACCCTAAATCTTTTGCCACTTTAATTGGTAAATTATTTCTGGTGAACCCGTCCATATAGTACCTGCCATCGATAGGAAATGGTTCAAATACGGCAGGAATACTCATACTTGAGCGTATAGCCTCAACTAAATCTCCCTGTTCCATCACAACCATCTCTCCTGTTAATAAATCTACCGCTGTTGCTCTAAATGGCGTTATTAAACTATCAAAATGAATATATGAAGGGATTCTTGCAGTAAGTGATTTAAACCTATTATAGATATTTTGCCCAGTTAAAAGACCTTTTCCAAGCTCAAGAGATAAATCACTGTTAAGCTGAACATTTACAAGGTTTGAATCGATACTGTGACTGCCCAAAGCACTTTCAAGTGGGCGTGTTGTTGAATCTTGAAAAAGACTTGGCCAATCTAAGTAAAGAAGTTCTTGGGCTACTTCTTCTCCTGAATAACCAGCACTGTAAAGACCACCTATAATTGCACCAGCACTTGTTCCGATTACCATATCTATCGGTATACCTAATTCTTCAATAAGTTCAATAACAGGAATATGAGAAAAACCTCTGGCACCGCCTCCCGCTAGTACAAGTGCTACGGTTGGCCTATCTACATCTTCCATGGTTGCAAAACTATTATCTTCTTGGCTCCACACATTGAAAGCTAAAAAACTTATCACTATTGTTATACATGCTATTTTTTTCATTAATTTAGTATACAAAATAGTACAAAATTGTACAAGTGGTAAAAAAGTGAATAATTTTTATTTTACATACTCTTTTGCTGAATTTTCTTTTCCTGGACTTAGATTACTTGTTGCTACAATAATCCAGTCATCTTTTGAATTTACAAAGTGCGTTACTCCTTGTTCAAAAAGAGATGTGATTTCAGAAATATTTTGTCGGCAAAAAGTTCGAGTTCCCGTAATAGTCTCAATATTCGCTGCTTGTAAGACATCGCTACCACCCATCCAGAGGTTTGCATTGCTAGCTTCCGTAATGTATAAAAGCATTGCATCTTTTGGCCACTCTTCTTTTATACCGTCTGTATAGGCTACAGCATCAAGTAGTTCTCCATTGAGCCTTTTTCGAAGTAAAAGAACATCATTTTTTGAAAAGCGTGTTTCTGCCCCTGAAATCCATAAATCTCGCCCCGTATTACTTGACTGCTTTGTTACAGAAAGTGAGATATCATCACCAAGTTCATTTACGGCACCTTCTTCTACTGTTCTCATATGCAAAACAACATATTCACCTTTTTTTACTTCGACAGCAGGAAAAATAAAGTCTTTTTCTACTCCGTCATTTGCACTATGTAGCATTACTCCCGCTAGATTTCCATCTTCCAAAATATAAAACTCAACAAATTCTGTTCTGGGTTTTGAGTACTCAGTGCTCACTTCAGAAAAGATCATTCTTGGAACTCTCGAATTATACCCCGAAAAACCAAGTGAAAATGATAAGGTGTTTCCGATTTCATCTTTTACAGTTCCTGAAAGTATATACTGTAAATGTGCCTGCGTTTTATATGGAAAGCTTAGGACATAGCTATACATTCCATTGTCATTATCCACTCGTTCAGTGCTTTGACTCTGTATGCTAACATCACCAAGAAGCTGGGCTTTCTCTTTCACACTTACAAAAGGATCTTCTTCCTTGCTACTGCTTTGCTCAGACTCGTTTTGAATAAGATAGTATTCTAATTGAGGAAAACTAACATCATGAGAAAATGTTATCACTGCATTTTCCTCATCTTTAAGGGTAAATATTTCGAGCGTAGGTGAAATGTAATCACCTGAAATCATTGTTATTCCCTTTGATGTAAAAGTGCATGCAGGTGTTGAAAGTACAAAACAAACAAGACAAAGCAAAAACAAATACATACAGCATGATACAGTAAAAGCCTTTTTCATATATTCCTCCTAAAATGTACTTGTATATATTATAGTGTTAAATGTTATTTTTTTGAAAAATATGAAAAAAACATGACTTTTTATTGATAATTTTGTATACTTCCTACATGAAATATGTTACAAAAATTCTAACTCTATATAAAGACTTATGCTTTTCACAAAACAAACATGAGAGCACCGACGAAAGTGAGTATCTTTGGAAATATCATTGCGGTGTAAAGCATAATGACACAAACCCAAAAAGAGACTTATTTTTACTTGATGGTCAAAGTATGGGGTTTTCTATAAAACCAAAAGAAGGAATGTCGGTACCAGAATGTACTTGCATACCACAGGGTAAGTATCTTTTTTTACAAGGTCTGATTGAAAATGTGCATGCGAACAACCATTCATTATTATTAAAAGCTTCAGAAGAACTATATCTTGAAAGTCTATGGCTTGAAAAAACTATAGTCAATGATATTGTTTTTATCCGTTTTCTTGCAGAGGATGGGAAAAATGTTTTTCAAATTTTCAGAGAAATTGAGAATATATAAAAAAAGCACCACGCTCGTGGTGCTCAATAAATACTATTACTTATTTTCTAAAATTACTTACTTCAAGAGTTTCAACCATATAGCGAATAGATTTACCACTTGAAGTTGCCAGTGTTTTTTCAATAATAAATATAAAGCTCTTTCCATCAGGCGATTTTAGTATTCTTTCAATGCTATAACCTACAACGCCTCGTCTTTTTATATCAGGATTTCCAATAACTTGCTTTTCGAGAAGAGCACCGTTAGCATCTTTTTTTTCAACTGTTATAAAAAATGAAGATTGTGATGATGCTGTACTACCAGAGTACCATGGTTTTAAACTTATATCATAAGTTTGAGCTCCCGAGGAACCAGCACTTTCAAAGTCTGTAATCGAAATTGTATCACTGGCACTTTTTGCCCCACTTTTTATGTACAAGGTATTATCAATACCTACACTTTCTAACTTGAGTGCATTTAAATATCGTGAAGAAGCACTTCTTAAATCGGTATACACTGTATGCCCATTCTTACCTGAAGTTTTGCTACTGGCAGGTGTTTCGAAAAGTCCTTCATCAACATAATCATTCTCTGCAATATTAACAGTGTATATTTCTGCATATCCTTGTTTACTACTATCAGTAGTTCCATATTGACCAAATACATATAGTTTTCCATCAGCGGAAAATCCCTCATCCATAAATGATGCAACATCACCGGCCATGATATATGTGGTAGCAATAAAAAATAAAGAATATAGTAATACTCGTTTTAACATAAAATCCTCCCATTGAGAACAACGCAAATAATTCTATTTAAAGTATCGGTTTTTTCACTAAACGTCTTTACATAAATTTGTTATAAGGGTATTCTAGTAGTATGACACTTTCTTCACAAAATAAATTATTATTATGGTTCTCATCAATTAGTACTCTTATTTGTTTAGCATTATTTATCGGTATTATTACCTTTGCAAATACAAACATGGCAAGTACACAAAATATAGAAAGCAGTACCCTTTTAGAGTTATTCATTGTGAAAAATACTGGTAGTGTGTTACTACCTTATATGTATTTTACCTTATATGTGCCAATAGTAGGATTTACAATATATTTTTCATTTGAAAAAACTAAGTCGCCTGAAATACTATATTTTATCACAATGCTCATAGGCTTTTTCGCGCAAAGTTTTCTTCTTTGCATTCCCATTTTTTCACTCCACAAAGGATATACCTTATTCTTAAATTCAATAAGTAGTTTGGCATTTTTTGGGCAAATACAAGTAATATTATCTATTCTTTTTCAAGGTGTTCTGGTTACACAAGATGAGTCGAGAGATACCGACAGGTATGTTGGAATAATATCAGTTGCAGCCCTTGCTTTTGCAGCAATAATTCCCTTAGATTTTACAACCATTGAACAAGATTTTTTGCCTACATATGGATTTGAATCTGTTTTTTCAACAATTAGAATTGTATTCATACTTGTTGCCTTTGTATCAATGATTTTATCTCCTGCAAGTAAAAAGTCTACCGATTATAAAAAAGCCTCTATTTCATTTTTTTTAATTTGTGTAGGATACACTATTCTCTTAAATACTTCAACGCTATTATCTTTTAGTATTGGATCGGTGTTATTTACTTTTGGTACTGTTCGTTTTTTAAAAAGACTACATTGGCATTATATGTGGAAATAGCACTGAGCAATAAAGCCTAAAACTAACGGAATAATAATATTATCAATATCTTTAATAGGTAAAACCTCAATAATTGTCCCTACAAAGGCAATGATAAATGAAAGTAGTATATCCTGAGTAACTATGACTGTTGATATAAAGATTGCAACAAAACATGTTGCACTTCCTTCGAGCGTTTTTCCTGCACACAATGGTATAATATGCTTCCCATATAATGTTCCTGCTAAACTTGAAAGTCCATCACCAAAGGCTAATGCATATATTGCAATTCTTGCAGGAAGGTCATCAAAAAATACAGCACTTAGAAGCACACCTAAAGCTAAGGTAACAGGGCCCAAAACAAATTTGTTTTCATCTCTTTTTCTAGCAGCTACTTCAGTAAGTGAAGAAAATAGAATGACGTGCTTTCCTTTAAATCGTAAGAACTCTGCCAAGCAGTATAACACTAAAACAGCTAAAAGACCCCATAGCACCGTATACCTATAGTGTTCTAAAAAAAATGGAACAAATGAGGTGGCAAGGTGTATTAACTTTCGCACAAGCTCTTTACGAAAAGTATTTGCTTCTTTTTGAATAATAATTCCCGATCTATCGGAGGGCAGTATCTGTTTCATTTTTTTCCTAATTAAGTGAAGACTGTGTGAGCCCTTCTTCGCCATATAAAGTTCTCGGAATTGCAGCATATATTGCAGGCTCGAATGCACTTATCGGGTATAATAAATAGCGTATATTTTGCTCTGCAAGATTACTTCCTTCTAAACGAACCATAGTTTCTTGGTTTCGAGTTAAACTATCCCATGCCCTAAGTGATTCAGAGAAATGCCCTAAGGCCTCAGTTTGTAATGCAGTATTACCTGTTCTGTCTGCCAGTTTTGCAAGTGTTACACCAAGGTTATTTGAAGCCTTTAAGTATAAATCAACAATAATACCATGATCTGGGCGCACTTGGGGGAATAAAATCCCATACCTATCCCTGTCTGCATTAAGGGTATTTAATAGCCTTTCATAATGAGAAGCAGCTGCAGAATCATCATCACGAATCGCAAGGACATTTCCAAGAGCTAATAATAAATTTCTATCAGAAGAATCTTTATCTGCAGTTTTAACAAAGGAATTTAGCGCTTCTGAATAGTTTTCATTATCGTATTGGATGTAGCCAATTCGATACCGGATGGAAGGTGTGTCATTAAAGTTCTCTACCGCATGTAAGTAATTTTCGAGAGCAACATTTAAGTCGCCTGAAATAAAATAATCTAAATCGGCCATATCACTGTAAAGCTTGCCAACATTTTCGTTTCCTACTAAACCTGTTGTAAGCTGAGCATGTTCAAACAATCTTATGCCTTCACCTAAGTCTTCTTCTGCCAATAGATATTCTTCTCGGCTTGTGTAAATCTCGCCTAAGAGACGATATGAGTCAATATGACTTAAGGTTCGTGTATGAGTTTGTTTTTCAGCTTCTTCAAAATTGGTAATGGCATTATTAAGTGCAACTATAGCTTGTGATTGATTATCAGTATATACAAAGTAGCGAGCAAAGTTATAATGTGCTTCGGGGATTGTTTCATCCGCCTCAATTGCTTCTTCTAATACATCTCGTAGGTCTTCAATACTACTTCGCAAGAACTCATCCGATGGCGCAAGGTATCCATAACGCTTTTCAAGTAAGTATCCACCAAGTTCAACCAAATCATTTGACTCGAGATTGATTTCTCGTGCGCTGAAAAAATAAGACTTGAGGGTTAACACTTCGCGCAAGTTATCTGTCCTCATAAAATACCTTAGCATTCGAGAAAGATAGATATCCTCTTGCCCATATAAGTCCATGAGGGTTGCATATTGCAATCTTGCTTGTTCAAATCTATCTTCTTTTTCTTGTCCATTTGGCAAAGAGGTTGCCCAATCCAAAAATATATCGCCAAGTAATAGCATTGCCTCTTCATCATTAATATGATGATCAAGTACATAGCGCCTCGTTATCTCTGCTGCACGCTCAAAATTTGCAAGGTCATTTAATTCCATGTGTGCATATTCTAACGCAGCTTCTTTATCATAATTAAAGCGTAGCACAAGCTGTTCATACATATTTCTTGCCCGCTCATACTGATTTTTATCACGATAGGCTTGAGCATACCTAAAAAACCATCTTTTTTTTACTTGATAGCTCATTGCTTCATTAAACTTAATTTCCGATTGTGCATACAAGTCATTTTCAATGAGTGCATAACCATCATTGTACAATATCTCTGCTCTAATAGGACGGTAAATAAATGTTGCACTCAAATAAAACAGGATATATAAAACAGCGCTTAAAACTACCGCAGCAATTGCACCAGGAATAATTCTATTTTTAAGTTGATACTCGATTGATAATTTATATGCTTCATATTGCTCAACGGTACGCCTTTCATAATTAAGAGGTACATTTATTGAAATATTAAGCATTTTTTCAAGATGTGTTGCCAGTTTTCTTGCCGAAACTTTTTTTACAACTTTGAAAAGCACTTCCATAATTGCAACATCTGTAAACTCATCATTGACTACGACTTTATCAATTGCCAGCCGTAAATTTAAGGGATATGTTTGTAAATTTGTTTTAAATAATTCGTATTCTGTATCTGTTAGATGTGTTCTGTCGTTATCGTCTTGTTCTTCTTTCTTTTTTAATATACCAAGAGGTGCTTTTCTTGAATCTGCAGCGTCTGCATCTGAAAATCCAGGTATTTCAAAACTATCATCATCAAAGTCGGCCGTAAATGAAGTATCATCGGCATCAAAATCTTCCATACCACTGGTATCAAAGCCGCCACCTAAATCTAGTGCAAAATCATCTCCAGCACCACCAAAGTCATCGAACGATTCCTCTGGTCCCATTGAAATAATTTCTTCAGAACTTGAAAAGCCATCTCCAAAATCATCTCCAAACCCATCATCCATAGGAGGTGACATATCAGGAAGAGAAGTTGTAACTGCTTCAGTATCTTCAATTGGACTTTCACCTGCAGAGCCAAAGTCATCTAAACCATCTAGGCCTGATATCATGTCATCTGAGGGCATATCCAATGAAGGCATATCTAAGCTTAAGGCATCATCAGATGCATCAAAAGAGGGTAATTCACCTGTTGTATCTGGAACTGGAGGCATAGTTACATCATCAAAGGATGTATCCATTGAAAAATCATCTCCAATATCGGGAAGGTCACTGCTAAATGCTGCTTCTGTGTCTGAAAGCTCTACTTCCTCTGCTCCGCCTGTAGGAGCTGCAGTTGGTGGTAAAATATTATTGAGCATTGCAGCAATATCGGCATCTAACTCTTCTGGTTCTGCAGCCGGTGTTGATAGAGCACTATCTTGTGCCATTGCTGCAAGTATGTCTTCGGTTGATCCTAAGTCTTCTGTATCTGCAGCTTCGCCGTCATTATCGAGTTCATAGTCTTTTTCTTCTTCAGGTAAGCCAAACTCAAAGTCATATGAGTCATCTTCTTGCGGTACATTGTCAGGAATAGATACCTCGGGCAAAGTTGTACCATTCTTTTGGCGAATGGCAATTTCATCACCTACTTGAGTAATATCTTCACTAAATTTTTTAAGATTCTCTATTCCCGGCATTCTTTATTAATTGTACCCCACAATACAGTTTATAACAAGCACTAATATGCTAAAATAACATTTTTTATTTTCTTACTTTATAATCATCGGTTTTTTTTAAAAAGGCTTTATTTTTTCTTAATATTTTTTTTCAAATTCCGATATTAAATATAACAATATGAAAAAACAACTTCTTTTATGTATAATTATCTTTATAATTTCTCCTCTTGTTTCACTTGAATTGGAACAGTTCGAAGGAAAACAATATATTTTAGATAATCTTTTGCAAACTATCGATCGACCTCGACCGCCTGTGGTTGACGGAGACTATATTATTTTTACCGTAGATCCAAGCGTTCGCCATGCAGGCATTGCTTTTGATTTTGAACAATATAAAAATATTCATACCTTTAAGCGACTTGTACGACAAAATGAAGATGGTGCGAATACCGAAAGCTTTGTTTCTTTTTATATATTGGAAATACCCGAAAACATTCAAAACATATCGTACCGTTTGGTAATGGATGGACTGTGGACAACAGACCCTTCAAACACGATAAGAATATATGACCCAACAGTAAACTTACCAGTTTCAAACATTGTTTTACAACGACCACCCGTTATTGAAACTAAAACAACTCAAAAAACAATAAAATTTGTATATGAAGGTAATTCGGGACAACGCATACGTTTATCTGGGAATTTTACAAATTGGGATCCATATATTTATGAATTAAAAGAAACCTCATATGGAGTGTATGAACTCGAACTTGCGCTTCCAAAAGGTACCTATTATTACACATATTACTCGGGCATCCAATCGTTTCTTGATGAAAGCAATCCCGAAAGAGCCTATACTTCAGATGGAAGAGTAGCCTCGGTAGTCACATTAAACTAGCTCTATTACTTTTTTTGCCACTCTTTAATTATTGTAAGTGCATCCATTCTCTCTTGTACGCTTGAAAAGAAAACTTTTATAGTACCACGCTTTTCCGTTACAATATCGAGTGTGTTGTCGGCTTCTTTTTCGTATTCTAAAGTTGGTAATGTAAATATTTCATCTTTTCGAATTATTCGCCCATCGCAAACCAAAGCATATTCATATACACCCGACTTTATGCGATTTAGAAATTCACGCACTCCCATCTCTATGGCAAGCAATGCTGTTCCATGAAGAACTACCGACACAACTAGTGAAAAGTCTCTAAAATAAAGCACAATGAGCATAATAATAGATAAAGCTATAACTACAATATACAGATTTGCCTTTGTACTTGCCAATACTGTAAGACGCGTTCCTACTATTTTTGAAAATAATGAAAACCTAATAGGGAATGAAATAAAAATAAGTAGCGCAATTGCATAGCTTGAAAGTCTAACTATTGTCAAAATATCCATAAAGGTATACTATACTAAAAACAAAAAAAAGGAAAGTACACAATGAGAAATATTGAACATGTTTTAATAGCAGGAGCAGGGGCAATCGGACTTATGGTTGCGCACCAAATTTATAATTATAGCCCAAAAGCAGTGAGCATTTTAGCGCGAGGAGAACGGCTTTCTCGTTATCAAAAAAATGGGCTTTGGGTAAATGATGAAAAAATTGATTTTCATCTTGCAGATGCAGATAGCAAGGCAGAGGATTCAGGCATTCCAACAAAAACTGGGAAAACAGACCTTGTTATCATTGCATGCAAAAATCAGCACCTCGACACCATCTTAGGTGATTTACAAAACTATATGAGTGAAGATACGCTTATCATTTCTCTATTAAATGGTATTTCAAGTGAACAAACTATTAAAAGTCGCTACCCTACTACTAAGCCACCACTTGCAATGATTTTAGGCACTGATGCCCAACACGGAAATGAGCATTGCTATTATGGGCCAAAAGGTGTTATTCACTTTGGTGAAAACACCAATAAAAGTATAGACGGAAAAGCAAGTACTGAATGCACAGAGGAAGTACAAGCAATTGCTAGTTTTTTTGAAAAGTCTAACATAGCATACAATGTGCCAGAAAACATGCTAAGAATGCTTTGGTTTAAGTACATGGTAAACGTTGGCATCAATCAAGCTTCTAGCATTATGCGCCTTCCCTATGCACCGTTTCAAAATAATGGAAACGAGCACTTTGTACAAGAAGCATTTGATCTTATGGTTTCACTACAAAAAGAAGTTATTGCCGTTTCTAAACATGTTGGCGCAAACCTCGATGACGCGGATTTAGAAAAATGGTTTACGGTTTTAAATAGCTTAACGCCCGACAGTCGTACTTCTATGTGCCAAGATGTTATAGCAGGCAGAAAAACTGAAGTAGAGCTTTTTTCAAAAACTTTATCAGATTTAGGAAAGAAGTTTGGCGTTGCAACTCCTGTAAATGATGTAGTGTATTTACAATTAAGAGCTATCGAGCAAAGTTACGCTTGTTTGTAAAAGGTTTTTACTACCCCAAACCAAACAAGCTATAAATAATCACCGTCGATACCCCTGCCAAACAAATAGCAATGCTACTCATAGCTCCTTCTGTCTCCCCCATTTGAAAGGCGCGGGTGGTACCAAGGGCGTGGGTCGACGTTCCAATGGCTAAACCTAGGGCTGTTTTATCCTTTATGCCAAATAGCTTACCTAAAAATGGTGCGCAAATTGCACCCATAAAACCTGTAATAGTGGTCGATGCAAAAGTAACAGCTCCAATGCCGCCTGCCATTTCTGCTAAAGGAAGCGCAATAGCTGTTGTTACAGATTTTGGATACAGGGCAACCCTAATTGACTCATCAAGACCAAATAAGTTACACATTACGTAAATTGAGCCAATTGCAGCACAAGAGCCAACAAAGGTTCCTACCAAAATTGGCACAAGGTTCTTTTTTAAAACTTCTAGCCTATTGTATACCGAAACTGCCAAAATAGCAGTCATAGGGGCTAAGAACATGTAAATAATGTCCCCACCCAAATTATAGGCTTCATAGGGTATGTTAAAAACTTCCAGAAAAGTAATACAAATAATCATGGCTATAATAAGAGGGTTTGCCAATGCGTTATTAAACCTAGAACGAACCTTTACACCAACATAATAGGCGAAAATAGAAAGTGCGATTCCAAAATAGGGAGAGTATGTGAACGTGTTCCAAAATGTTTCAATCATATTATAGTTCTCCATTGGTAGATCTTCTACCTCTCACATAATTTTGTAGCTTTATAACCACCTGCACAGTCCAACCGGTAACAGCAAAACAAATAAAAACAGCTATAATATTAATAGCAAAAAGTGGAACAATGATACTGCCTAAAAGCTCTAAATGCTCCATAAGGGCCAAACCCGGTGGTATAAAAAAGAACGCCATAATTTGCTGCATAAAGTCAGCTTTTTCTCTAATGTGCCTAACCTTAAGCACCCGAAAAAATAAAAGGAAAAATAAGACAATCATTGCCAAAACGCTACCTGGCATAATAAAAGGCAAAATTGACGATATGGCATTGCACACTAAACAAAGTGCAAAAACAAGCGCAATTTGTAATAAAATTTTCATAGCTCGTATAATATCACGAAATAACTATTTTGACAAGAATGTTTGATTTTATAACCATGTTTTTATGCCACCAAACTCTATGCACAAAAAAAATCCTGTAACTCATAAACGAGCTACAGGATTGCAATTACCTAGTAAACAATAAAATCGCTTTCGACCTTACTTTTTGGGTTTCGGCACTCATTGGTGTTGATAACCCAAGGCTGTCTAAACTGTAACTGACCTTGAAGTAAGTAATCATCAGTTTTTTCTTGCCATTCATGTAGAGATTTTCGAATACTTTCAATTTCATTTGCATACGTGGAATCAGCAATAAGGTTATTTTTTTCTAAAGGGTCTTTTGAAAGATCAAAAAACAATTTCATAACCTTGTTTTTATCAGTTTTTTCTAAGTACTCATCCTTACTAATTGAATTATCAATATTTGAAGGATTTATATACGGATATGATGTATCGTAATATTCAATATACTTAAATCGATTGTTTCTTATAGAACGACATGGCTCATACGAAGTATGACAATTAATTTCAGAAAATACATAGTTGTCCTCATTATCATGTTTTAGGTATGACAAGCGTGACTCTCCCTGAAACGTATCAGAACCTTCAAGTTTGCAATAGTCAAACACTGTCGGAAAAACATTAATATGCGACATTAATGACTGTATACGCTTTCCATGTCCAGTATCAGGAAATCGAACAATAAGTGATACCTTTGAACCACTATCAAATAATGTACACTTACATTTTG
>CAYJMR010000012.1:0-23941 GCA_964371375.1 uncultured Treponemataceae bacterium
TTGTGATATGTACCGTAGATAAGATGGTGTTTGGTGGTAGTTGCCTTACAAAAATTGATGGTAAAACAGTTTTTGTACAAGGCGCTCTTCCAGGCGAAACCGTAGAAATAGACATTATTCAAGATAAAAAAGACTACTCTAAGGCAAGGGCTATAAAAATCATTGAGCTGTCTGTACATAGGGTTGAGCCAGTATGCCCCGTGTATTCAGAATGCGGAGGCTGTGACTTACAGCATGCAAGTTATGAATATCAATTAGAATTAAAAAAAGATATCATCCATGATTGCATGAATAGAAACGGTGTGCAAGCCTTGCCCAATATTCAAGCCGTAGTTTCAAAAAATACTGAGTATAGAAATCGCTTTCAGTTTTCGTATGGTGGTTTAAAGTCAAAAAGTACAAACAACGTGGTAGTTTTGCGTGATTGTCCTTGTGCGGTAAAAGAAATAAGGAACTTTTTGCAGTCACCTGAATCAGGCGTGCTTAAAGAGCACGAGCGGCTACAAGTGTTTGCAAACGAACATACCATTACATTTGGTCATGATGGTCAAAGTGAATGTAATCTTTCTCTTTTAGGAAAAGCAATACACTTTGATGTGCGAGGGTTTTTTCAATCTAACATTACAATGCTCGAAAAAACAATTCCGCTTGTAGTAAATGACTTAAAAGGTAAGAACCTGTTAGATATGTACTGTGGGGTAGGTACCCTTTCACTATTTGCACAGGATTCATTTGAGCACATAACACTCGTAGAACACAATAAAAAAGCCCTAGACTTTGCAAAAAAGAACTTTCATTCTGATAACATTACTGTATATGCTATGACAGGTGAGCAATGGGTTAAAAAAGCAAAAAAGACTGACTATAATGCACTTATTATAGACCCACCTAGAAGTGGTATAGAAAAAGAAATGAGAAAATGGATCTGTAATCAAAAAATAAAAACTATTCGCTACCTTTCGTGTGATGTTTCAACCCTTGCACGGGATACAAAAGAACTTTTAAATGCAGGTTACAATATTGATTCTTTTTATTTTTTAGACTATTACCCGAATACCAGTCATATTGAATGTTTAGTACACTTTTCGTTATTGTCAAAAGAGAGTTAGACAAAATGATAAAAAAACTATTTTGTATATTATTTGTATGTTCTCTTTTTTATGCACATAGTCAAGATACAATTGACGTTGAGTGGCAGTCTGTTTTGGGCGGAAATGTTGTTGCCCCTCCTAAAAGAACAAGTTATGGCTTTATTTTACTTTCTGAAGGCAGAATTTTAAATGCTGTTACAGAAAATGGAACCATTTTATGGCGCAGAAACATTAGGGGTATGCCTTCTTCTTTCTATACTGTAACAGATGAAAATTTCATTTATCTCACAACCAATAATGCAACTTTTCTTTCAAAGTATAATCCGGATGGTGCAATTTTATGGGAAACTCTGTTAGAAGGTACTGCGATTTCAGACCCCCTGAGCGGTAGAGATGGGCGAGTTTTTGTAGCAGAGGAAAACGCAATTAGCGCATACGGAACAATGGGAATACGTAAGTGGCGAACAGAGGTGCCGCAGGGAGAAGGTCTTCCTCTTGTAGAGATGAATGATGGAAGCCTTTTATATATTTTGCAAGCAAAAAAAGGTGCGGGGAGCATGGCCTTAAGAATCTCGCCCTACGGTGATATTCTGGAAGAAATAGAGTTTATTGATACCGTTACAACACTTAAAAGCTATGAAGATGGCGTTATTTTAGGCTTTGAAAATGGTACAATCGGAAGCTGTGCCGTAATAGACGGAAAAACAAAAACAACGGCATCTGTTTTTTATCTTCAAGAGGGCGTTACACCTAAAAGTATTACTGTTGGAAATGAGGGATTCTGCGTTCTGTTTACAAATAACACTATTTCTGAATATGCACTAGATAAACAAACCTTACTCTGGAGTACAAGTATTTCCCAAAATCTTAACTACGATGATGTCTCAGTTTCCTTTATAGGTGATTCATATGTGTTAGCAAATGCAAGCTATGTTTCTTCATATAGCTCAGGAAGCAAGGGTGGTGTTCTAACTTGGGAAAAATATATCCGCGAAAGTGAGGGATCATACTTTCCCATAGTTACTCGCTCTGCATATGTTATTGTTGCTCGTCCAAACTGGGTAATTGCAGGTTATAAGCTTTTTGAACAAGAAATGATACTGGAGAATGTACCAAGTGCAGCTACCGATTTTAAAACATATTCACAGTTTAAGAGCACTGCAAGGCATTTACATAATTTGAATACAATGTTAGAGCAATTAAAAACAGGGAATTATGGTGTTAAAGAACTAGAATACAAAAGAACTATTGATAATGCCCTTTTTGAGTATAACAATGAGTATTCAAGTTTTGTTACAAACATACATTTTGGTGAAAAGTCTCAAATCTATATGCTTTCATCATTGTTTCAAAGTTCAGACTACACGCATATTGTGCCACTAATATTGCAAAATGAAATCGACCCTTATTATATTCAACTTGCTTTTGAAGTTGCGGCAAATATAGCATATGATCCCAAAGAAAGTATGCTACAAGCCATAGAGGAATACTATTCGACTCATACCACTCTTTTAAATGAAAATCAGCTCCTTTCTTTATGCGATGCAGTGTACGCAATTTGTCACTATATGGGTAGGCCTGCCTTAACAAAAAGGGGAAAACAAATTCTTACTAGTATGCTTCAAACGAGCAAAAGTGTAGCAGTTCAAAAGAAAGTAAGTGAAACATTATATTCGTTTATTGAGCTTGAAAATTAATAAAGTACTGGATTTTTTTCGAAAATTATTATATAATGGTAATAGAATGGGGGTTTTATGAAAAACATATGTACGGCTATAGTATTACTTTTGCTTTGTTTACCTGCTTTCTCATTGGAAGTAGACAGAATAGAGCTTGAATCTGCAGGAGACGAAACGTCGGTAATATTTGTAAATTATGAAGGTCCTCATGATATTATTAGTACTGCAGACGAAATAGTAAATATTGGTTCTGGTATTGCTTTCCCAGTAAGTGAAGATGCTGAAATATTGCAAACACTTGGAGACCCCAACCGGTATTCTGTAATACACGCGGTAGACCCTGACAATCCAAACGGTCTTGATGCAGATATTCTTGTATTAGGTGAAGATGCGCTTGTTGACCATATAGATAATGTAAGACGAATTATTTCTGGATATTTACAGGGAGCTTATAATTATTCACCTGAAGTTTCGGATACAATTGCAGTTTTTGCGACCGTATATAACGCAGTATACAGAAATCAACTTGATGTTTTTACTGAAAAATATAAGCCCGTGGTATTGGGTTACCTCGAACAAGAAAGCGTTGGTCTTTCATTAAACTATGAAGACTGGCCAGGAAACACACAAATAGTTATTCCTCTAGCATCTCTTGACGGAGGTTTAGGAACGGTAGATACTAGTATTATTTCAGACACAGAAGTTGTTGAATCTATGCAAGAAGATCCCGACAGAGGTATTGATGAGCGAAAACAGCTTGTAGAAATTAAAGAAGCAGAAGCCATCGTTGCTGAGCAAAATGCAAGGGAAGCGCAAAGAGAAGCTACAGTAGCAAAACAAGAAGTAATTGAAGAAACTGAAGTTTTAGAAGAAGTTATTCAAGAAGCAGTTATAGCGCAGCAAATTGCAGATGAAAACCCTGATGATCCTGTTGCACAAGAGCAAGCTGTTATTGCACAAGAAAGGGTAGTTGAACAAGAAGCTGTAGTGGAAGAGATAGAACAACGAGTAGTTGACTTGCAGGAAGAATCTGCAGAACAACAAACGTTAGCAGATACTAAGCGTACTGATGCTCAATCTGATAGAATCGAAATAGCTCAAGATCAAGAAGAACTCATGATCGAGCAAGATGCTTTGGGAAATGATACTTTAACGCTCACATATGCATTAAAAATTGTGGATGAACGAAGGCTTTTATCTGCACTTGTATTAATTGACACCAAAACTGGACTTGAAGTAAAACAATCTCCTGTAAATGTAATTCGAAACAGAATAGTATATCCTGAAGGTGATGACTATGTTGCTGTTGCTGGAACAACAGGAAGAAATGCAGCTGTACGTTTAGTAAAGCTTGATAGTCTAAGTATGGAAATAATTCAACAGTCAATTGAAACACTTTCTGCCGATTCAATGATGGTAAAAGATGATGATGAAAACTACTTAGTTATTGTTGAAGATAATGAAAATTTTTATCTTGGAAAATACGGTGCGGATTTGCAAATTATAACTCAGTCAAGTGTTGAAGTAATGCCTCAAACACCAATTCTGGTAACTGAAACAGGCATCATGGTAAATGATGTGGATGGTATGGTAAAGCTGCTTGATAAAGAAAACCTAGAGCTAATAAAGGCTCAATAAGATTTCACTATAATAAAAAAGTCTATAAAAGCTTTAGAAACCATCTGAAGATGTCTGCTTTTATAGACTTTTTTTATGTTTATATAGGCATTATTTATACTGTACCAATTAAATCGGCTAATTGTTCAGACATTTTAACAATATCCAATCCTTTTGTAAATTGTAAACATGTTCCAGATGGATAGCGAGTTTTTTCAATCCACTTTTCAGGAATTGCCTTAGCTCCATATTTTGCACCAAGTACAGAACCTGCAATGGCTCCTATGGTATCTGCATCACGAGCAAAGTTTCCTGCCATTATTACCCCACGCTTAAATGTAGAGTGTTCTAACTTTAGCGCTGCAAATGCTGATGGTATTGCTTCGGCTGTTGTTGCCCATGCAGAGGCTCTAACATAATCATGTAGTTCCATCCAGCATTCCATCCAATCTCCATTTGCTTTTTCAATAATCTTTAATGACTCAACCATGTTGTGGTATACCCAACTTTCTTTTGGAAGATACTTTATTGCTGTAGCTATTATTTCATCCATATCTGCATCTACCATTGCAACAGAAACAGCAGCGGCCACTGCTTGTGCTCCCCAAATTCCATCCGCATAGTGGCTTATACTTGCATCAATTTCAGCCATCGCTGCAGCCTTATCGGGCTCTCCTGCACAAATTATTCCAACAGGTGGAATACGCATTGCTGTTCCATCGCTCATATGAAATGTACTAAATTTTCCACTTTCAGGTGGTCTTAGTCCTTTTTTTAAGTTTTCAGCGGCAGTCTTTTCACTTGCTCCACCACGCTTAAACTCATCTTGGACTGCTACATTTTCAAACCATGCTTTTACTACTTCATCGCTCGTAAGCTTTCCTTTGCAATCAATTAACATTTTTGCGGTAAGTAGTGCAAACTCTGTATCGTCAGTACTCCAATTTGCTCCTGTATTAAAGTCTGTTGTAATTCCGTAGTTTTCTCTATTTGGCTGCATTCTACATGCATCACCAAAACTGTCTCCAATAGCTAGCCCACATAGTGCTCCTTTTGCCTTATCTCGTGCTAGTTCTTTGTTTTCTATTAAATCTTTTGTTGTCAATTTCATTATTATACCTCTTTTATGTACATATTGCCAAAACTACTTCTTCCCTGTGAGTACATTGCGTACCCACACATACCATATGCATATGAGTCATCGGTCATTTCGATTATAGTAGCTCCACCAATTTCTAGCTTAAGTGTATTCTCTATTACGGTAAAATTTACATCATATGTTTTACCACATTCCAACATTAAATCACTACTTTTCAGTATTTCGAATTTTGTGTCATTTTTACAAATACATGCTTTTCCATCATGAAACCCTGCGTAATAGCCATGCAGAGCACCTTGGACTCTCGCACTTACTAAATGTGATGTACCAGTATGCGCTGTTATTCTACCTTGTACACATACATTTTCCATGTAATAGTTGCCTGTCATTGCCTCTGCATGTTCTAAACACATTGCATGCATTGCACCATCTTCAATATCCCATGAGCCGTGGTTATGTGAAAAAGGCGTAATAGATGAAAACTCTTTACTTTGTTTTGAAATATCGATAGCGTATTCTGCTTTTCCAGTAATTTCAAATCTATCTAAGTATAGACACCCCATATCTGAGTTTTTACCCGTTGAGTTACTTTCAACGATAAAACCAATTTCCTCTATCATTTCTCCATTAGCTTCAGGAATGATAAAAGAAATATCATGCCACTGAGAATCTTTTAGCATGCGAGAATCTTGTATAAGTATTTCCTTAGATGAGGATGTCATAACATATGGACGTATAATTATTCCATCACCCTTTATTCTATTTGCACATAAGGTAATTTGTACTGTTTGCCCAGGGTAGGCGGTGGGTGAGAATACAGGCATATAGCGCTCATCATTAAAGTCATCACGTCTATAAAATGACTTGTAATAGATATAGTTACTATCACCTCGAACCAGGTTGTGTACATGAATTTTTAAACATCCTGTTCCTGTTTTTTGTCCAGTAGTGCTATGCGAAATTGCGCAATTATTTCCACCTCTTATACGTAGCCCATGAGTAGAACCTTCAGCCATAAAATCAAATGAAATAGTCCCATCTGTAAATAGCCATTCTTTTGGTGGTGATTTACCTAAGAGAGAGTAGCCAATACATGAAATTTCCTTTGCATACGTTGGTATATCTAGTACATTTAAATAGCCAGAAATACCTGATAATACAATTGAGTCATTTATGGGTTTTCTGTAGCGAGTCGGTATTTCTTTTAAGCCTCCTGCAACTCCAAGAATTGTTCCAATGTTACCTGCATTACAATCAGTATCCCATCCTGCCATTGTTGCAATTTCTACACCGCGAGCGAAAGTCTTGCCATAAATCATTGCCATGATGCACACACCTGCATTTGGAATTATGTGACATACGCCAGTATATTTATCGTACCCCCAATCGTCTTCAAGCATTTTAAAGCATAATCTCCAATTGCTTGGCTCTTTTTTATAAAAGTCTAACACAGCTTGTACGACTTTGTTGTATGTACAGTCTTTTGGAATGCAGTTCATTCCTGTTATTATAATATCTTCAATGTCATCTGTTTCAAACGCACGAGCAATACATGCAGCCATAAATCCTGCTCCATAAAGTCCGTCTCCGTCATGAGAAACACTTGCAGCAATCATTGCATATTCTGCAGCTTTTTGTGGGTTTCCAGGAAAAATAAGTCCCCATGTATCTATAAATATTTGCCCACCAATTTGCTCTGCAATAATTTTTCCGTTTATTTCAATCGAGCCCGAACGAGGAGCTTCTATTCCATTTTTTAAGTTTAAAAAAGCTGTATGTTCTGTGCTTATACCATAGCCACCCCACCAAAACATACCTATACCTTCACGGCAATAATTAAGCCATGCATCAGCAACATTCTGTGGGCTAAGTTTATCTGACTCTTTTTTATCACGTAATGCTCTTAAAAAGAACACTGGTCCATTTGCATCATCATCAGCTGCAAAGTTCTTATACTCTTTAATATAGTCTGTTATCTCACCATAAAACTCTTCAATTCTGTTGGCGGTCCAAATTGGAGGCTCTACGGGCGCTCCAAGACGAATTCCAATATTCATACCTAAAAAGCCTGCATAAACTTTTTCATAGTATGACTGTTCTTGTATCATGTACTATCCTTGTGCATATATTTGCTAAGTTTACATCAAAGATGCTAGCATTGTGCTAGCATCTTTATTTTTTGTTTAGAAATTAGAGTACTGAGTTTAAGTATTCAGTAATTTCTGTTCCACCAGCCGCATTCCATTTTTCAACAAATTCGTCAAAATCGCTTACAGGGCGCACTCCACGAATAATATCAGTTGAGTATTCTGTGTACAATTTATTCATCGCATCCATTTTAGGTAAAAGTTCATCTGGAAGAAGAACGTTTACATCTGCTGCAAAGTATTCATTAATTGCATCGAGCGAATCAACTGCAGGTTTTGTGAGCATTACGCCTTCAACTTTAGATGTATCAAGGCCATTCATAGTTGGCCAGAATTTTGACCACCACTCAGGGAAGCGTTCAGTTAATACATATTTGTCGCCTTCCATATTGTATTGAACACCTTCAATACCAAGCTTATCAATAACACGTCCTTCAGGGCTTGCCATAAACTCTAAAACAGCCCATGCTGCATCTTGAACATCACTATCTACGCTAATAGCAAAACCACGAGGTTCTTTTGAAACATCAACAGATTGATATGCTTGAGAAACACCTTTAGCAGGAGGTAGTACAATAATTTCTGCATTTGCTCCCTGTGTTGAAATCATTTTGTTATTATAAATGTTTACAACATCGCCAGCTGTTCCTGAAACCATACCTGCAGTTCCATCATAGAATGCTTGTTCCATTGTTTCCCAAGTTTTGGTTACATACTGGTTATCTAAAAGATCTTCTTCATATAGCTTTGCATAGAAAGCAAGCTTTTCTTTTTCAGCATCAGTTGCTTTTGAATATACCCAATCGCCACCGTCTTTAATAATTGTTGCTGTAACACCAAATGCATGATTAAAGATACTGTCTAGTTTTGCAATTCCACCATCGGTTGTAAATGATACAGGAGCAATACCCTTATCTTTAATTTCTTTTAATACTGCGTAGTAATTATCTACAGTAGGATTTTTCATAAGTGCATCAAAACTATTTAATTCATCAGCCCAGTCACCTCTCATAAGAGGAACTTGAACTCGAGCAGGAGCTAACCACATTAAATATGGATAGTTTTCCATTGCTGCTTTATTATGGTCTTGCATAATTGCTTTAACGTGAGTGGAGTTTTCGATGTAGCTCGTTAAATCTACAAAAAATCCTTCGTTTGCAATAGGAAGATCACCGCCTTGAAAATATATTAAATCAGGTGAAATTTGACCTGTTCTATAAGCAATCGGTACTGCATCTACATATCGCCCTGCAGGTGCTCCTAATACTTCAAGTTTTATATGCATCCCTTGAGCTGCCATACCTTTTTCTATGGCTTCAACCATTTCTACAACACCTGGTTCTGTTATCGATACATCTTTACATAAATATGTAACTGTTACAGGGTTGTCTGCTGTTCCTATTGGGCCACCATCATAACCTGATGATCCGTCTTTGTCTCCTCCTCCAAGTGTAAACACTGGAAGAACCAAGCATAAAGCTACAACACTAATTAACAATAGTTTTTTTGTCATACTTTATCTCCTTCAATACCTTCGCGGTAGCGATTTGCCATGGATGGCAAAAATCGGCAGTTTTATATGCAACGCAAAAAACTGCAAATCAAAAAAGCACAAGTGAGCACTTTTTTGATTCCTCCTCTTTCCAATACAATTTATATACATATTGTATTTGCACTTTTACAATTCTATGTTGCGGATTTTATTCTTTTATTCCGCCACCCATTACATCCTTTGCATAATATTTTAAAACAAAAGGATATAAAAGTAGAATTGGTACTATCGCTACAACGATAGTAGCAGCCTCTAAGGCTCCATAATCAACTTGCGCAAGCTCGTTAAAATTAAATAGATTCTGTTGTCCAATAAGAGATGATGTATCTCCCAATACAACAAACTGTCGCAAGATTACTTGCAAAACAGTATCTTCAGGGTTTGTTATGTACAATGTTGCTTTAAAGTATTCATTCCATCTAACAACGGCATAAAACATTGTAATAGTTGCAACACCCGCCTTTGTTAAAGGAATAATAATTTTGAAAAGCATACCGATATGTCCAATACCATCAATTGTTGCTGCCTCATAAAGAGAGCTTGGCACTGTTTCAAAGTAACGCATCATAATTATTAGGTAGTAAACATTTACAGCCATTACGAGAATTACTGACCATTGGCTGCCGATGAGACCTGTTTCAATCATAACGAGGTATTCAGGAACCAAACCAGGATCAAACAACATCATAATTATCAAAAATACCATTATTGGTTTTTTAAGTGTTAAACCTGGGCGAGTTAGTACATAAGCTGCAGTTGTTGTTAAAAGTAAGTTTAAGAATGTACCCACTGCTGTTATAAAAATTGAGTTAAAAATTGCAGGCACTAAAACTGGATGACTAAAAACAATTTGGAAGTTTATAAAATTTATTCCCTGAGGAAGTATTTCTAGCCCTGTCATTGCCGGTGAAAATGCGGGATCAGATATTGAGCGAGCAAAAATATTTAGTAGAGGAACAATCATTGTCAGTACTACTAACGAAAGTATGGTCATTAATATTATTTGAAACGTTGAAATTCTTTTGTTCATCCTACCACACTCCCTTACCTGTAATTCGTCTCGATGTTACATGGGTTATTAACACTAAAATAACACCCACAACACCTTTAACTACTCCGACGGCGGTAGCAAGTGAATATTGTCCTTGCCCTATACCAATTCTATAGATATAGGTGTCTAAAATATCAATACTACTCATAACTGCATCATTAGAAAAGTTTAATACTTGGTCAAAACCTGCATTCAGAAAAAATCCTAAGTTTAGAATAAACATTGTTACCATTGGGGTTACTAGGGCAGGTAAGATAATGTAACGGTTAATTTGTAATCTATTTGCTCCATCAATTTTGGCTGCTTCATATAGCGTAGGGTTAATAGCAATAATTGATGTAAAGAATATAATGCTATCCCAGCCCAAGCTTCTCCACATTTCTGAGTAAAACAAAACCCAAAGAATTTTTGACCTATCAGTCATAAAATCAATTGGTTCTACGCCAAACCAAGAGAGTACTTCATTTGCCGCTCCACCAGAAACTGACAGAGCCGATGTCCAAATCCCAGCTATAACTATCCAAGACAAAAAGTGTGGCAGGTATGATGCTACCTGTACAAATTTTCTAAATATTCCAATTCTTAATTCATTCAGCAAAATTGCAAATAATACAAAAAATGGAAACAGAAGCACGTATTTCATTAAGCTAATAATTAAGGTATTTTGTAAAATACTAGCGAAATCTGGGCTTGCAAAAATCATTTCAAAGTATTTAAAACCTTGCCAAACCCATGCGCTCCTTGCTTTATAATCATAAAATGCAAGCCGCATGTTAAATATTGGTAGTACTCTAAAAATAATAAAATATAAAATTGTTGGTGCAATGAGAGCGTACAATACTCTTTCTGACCATAACTTTGAACGCAACGACTTTTTATTAATAGCGGGTTCTTTCACCTTTTTCTTTCTCCTCAACCTTATTTTATTGGAACTAATATATTTAATAGTGGAGCATGCTGTTGTGCTCCATACACATCTCTATCTCCCACTGTACCCGAAGATATTTTTCTGTTATATGTTATTTTTATCCCAAGGGCAGCATCAAAATATACGAGCTCTTGTATATCACTTTCATCTAAATTATAAAGATTCGCAATGAAAGGTTTAGTAAAAATATTTGCGCTCTTAATTGCTGTATATATTTCTTCAGAGTCAAATAATATATCAAGGGTGATTTGAAATGGTCCAGAATTTTTACTTCGCAATACTTTTGCGACTTCGCTAAGTTTTTTCATTTTACTTCCCCTTGATTAGAATAGGATATTGGAAAAAACTCACATGGGTCTAACACACTCATAAGGTGGTATATAGAAAACTCATATACTTCACCAAATTCTATATCACTTGGAGCAAAAGGAAAGGCAAGATTTCCGGCTGTGGATTTTCGTCCTTCGTAACCGTAATGTAAAAAAGTTGAGCGAAGAGAACTACAAATGGTAGATGCAAGCTCTTGTGTTTTTGCAATGACTTCAAAAAGAACTCCTATTTCGTGTGGCGTGTCGGTACAGGGTTCAGAATTTCCCATTACCCCATTTTTTCCATAGTTATAAAAATTAATATCATAGGAAGTAGTATTAATTTCCTTGTATTGTTCTTTAACACTGTTCTTTACTTCTTCTTGTATTTTTTCAATGTGTTGAATTAAAAGGGGTTCTCTTATTCCTGCTATTACAAATGTTCTGTAGGCAGTAATTCTTGCACCTTCGAGTTTTATGGTATACTCTTCTAAGTTTTCAATTTTGCTGCCATAGACATCTACTTTTCCATCACCAACTTCGTTAAACTCGCAAGCAGATAGGTCTAACTTTATGCCCGGTCCATATAGAATATAGGGATGGTCTTTTTCATAAAATGTATGGGCTGCAACACTTACAGCAGTGCAAAAACGATTCTTATTGGTGGGGTATACTTGAAAATGATCTTCAAAAAGAACACCAATCATACAGTCTTTCGTAGTACCCACATCACAACAAAGAGCGCCACATTCCAAAACTTTGCCTAAATGATAGGCAAGTGCCTTGTCAAAACCTGCGTGCACAGCTACTGCAGCAAAAGGCGCAGGATCATATGCTCTACCACACACAATGAGTTTTGCACCTTCTTCTAAAGCTTTTATTATAGGTTCCATACCCATTTGGGCAACAATATCGGTTGTTTCATGTAATCGCTCTTGTGTTAATGTAGGAATATTGTTTCCAAGTGGACGTATCGTTTTATTATCTTGAATTACAGTCTTTGGAATGTCTGCATAAATAACGGCTTGTTTTACTGGATTAAAATTGTTTTCTTTGTATATTTCATCAATTATTGAAAGCGTCCAATCGATATGAACTTTAGCACCACTTCCTCCGGCTGACCCAATTATTACTGGAATATCTAATCTATTTGCGCCTTCTATGATTCGAAATAGATCTTTTTTACATGCCATTTTGCTTACGATAGCAACACCTTTACCAAGTTTATGTGGGCCTGCATCAGTTGAACCTGCGTCAACTACAATGGCATCGGGTTGTTCTTGCAAACCATTTTCAAAGGATTCATCTGGAAAGCCATATCCAAGAATTCCACAGGGCGAAAGAATTTTAAATTGTTTTAGTGTTTTCATCGTTAGCTCCAAATTCTTTGCTTCACCATTGAATTTTTTTTAGTTAAAAAGATTATGTAAGTGTATAAATTATAACACTGAAATTTACGAGTGTCAATAAAAATGCGGTAATAAATGCTACTATGAATTATATTAAACGTATATTATCATATAAGTTTTTTTGCAACGTCTAATAAGATTTTTTTTTCATTCATGAGGGGGTCATCTATAGCCATCATTAAAAGTTCTGACAATACATAACCAATCTGTTTTCCCTTTGGAATTCCTATTGCAATTAAATCTTGTCCCGTTACCTTTAAATCTTTTAAACTAAAGACATTTGGTTCTTTGAGAGCACTTTGTAATCTATCCTTAAACTCAATAAGGTTTGCACTCCACGGGCCTTTTTGTAAAAGAGCAGGGGAGTTAGTCATCCCAGAAACATCTGCAATCCGAAGGTCAAATAAATCTTCAATTACTTGTCCAACCGTTTTTCCAAGGCCATCAGGTGGAGTAATTCGAACAATAAAACGACGTACCGCAGCATCAGACCAAGTTGATTCATAGTGAAACATGTGATGCTCTACAAGATGACTTACATACCGAATGGTAGCATTTGAAAAACGCAATCTTCTTAAAACATGTTGGCAAGTATTTTTTGAAACCTTTTCATGATTGTAAAAAGTAATTTTATCTGCATCTATATGTCTTGTTTCTACTTTTCCAATATCATGAAAGAGGGCTGCTAATCGTAGTTGTGGCTCTCTTTCGTCTTTAGTTTTTGCAAAATCGCATGCATAAAAGAGATGATCTAATACATCGTATTGATGAAAACCTCTTTTATCAGCCTGTGTTATCCCTCGTGCAGTAAAAAGTTCAGGTAAAAATAACTCAAGCATCCCTGTTGCTTCCATTAGTTTTAGTGCAACTGAGGGCTTAGTTGATACGAGCATTTTTTTAAACTCATCTCTGAAGCGTTCTATACTAATATTTTTTGTGATTGGAATTGTCTTAGAAATAGCATCAAAAGTGTTCTTTTCAATATTAAAATCAAGTTGACTTGCAAACCGTATAGCTCGTATAGGTCTTAGTCCATCCTCCGAAAATCTATCTTCAGCTTTTCCTACTGTTTGAATACATCTTTTTTTTATGTCTTTTTGTCCATCAAATGGATCAAAAACTTTTCCAGTCTCAAGATTAACTGCAATGGCATTAATAGTAAAATCGCGCCGTGATAAATCTTCTTCAATATTTGCAGCGTATGCAACAATATCAGGGTGCCTTCCATCGGTATAGTCTGATTCTGTTCTAAATGTTGTTACTTCAATTTGTTCACCCATAAAAAGAACAGTAACAGTTCCGTGGTCTATGCCTGTTTCAATCACATGGTTAAAAAGTTTTGAAACCTCTTGTGGACTGGCATTAGTTGCAAGGTCAAAGTCTGAAGCAGTTTTTCCCCTTAACATGTCTCTTACAGCACCGCCTACTAACCAAACTTCATAGCCGGCTTGCAAAAAATGAGGAGCGATTTTTTGTAATACTGAAGGAATGGACAGCTTCTTAAACATAGAGTAAGTATATCACATTTTTTATGTAGTGTGAACCTTGTAGCAGCCTTTGATTAAAATGTTAGTTTAACGTACATAAAACAATACTAGAAATGAAACAATATTATTTATTATATGTGCAATACAAGCAGGGATTATAGTTTTATATCTTAATACAGATATTCTTAGGATTATACCCGAGACAAAAGATGCCAGCAACGAAACAGTACCGAGGTAATAGTGTCCTAAAGCGAATGTAATGATAAAAAAACATTCAATTAGTAAAATAAATAACACCCGTGCAGGTATTGGGAGTTTTTTGTATATAGGTGTTTGGGTAACTATTCGTAAAAAACTATCAGGTAAATATATTCTAAAAATTATTTCTTCAAAGCATGCTAAAACAATTAATGAAAACAAAAACCAAATCCATAATAAGACGGTGCTAGGAGGACTTGCTACCAATGAAAGGTTTCCTTGAAAAAAATGATTTTGAATAAAATTGAAAAGAAGCCCCGTTATAACTAGAGCAAAATATATTTTTATACTTTGAATAAACACTCTGAATACGCTCTTAGGAGTAATAGACAGTTGTTGTTTAAAAGAAATGCCGTTATCATACATTCTAAACAAAAGGTACATTGCAACACATAATCTAAGTATTATAGAGAATGGATCGTATTGAATGTTTAATACTACGACCTTTTGTGGCTCAACTAGTAATGATGGCAGCACAAATAGTAAAAAAATTAAGAAAAATTCAATAAAATTAAATATTAAGAGTTTTTTTTTCATGCGATATATAGTATAGTATAATAAAAGGAAGAAGATGTATACAGCTATACCACTAATAATTATACTTTTTTTACTCTTTGTGTTAATACGAATAGTAGTTGTTTTTTCTGGACTTATTTCATTTTATGCTACTGGTTTGGATTCAGGTTTTTCTATTAGCGAAATTTCTATGTTGTGGAGTCTTTGCTCTGCTACCGATATTGATAATCCTGCCTCAGTTTTCATATCTGTGGGTGCAATAGATAAGGCCATTGCGCAAGTAAAACAAACAAGTAGAATTGCTGGGACTGAAGATACACCTAAAATAAAAAAACTACTTACTTCCTTATATGAATACAGAACTAAGATTAATCTAGACCCAAGAAAGAATAGGGGACTTAAGTCAACAAAGTCCATAAGTATTGGTCAGCGCTTACATGTTCTTTTAAAAGGGTATGGGGTTTTCTCCTCTCAAGTTGTTAATAATGGCCGTGAACTATTAATTTCATTACCTTTAAGAAATAAAAAAGTTGTTTTGGCAAGTTCTGATTGGGTTAAAAAAGATATATCAGTGTACTTTTATAGATACGATGATGCATCGTATGTATTTGATGCGAATGTTAGGGCTTCGATGCAGTTTGGAAGCCATGTATCACTTTTTATACCCCATACTGATAAAATTTTACGAACACAAAAACGCTCTGCTGTACGATGTGAGTGTAACATAAAAGGCTTACTCTTTGTGCAAGCATTACAAGAAGATAGTATTGACGAATCAACCATTCCAGGTTTAAAGTGTTTGGTTGAAGACATTTCTGAAGAAGGTGCCTTAATTAGAATTGGGGGGAAAGGGAAAGCTAATTTAAAGCTCCGCTTAGAGTTTTTACTTGATGATGATCCCATTATAATGCATGGAGTTGTTCGCGGAGTAGAGTATAATGAAGAGATGAATGTGTCTCGCTTACACTTTCAATGTATAAAAATAGATGAAGATTCAAAAAACAAAATATTAACCTACGTATACACATTTTTAACAGAAAACAAAAATAGTGTTGCAAATTCTACTCAAAACAGCTATAATAATAGCGAAACTACGGCCTTAAAAACATCCCCTTCAACTCCAAAGATAAGTGAAGGTGAAGTGGCAGAAAAAAAACAAGCTGTTGAGGCAATGCTTAAAGCAAGTAGTTAAGGATGCATATGAAAAATTACACCAAACCTCTTTTACATTTATTGTGTTTGTTTATTAGTTTTACAGCTTTTTCTCAGTCCAGTGATCAACTACAAAAAGATTTTGTTAAGGGAAACCTTAGCGAAAAAAATATTCTTGTAGATTCAGCAAATAACGATGGCTTGGCACATAGCGACTTATGGATTGTAGGTTTTGATTTTATTAATACTAACTATGATTTGTTATCTGAAGACTCAGACTTTATTATGTTAGCACGCAATCTTGTACAAAAAAGTAGTGTGAATGACATTGACGCACTTATGCCATCGCTAAAAACACTTTTTTCAATTACTCAAAATCCTGCACTAGTTTTAGATTTACTAACATTGTTTTCTTCGATTAGTGTGGAAAATAACGAAATAGTTGTTTTGGTAAACGAGTATGCAGAGAGCCTTTTGATACAAGGTAATTCTGTTGATGTAAATATGATCTATCTAACATTGGAGGTTTTAGGTAATTTTGCCGACGCTTCGTCTTTTGAAGTTTTGTTTCAGGCATATGCATATAATGAAAATGCAGAAATTTCTCAAGTTGCTTTACAATCTCTTTCTAAACTCCGCGGCGGATATGAAAATCAAATACGAAGCCTTATTGAAAGAGGAACATCACGAGAAAAGTACTATACATTGGAGCTTGTTTTAAATAATTCTCAAAATTCTGATTTTTTTAGAGCCGAAATGTCAGAAAAAGCACTTTCTGGTACTATAATAAATATAGGTGATGTTTCCGCCGTTGATAATTACACAGTTGATTTACAGATGGCTGCTATTCGAGAACTAGTTCGAATATCTTGGACTCGTTCGGCAGAACTCATTACAGAGTTTTATCTTGTAGCTAAGAAAGAATTTGAAGCAGGAAGTTTAACTGAGGGGCAGTTTTCAGAAATAATTAATGCATTTACTGCTTTGTCATCTGGGACTGCAGGTGAGTATTTATCAAAAGACCTTGAAGAGTTTAACAAGCGGCAAGAGGAGAACAAAGCCTACAGTGAGGCGGTAGTACTTACTGTTATTCAATCTCTTGGGCTGTTGGGAAACAAAATTGCTTTTGATGCCTTATTGTACACAACGTATTTGGAGTACCCTGAAGACATAATTCTTGCAGCAAGGGATGCTTTAGTTGCTTTAAAGTGGTAAAAACACAACATCAATTAACCTTCTCCCCAACTGTACTAGTTGCGATCACTGTTGCCTTTTTAGTTTATTCAGGTTTACTGAGTGTAACAAACAACAATACCTTTCACTCAATTTTATCAAATCAAAGTATTATTTCAATGAATGCAACAATTTCTACAAACCCAACTAAAACACAAAGCAAAAATTATTATTCTGCACAAGCCAAGGTACATACTGTATATGCAAAAGATTCGTTCTCAGAGGCAAAGGGAATGGTGCAACTACTGTTATCAAGTTACATAGTTGAAGCATTGTATCCTGGTAAGTTATTTTCTAAAGCCTATGCAACTTTAGAAGATACTAGCCCAATTATTGAAAAAGGCATTAACGCATTTTTTTCTGGATATTTTATTGAAGATGATGCAAATCACGATGCGCCTGTTTTTATTGTAAAATCAATACATGAAATTGGATGGGAACATGAGATTTCATATTTTAGGGCAGTATGTAGACTTGAGTTTAAAAGACTATTGTATGCCTGGGGAGATGCGGGTGGTCTACTATTAGCTTTAATATCAGGTTCGCGAGAGTACACAAATGAGAATTTAGCACAAGGATTTAAAAATGCGGGTCTTTCTCATATTTTAGCTTTATCAGGAATGCACTTATCTATATTTGCAGGTCTTGCTCTTTCAAGTGGTAAGCTTATAAGTAAACGGACAGGAACGATTTTTTCACTTTTTGCAGTATTTCTTTTTGTATGGTTTGCAGGCTTATCTCCATCGCTTTTTAGAGCGCTGTTATGTACTCTTGTTGCACTCGCATTGCAATTTTGTTCACTCCCAGGAATTATGGGAAATGGTGAAGTTTTATTTAGATTTATAAATCCTTCGTATACCAGTATGAGGCTTATTAGGATTTTATCCTTTTCATTTTTAATACATATATGTATATTTCCTCATGATATTTTTAGCGCAGCTTTTAAGCTTTCGTACGGAGCCCTTGTAGGTATCGCTTTGGCAGAGTATTTTGTAAAGCCAGCTTTAGTTAGAATACTCCCAAGTATTTTTGCAAGCCCATTGAGCGCAGCAATTGGTGCCCAAATTTGCACAGCTCCTATCACAATTCATTTATTTGGAACAATAATGCCTATAGGAATTATATCTTCGGTTGTAGTATCTCCACTTGTGCTTTGCTTTTTTGTTCTTGGTTTTTTTTGTATCATAATAAGTTTAGCTATCCCCTATCTTTTATATGGATTTGGTGATATAATACAGTTGATGTATCAAGTGTTGGAAAGTGTAGTATTATGGTTTTCGCAGTTTCCTTCGATACACTTTTAAAATAAGGTTTAGATAAGATGGGTATAAAAATTGATTATAATTCTCCGCAAGCACTAAAATCTTTTTTAGAAAGCCGAGATATGGCTATGCAAAAAAAGTTTGGGCAAAACTTTTTGGTCAACGCTAGTGCACGCGAAAAGTTATCCGACATGCTTGAAGTAAATGAGGATACAAGCGTATGGGAAATAGGTCCTGGACTAGGTGCTTTAACTGAGGGTGTATTAAGACGAGGTGCAAGGCTTACTGCTTTTGAAATTGATAGGGGCTTTGCTTCTTGTTTGCATGATATCTTTGAAGAATATGAGACCAATGGCAAGTTTTCAGTTGTTCTTGGGGATGTATTAAAAACATGGAAAGATGAGGCAAAAAATCAGATTCCAAATAGGCTCTGTGGAAATCTTCCTTACAATATTGCTGCAACGATTATTGCAGATACTATTAGTCAGGGAGTTCGCTTTGACCGATGTGTGTTTACGGTTCAAAAGGAAGTAGCTCTTAGAATGGCAGCCCTTCCTGGTACAAGCGATTATTCATCTTTTTCAGTACTGTGCCAATGGGCCTATGATATTAAACCCATCATGGACTTATCTGGGGGAAGTTTTTGGCCAAGGCCCAATGTAGATTCTCGCTCTATATTGTTTACAAAAAAAGAAAATTTTCCGAATTGTAAAAACCCTGAACATTTTATGAAATTACAAAGGTCTCTCTTTGTTTCAAGGCGAAAAACTATTAAAAATAATTTAAGTAAGTTTTACTCGAGTAGCGAAACGGCAGAAGAAATTTTACAGCTTGCTGGAATTGATGCTAGCATACGTGCCGAAAAACTCGATATTCAAACACTTTTACATTTAAGTGATGTCAGTGTTGAAAACGGTGGAGTAGCGTGATTATAAAGAAAAATATTGAAATAATTCAAGACAGAATTCATGAAGCATCGTTAAAAAGTGGTCGCAATGATAAAGATGTTAAGCTTATGGCGGTTAGTAAGTTTCACCCCATTGAAGAAGTTCTCGAAGCCTATGATGCGGGACTTCGACTATTTGGAGAAAATAGAGTACAAGAAGCTACAGAAAAATTTTCGAAACTGTCGCTATCCAATCTAGAGCTTCATTTAATAGGGACCTTACAGAGAAATAAAGTAAAAAAAATTTTGCCGCTAGTTACTTGTATTCAATCTGTTGACAGAATTGAATTATTACAAGAAATAGCAAAGCATAAAATGTATAATAGTGTTACATTATTACTAGAAATTCATACAGGCGAAGAGTCAAAAAGTGGCTTTGCATCAGTACTTGACGTAGAGAATGCAATTAGGTATGCTATTAATGAGAACTTAAATATTTGTGGTTTTATGACAATGGCACCATTTACAGATGATAAAAAAATAATTAGAAAGTCCTTTGTTCAATTGCGTGATATTGCAAATAGAATGAAAGAAATGTTTCCGTCTCTGCAAATGCCAGAACTATCAATGGGAATGTCGAATGACTATGATATAGCTATAGAAGAGGGGTCAACACTTGTTAGAGTAGGGACTTCAATTTTTGGAAACAGAAGTAAGATTTAAGAGGTAGTTTTGAGATTAAAAAAGATAATTTCATGTATGTTGTTGTTTGTATTATTTTCGAATGTGTTTTCTCAAACAGTAATTGATATTGAACCATATACTGAAGATAATATTCCATCATGGGCAAAAGATATAAGAAGGACAAGTATAATTACTCTGGGGTCTATTCCTTTTACTACCTTAGCTTCTACACTAGGATATACTATTTTTCGTTATGCTGCTAATGATTTTAACAGTGACTACACGCCTAATCCTTTTCCTACGTCTTCTACTGCTGCAAATATTAATAAAGACGAACAAATTGGAATACTCATTACAGCAGCTTCTTTAGGCTTAGCCATAGGTATCGCTGATTTGATTGTTATTAAAGTAAAAGAAAACCAAAAAGAAAAAGCATTTGAACAAGAACAAGCAGAGCGTATTCAAATTATACCCCTTATAGTTGACGGAAGTGATGCCATATGACCTCTGTAACTTTTATTTCTGAAAATATTGAACCGGTGCGCTTGGATACATATGCTGCTACTACTCAAGGCATAAGTCGTTCGAGACTAAAAAATGGTTTGAAAACTCTTAAGGTAAATGGCAAAGATGTAAAACTTTCTTTTAAGCTCTTAGGTGGTGAGACCATTGTTTTGGAATGGGAAGACCCAGTGGTTGAAAAAATTGAAGCTCAAAATATCCCACTTTCTGTAATGTATGAGGATGATTTTGTGTGCGTTATAGACAAAGAGCAGGGAATGGTAACTCATCCTGGGTCTGGAAATATGCGTGACACGCTCGTAAATGCACTTTTGTACCATAGAGGACAAGACGATATTGAGCTTTCGGGTGAGGACACCAGTGAAATTGCACTAAGAGCCGGAATTGTTCATAGGCTCGATAAGGATACTTCAGGTATACTAATAACTGCAAAAGACCGCGATACTGAAGTATTTTTACAAGAACAGTTTAAGACTAGGCGTACGCAAAAAGAATACATTGCAATCGTACAAGGACATCCTCCTAAGCGCACAGGGACAATTAAAACGCAAATAGAACGTCATCCCAGAAAAAGAAAGTTGTTTGCAGTAACAGATGATAAAACACGTGGAAAATTTGCACATACAAAGTACCGCTGTGTTGGCATCTATGGTCCCTATTCACTTTTACGATTAAATATTAAAACAGGTCGTACCCATCAAATACGTGTACACTTAAAGCACATTGGCTGTCCAATTTTGGGAGATCCTTTGTACGGAAAAAAGGATGTGCTTTTTCCACACGCAACATTAAAGTTGCATGCTAGAAGGCTTGGAATTAGACTTCCGCCAAATTCTAAACCCAAAGAAGATGTCTTTGGAGAAATTACTAGCCCTGTGTATAAGTCAGTACGCATTGAAGACTTTGTTTTTTTTACCTCTAAAACTCCAAAGCATTTTAAGCGGCTATTAAAAGATTTGCACGAAAAATTTGAACGCACTCAGTTTACTAATTCTTAACTAGGAATTATATAGTGAGCATAAAGATAATACATAACGATGAAGAATTTCTCGTGATTGATAAGCCTTCAGGTCTACCGTCTGCACCTTTATCTGAAACTGATGAAAACAATGCTTTTAGTATTGTAGCGAAAGATTTTCCAAAAACTAAAAATGTGATAGGCAAAAAAACTATTGAAGGTGGGCTTGTTCATAGAATTGATACCGATACTCGAGGCCTTTTACTTATTGCGCAAACACAATGTTTTTATGATTCAATTATAGCACAGCAGCTAAACGGAGACTTTGTAAAATACTATACGGCTTATTGCCTGGATAAAAGAGAAGGCTTATCAAATTTTAAAAATCCACCACCTTGCATATCTTCTCGCTTTCGATTTTTAGGAGAAGGCAGAAAAAAGGTAGAGCCCGTATTTGAACACTCAGGAAGGGCAGCACTAAAAAAAGCAGGTAGCAAACTGTATACAACAAATATCGTAAGTATTGAAGATGTTTCAATGCCTTTTGAAAAAAATTGTGTAAAGGTAACGTGTAATATAACGGAAGGTTTTAGGCATCAAGTTAGAAGCCACCTTGCATATCTTGGTTTTTCTATTATTTCTGACCCACTGTATGGCACTCAAGGGAGTGTAGAAAATATGCAGTTTTACGCAAGTGGTTTGCAGTTTAGGCATCCTGTAACAGGGGAGAGATTGCAGTTTAGGTTAGCCGCAGATGATAATAATTATGAATTAGGAAGGCAGAATTAGAAATACTTGGGTAAAGCGAAGAAGCAGTTAACCACAGATTTGTTTGGGGCATAATCTAGGGTAGGGATTAGGGTAGACTTAGTTGATTACACAGATTGTATTTTTGCGTATTGTAGTACTCTTACATCTACCACGAACATCTTATGACGTTTTACTAATCTTTATTTAAAAAAAATACTCAAATTTTGCTACCAATAATAATCTGTGTAATCCTTTAATCTGTGGTTATATTCTTTCTAAGATATTCTTTAGTTCAGCACATAAATAAAATGATCCTACACAAAGTAGGGCTTTGTTTTCTTTTACGCATTCTTCTAAAGTGGTATTAATTGCCCTCGCATAATCTTCATTAACAAATAAAATATCCGAATCAAAATACCTTTCAAAAGCATTTTGTGCTTTTTCTATAGAACCTTTTTTTACGCCACCTGGTAATGTAAGTGTCACAGTAGAAAACTTGCAGGCCGAGTCTTTTATAATCTTTGCCATAGATTCAACATCTTTGTCATCTGCACAAGCGAAGATAACATTTTGCTCCGCACCAAAGTCAGAGTAAAAAGAGTCTAAACATAGTGAAAGGCTATTTGGTGTGTGTGCACCATCCATAATGCCAAAAACTGTCTTGTTTTGTATACATACTGAGAAACTTTCAAGCCTACATGGTAAAAAAGCCTTAGATAATCCTCTCATTATTACATCATTTTCTAGGTTTGGATATAGATACCGTGTCGCAAGGCATGCGAGCTTTGCGTTTTCTTTTTGTATTGAGCCTTTTAATCTCAGCTCTGTTTTATCTATTAGCGCAAATAGACCTTTCCATTCTTCTTTATTTTCTTCATCATCAAAAAATGTAATGCTTGTTCCAATTTCCTTTGCCTTTTCTATAAGTACTTTTTTTACACAGCCTTCTTGCTTTGCACTAAAAACAGGTATACCTTTTTTTATTATGCCAGCTTTTTCAAACGCTACCTTTTCAAGTGTATCTCCTAAAAACTGTGTGTGCTCTAATTCTATTGGAGTAATAAGACTAGCCTCTGGAATAATTATATTTGTAGAATCTAGTCTTCCGCCCAAGCCAACTTCAAAAACTCCCCAGTCAACTTTTGCCTCTTCAAAACAAATAAAAGAAAAAAGGGTAATAAGTTCAAACCATGTTGCCCTTGCACCACCATCTTTCTCAACGGAGTCTATGCATTCTTTTTTATCTAAAAATGTTTGTAAAGCTCCTGTATAAACTTCTTCTGGAAATACATTAAATGCAGAGCGGACTCTTTCTGAAATGTCTCTTACATGTGGAGAAGTAAAAAGGCCTG
>CAYJMR010000013.1:0-8400 GCA_964371375.1 uncultured Treponemataceae bacterium
AAATCCTACCTCACCTTTGCATTATATTATTTTTTAGTTGAAATTTGTAAAAAAAAGGTTCATATTACAGGAATTGACCAAAAAGAAGATGTTATAAAAAACTGTTCAAATTTGGCAAAAGTATGGGGTTATGAAGGATTACAGTTTCAAATTGGTCGAATAGAAGACTATGAAGCAAAAGCTATAGAAGGTGGCCTTGATTTGGTTATAACCCTGCATGCCTGCGACACAGCAACCGACTATGCCCTTGATTATGCCGTCAAAAACAAGGCAAAGACTGTTCTCTGCGTTCCCTGTTGCCAACATGAAATAAATGCAAAGTTATCAAAAAATCTTCCGGACAAAGGCTTTAACGCCCTAATGAAGCATGGCATTATAAAAGAGCGTTTTGCAGCCTTGGCAACAGATGTTATGAGGGCAGAGCTTTTAGAAAGCCAAGGTTATACAGTACAACTCATGGAATTTATCGATATAGAGCACACAGCAAAGAACCTTCTAATACGGGCAATAAAAAAACCACAAGCCACGAGCAAAGAACAAAGTGAAGCCTACACATCTCTTTGTGAATCTTTAGGCGCAGAAAATACCTTAGCAAATCTTTTGAGGCAATAAACCTTTTGTAACTATTTTCTATATTTCCCATATTTTTACTAGCCAAAATGCAAATATCATGTTATCCTATACTATAAAAGTTTTGTTGCGGGGTAACCCTATGGATACGAGCGATTCAGTAGATTTAGGTAAGAAGATTTTTTTTCTCAATCCTCCATTCGACTTTAAGAAGATAATTATACCCATGCTTTCTGACTTAGAATATGAAACATATGTAATAGAGAACTATAGACATGCAAAATCAATTTTAAGAGAACAGTCAGACGCAATTTGTTTTGTATGTATTGATGGCGAAATGCCCATCGAGCATTGGTATAACTTTGTTGTCTCTTGTAATAAAGACCAAACACTGTCTGGTATATTCTTTGGCATAATGTCTGCTCACGCGGGAACCAGCGACAGAAATCATTTTCTTTTGAATGCATCAATCCCCGCTGGATTTGTTTCGTTGGTCAGTAAAAAAGACGAGTTAATTACCAAACTAGAAGGTATTCTCAGAATAAACAATGCAAAAGGCATACGAAAATATGTCCGTGTTGACTGTGTAAGTGACAAACTTATTTCTGCTCTGTGTGAAATAGATGGAAAACAACATGTTCTAAGAATAGAAAACATTAGTTCTGCAGGTCTCTTGTGCTCTGCTCCGGCTACTTTAGCTACCGAGTTTTCTGCTAATTTATTACTCAAAGACTTTTTATTATCTTTAAGGTCGCAAAAAATAAAATGCGTAACCGTTGTGCTAAAATCTTTTGTTTCCAATGGAAAGTTATCTATAGTTTTGTTATTTACCAAAGGGCTTTCTTTTGCTGCAAAGTCTGCCATTCAGGCCTACATTAGATTTTTCTTACAAAACTCGATCGAAACAGCCCTTGCAACAACCCAGCCCGACACAGAAGACTATTCTAAATTGCACGAATCGGCTGTAACTATAGAGACAGATGATGCATTCCTTATTTCTGTTGATGAAGAACCTGTTGTATATGCTGATGATGCAGAAACGGTTACATATGCAGATGAGGTCGATGAAAACGAATTATCTTCTCCTCTTTTTCAAAGCGAAAATGAAGAAGATTTTTTAAACCAAATGAAATATATTGATGATACCACACTAGATGGCGACGTTCAGCTCATTGATGACACAAAATAATTTTCTATTCTTTTATGTTTAAAAAATCGTTTATCACTTCCCCCGCGATTAAAAGCCCCGCAACAGAAGGAACAAAGGAAATACTTGCAGGAGGACTAGCCTTTATAGGCTCTTCTTTTGAATACAAAACCTTAACCTTCTTAATACCCCTTTCTCTTAACTCTCTTCTCATAACACGAGCCAAAGGACACACTGAGGTTTTTTCTATTTCAGTAATTTCAAAAAGAGATGGGTTCATTTTATTTCCGGTTCCCATGCTACTTATTATTGGAATATTAAAGCTGCGCGCTCTTTCAATTAAGGTGAGTTTCGCACTAACCGTGTCTATAGCATCAACAATATAATCACAAGAAGAAATTTCTTTGTCTATTTCCTTTGCTGTTTCAGCAGTGTAAAACAAAGAGAAGCATTGTACTTTTGCCGATGGAAGGATATCTATAATTCGTTTTTTTGCACACTCTGTCTTTAAGCATCCAATTGTTGAATGCAAGGCAAAGAGTTGTCTATTTAAATTACTTTGTACTATAATATCGTTGTCAACCAACACAAAGTTTTCAATACCAACGCGAACGAGAGCTTCGACAACAAAAGATCCTACTCCCCCTAAACCAAAAACAGCAACCCGTTTTGAGCGTAAATTATTTATTGAAGCAGAGCCAATTAAACTTGCTGTCCTGCTAAGCTGGTCTTCAATTTCTTGTGTTTTTGTATTGTCTTGTATTACAAGAGTTTCCGAGCTAATCATAAAAACACTCCTTCGAAAGACTTGATGGCATAAAACTTCCCTGTGGAAAACTTGTGTAAAACATCTGAATGACTTTCAAAAATTTATTTATACTTATAATTACTAGATTATTGTAGACAGGTTCCTCTTTTTTTTCTGCACTTCTTAAAAAAAGCACCTTCTTGTCTATAACCTTTTTTTTAAAAATTATCAATTTTTCTAGGTAAAATTTCATGACAATTGCTTTTTTATGCAAAAAAATCACAAATTTTTTGTTTTTTCTGTATTTTTAAGCAAAATATTCCTTTTTTTTGAAAAAACCACTCCTTTTTACTTCCCGTTTCTTTATTTTTTTCTTTTTACAAAAAAACAGTTTCTCCTGTACAATTAAAGAAAAACCAACACATATCTTGCTTTATAAAAATAACCTAAACATAAGTATAGCAAAAAAGCAAAAATATTACCAGCTACCATAAAAAAAATTCCGCTACTTGTGGAAAACTTGTGGAAATAAAAATGTATATTGTATACATTGTAATTTTATTGCCTTTCATGTATACTAATACTATGGTAGAACTTAAAACAAGCAGCGGAACACCTCGCCCCTATGGAGCTACCGTAAAAAAGGACGGTGTTAATTTTAGCCTTTTTTCTCGAAATGGAACCTCCGTCACAATAGTTCTTTTTAAACATGAAAAAGATGAATCACCGTACTTTTCGTATACACTTGATCCTATAAACAATAGAACAGGAGATGTTTGGCATGTGCATATTGAAGGGATAAGCACAGGTGCACTTTATTTGTTTTCAGTTGTTGGTCCTTTCTCTCCAGAAAAAGGACATCGCTTCAATAAAGAGCACTTTCTTTTAGACCCTTACGCCAAGGCCGTCTCACACTCTTCTCTGTTCAAATATATCCAACAACAAAAGCAAAGCCCTTCCCAAGCTAAACCTTCTTTTCTTCAAAAAAAGATCGAAAAGGAAGTTATGCCTAAGTGTGTTGTTATCGATGACTCAGACTTTGACTGGCAGGGAGACAAGCCTTTAAACTACCCCTTGCGAAAAAGCATTCTGTATGAAACACATTTAAAAGGTTTTACCCAAAGTGAAACTTCAGGTGTAAAAAATAGAGGAACATACAAAGGCCTTATTGAAAAAATTCCATACTTTAAAGAGCTTGGTGTAACAAGCATTGAACTTCTCCCCATTCAAGAATTTGATGAATTTGAAAATTCTAACATAAACCCAAAAACAGGAGCAAGTTTAACTAACTACTGGGGATATAGCACAATGTCCTTTTTTTCCCCAAAGACTTCTTATGCTTCCGACAAAGCACCAGGCCAGTGTGTACATGAATTTAAAGAAATGATCCGCGAAATGCACAAAAATGGTTTAGAAGTTATTTTGGACATTGTTTTCAATCACACTGCAGAAGGGAATGAAAATGGTCCAACTATAAACTTTAAGGGTTTAGACAATTCCATTTATTATATGCTTGAAGATGAAAACAAAACAGCATATAAAAACTATTCGGGTTGTGGAAACACCTTTAACTGTAACCACCCCGTTGTTCGTACCTTTATTATAGATTGCCTTAGATACTGGGTTTGTGAAATGCACGTAGATGGGTTTCGATTTGATTTGGGCTCAATATTAGGCCGAGACCAAAATGGTGAACTCATGGAAAACCCTCCCATGTTAGAACGAATTGCAGAAGAGCCAGTGTTGCGAAACACAAAAATTATAGCAGAAGCATGGGATGCAGGAGGAGCCTATCAAGTTGGTTGGTTCCCTGGTGGACGATGGGCAGAATGGAACGACCGCTATAGGGATGATATACGTCGTTTTTGGAGAGGCGATGAGAATTGTATAAGCAGTGCTGCAACACGCCTGACCGGAAGCTCAGACTTGTATTTACGAGACGGAAGAAAACCTTTTCACTCAATTAATTTTTTAACTAGCCATGATGGGTTCACGCTCAACGATTTGGTAAGTTACAATGTAAAACATAACGAAGAAAATGGTGAGTCAAATAGAGATGGCTCTGACCACAACCTTAGTTTTAACTATGGCTATGAAGGTCATACCATAAATAAAGATATTGAAATCATGCGAACACGCCAAATAAAAAATTTCCTGATTACTCTCTTTTTATCACAAGGAACACCAATGATTCTTGCGGGAGATGAGTTCAGGCATACACAAAATGGAAACAACAACTCATATTGTCAGGATAATGAAACCTCATGGATTGATTGGACGTGCAAAGACAAGTACTCTGAAATCTTTCTTTTTACACGCAAAGCAATAGCATTTCGGTTACACCACCCAGCTTTTTGTCGTCCTGAGTTTTTCCTTGGCCAAGACAGGTCGTATAACAGTCTTCTTGATATTAGCTGGTTTGATGAACACGGGGAAATCCTAGACTGGTCAAAGGAAAATAAAATTCTCGCCTGCAGAATGGATGGTAGTAAAGCAGAAATATTTAGCGATCGTGATGATAATGACTTTTTTTTAATGTTAAATTCCTATTCAACAGAAATGGCTGTTTCTGTTCCTTCTTCTTCAGCTGGAACAAGGTGGTATAGAGCAGTAGACACCTCTATACAAGCCCCAAAGGATTTTTTGCCCCCGGGCGAAGAGGAAATAATCAACGCTGATTCTCCGTATGTTCTAAGACCACAAAGTGTAGTTGTATTATTAAGTAAATAGCTTGTTTTTATTGCTATTATAGTATATAGTGAAAAAGTAGCCATTAGGAGGAACAATGACATTTGATTCAACCGCATTTAAAGACCGAATAAAAGCTCGCCTAAAGCGCCAGTACGGTAAAGAAATAGAATCTGCGACAATTCGCCAAATCTATGATGCTAGCGCAGCTTCAATTCAAGAAATGACAATGGATAACTGGATGAAGACAAAGAATGCCCACGAACAAAAGGGTGTTCGTTCAGTTTACTATTTTTCTGCAGAATTCTTAATGGGTCGTGCCCTTGGAAATAATCTCATTAATACCCTTTTGAAAGATGGCGTTATTTCTGCATTAAAAGAACTCGGCATTGACTATAATGTGATAGAAGACCATGAACCTGATGCTGCTCTTGGAAATGGAGGGCTTGGCAGGCTTGCTGCTTGTTTTTTAGACTCCCTTTCAACCCTTAATTATCCTGCATATGGATACGGAATTAGATATGAGTATGGTATGTTTGAGCAACACATCGAAAATGGATTTCAAGTTGAATATCCTGATAACTGGCTTCGACACAGAGATCCATGGCAAATAAAAAGAAGTGATTTATCTGTTGAGGTAAAATTTGGTGGGCATGTAGCGGTCCAAAAAGATGCTTCAGGAGAAAACAGATTTTCAGTTGAAAATGCAGAGCTTGTAAGTGCAATTCCATACGATACACCTATTATTGGATATGATACAAGCACAATTAATACATTGCGCTTATGGAGGGCAGCTTCTCCAAACGGTTTTGACTTACAACTTTTTAATGACATGCATTACAATCGGGCCGTGGAAAGAAAGAACTCCGCAGAAAACATTTCCCGTGTACTATACCCGAATGACTCTGGCGCATCAGGAAAAACTCTGCGCCTAAAACAGCAGTATTTTTTCTGTTCTGCCAGCTTACAGGATTTAGTAAGAAAATATATAAACACATACGGAACAGATTTTTCACAATTTTCCGAATATCATGTTATTCAATTAAATGATACGCATCCAGTAGTTGCTATCCCTGAATTAATGAGAATCTTAATGGATGACCACTGTGTTGGTTGGGATGAAGCATGGGAAGTTGTAACAAAAACCTTTGCCTATACAAACCATACTATTTTAGCAGAAGCACTTGAAAAATGGCCTATCGATATTTTCCAAGCCTTGCTTCCCCGCATTTATCAAATAATTGAAGAAATAAACAGGCGCTTTAATTTAAAATTGGTTGAAAAATTCCCCAATAACTATGCTTGCCATAATCGCATGAGCATTATTGCCAATGGAATGATTCATATGGCTTGGTTAGCAATCCATACATGTTTTAGCGTTAATGGAGTTGCCGCTCTTCATTCACAAATTCTTGTAGAAAGTGAGCTAAAAGATTGGGCAGAACTATACCCTTCTAAATTTAACAATAAAACCAACGGGGTTACACAAAGGAGATGGCTATTAAGCGCAAACCCTCTTTTGTCAGACTTTATAACAAAACGCATCGGAGATGGGTGGCAAAAGAGTTTTTCACTCTTAAAGGGCCTTGAAAAGTATGCTGATGATGAAACTTCTTTAAATGAGCTTTTAGATATAAAGAAAAAAAACAAACAAACGTTTGCAAAATGGCTTATGGAAACACAAAACGAATTTGTAGATCCAGACTCAATTTTCGATACACAAATTAAACGGTTACATGAATACAAAAGACAATTATTAAATATTTTGCACATCATGTATCTATATAACAAGATACGAGAAAACCCCTCGTATAATCCTCCTGCGAGAACATTTCTTTTTGGGGCCAAAGCAGCCTCAGGATATCGTCGTGCAAAATCTATAATTAAATTAATCACGTCGATTGCCGATAAAATAAATAACGATCCTCTTGTTAGAGATAAGTTGCGGGTTGTGTTTGTTCCAAATTACCGCGTAACCGCAGCAGAAAAGCTTTTCCCAGCCTCGGATGTTTCAGAACAAATATCAACGGCAGGCAAAGAAGCTTCAGGCACTGGAAATATGAAGTTTATGATTAACGGTGCGTTAACAATTGGGACCCTTGACGGCGCGAATATTGAAATTGTAGAAGAAGCCGGTGAGGAAAATGCATTTATTTTTGGATTAACGTCACAAGAAATTGCAACCATTGAGCAAGAACACAGCTACAACCCACAGCAATATATTCAAAGAAACCCTGAATTAGCAAAGGTTCTTAATCAATTAATTGATGGAACCTTTGACTCCACAGGTGGTCTTTTTAGAGAGCTATATGACTCTCTTGTATATGGTATTGAAGGCCAGCGCCCTGACACCTATTATGTTCTTGCCGACTTTGACGAATATTGCGCTGCCCAAGAAAAAGTTGCAGAGGCATATGAAGATAGGCTAGGGTGGGCAAAAAAGACCTTGTTGAACATTGCACGGTCCGGGAAGTTTTCCTCTGACAGAACTATAGAGGATTATGTAACCGATATTTGGAAATTAACTAAAATTGATATCTGATAGTCATTAAAGGTCGTCTTCTCTTTTTCGATTCCTAGTGACTTAAGCATGATTTTTTAGTATAATCAATATTATTGTATAGCGTGGCTGGTGTTATGTTTCTTTTACCCAAGCCCCAGACAAAAATATTTTAGGAGAAACAAATGAAAAATATGAGATTTTTTTATTCTAACAGCATTACAGAAAATCTTTCAGAACAACAAAAAATTCAGTTACCTTATTTTATTACCGTAACGCTTGCTGTTATGATAGTATTTGTATTGGTTGCTGTAACGCTTGTTATTACAGGAAGTCCAATTGGTGGAGCTTTAATGTTATCTGGTGTTATCTTTCTTTCTATTTCTTTTTATTTATTTCGAAAGGGTAAAATTAACAAAGCTGCTTCAATTTCTACAATAGGCCTTCTCATTGCAGAATCCATTGTTATGTTCTTCCTTGACATTGGATCAAATCCGTATGGTATGTATCGAATTATAGCCTTTACTCTCTTTTTATTTATTGCAAAATACATTTTGTCAGCTAAGGCAAAAGAGTTATTCGCTTTTGCTTTTGTTGCTACTTTAATGTTCCTTTATAAAACCTATCTATCTTACAACGATATGGCGCAAGAGGCTCAAGGTACCTTTATGGCTGCGGTAGGTATTAGTATTGTATGTATTATTGGTACAACTTCACTTTTTATCACTTTGTTCAAAATGTTTACCG
>CAYJMR010000013.1:8500-23937 GCA_964371375.1 uncultured Treponemataceae bacterium
GTATGTATTATTGGTACAACTTCACTTTTTATCACTTTGTTCAAAATGTTTACCGACCTCAACAGATATGCCGATGGGGAGCGCGAAAATGTTGAAAAGGCTCTTACAAATATTACTGGTGTACTAACTGAAAGTAAACAAGGCCTTGAAGTTGGACACGTTCTTACTAGAGAAGCAGAGACTGCTACCATAGATTTACAAAGAATGGCACAGGTATTCTCTTCCTTGCAATCTGCCGCAAACGATCTTATTAGCAGTATTGTTACCGTTTTGGAGCTTGTTACTACAATTGAAAAGAATTCTACCGTAATGCAAGAGGGTACAAAGTCGCAAAACGAATCCATTTCTGAAAGTTCTGTTGCTTTAACTGAAATTTCAACAAATATTTCAAGTGTAAATCAAATAGCCTCTCAACGAAGCGAAAACATGAAATCCCTTTTAGACTCAATAAAAAATCAAAAAACTCTTGTCCAAGAGGCTCTTTTTGAGGTTCAAAAAGTAAAAGAGTCTTCTACTAGCATAGGTGATTTTATCCATACTGTTGAAGACATTGCAAATCAAACAGGTCTTTTGGCAATGAATGCTTCTATTGAAGCAGCCCACGCTGGAACAGCAGGAAAAGGTTTTGCCGTTATTGCACAAGAAATACGAAAACTTTCAGAAGAAACAGCAAAAAATGCCGCTTATATCGGAGACGTTCTAAAAGGAAATGAGCAAACAGTTGAAAGTGCAGCTAATGCAGTTATTTCCTTTGCAGCACAATCAGAGCAAAGTTCTGAAGAGTTGCAAAATACGATTGCAGCATTAGATGGTATTCTTATGGGTATCGCTGAAATGGATATTGGAACAAGAGATGTTATGAATTCTCTGCAGTCAATTGTAAATTCTTCACGACAAAACGGAGAAATTGTTGATGATGTTTCAGGAAAAATCGTTCAACAACGTGAAGTTATGGATACTATATCTGAATTTGCAAAAACTTTACAAAACGAAGTTTCAACTGCAAGCTCTCAAATAAATAGTGTTCAAGGCTCCTTGTCAACGATAAAAACAACTGCAGATCAAAATGTTCAGATGTCTTCTTCTGTAAACAAAGCGCTTGAAAACATTGATTTATAATCTTCATTGTTATTCTAATTAATATAAAGAAGCCCCGCTGACGACAAGTAGCGGGGCTTTTGTTATAAGAAACGGCTTTTCGTTATGGCAGTAGATTCTTTACAAAATCTTTTATTCCTTGTTTTCCATTGTAACAAAGGGCAGTGGCAAATGGCCGTCCTATCATTACTTCTTGTGCGCCATAGCTACTTGCTTTTTTGATGTCTTCATAAGTACGAATTCCTCCATCCACACAAAGAACATCACAGTATTTTTTTAGTTCTTTTCCGTAGCCCTTCAAAAACTCTGCTGTACTTCCAATGCGATTCTCTACTCTCCCGCCATGATTTGATATAATAATTATATCAGGCTTTACTTCCGCAACAAGCTCTATTTCTTCAGGATTAAAAATTCCCTTTATCGCAAAAGGAATTTTTAAATGTTTTTTTATTTCTAACAATTGTTTTGCGGTTTTTTGTTCAAGTTTTACCAAATTTCTCATTGTGAGAATATTATATGAATCTATATCTATGCCGACACTTTCTGCAACGTCTTCCGCCCATTCGATTCTTTCAAAGATTTGGCTATTGCTGTACGGCTTTATAAAAACAGAAGCCCTGGCATCTGGTTGCTTCTTTTGCCTATTTCTTATTGCGTCAATACCTGATTGGAGCTTTATATCAGGGCACCCGTCTCCTATACTAAGGCCTATCCCAGTCTCAGCACAAGCATCAATTATGTCAAAATAAAATCTCTCTTCATTTTCATAACCGATATTCTCTACAGCACCCGTCATTGGCCCCAAACGTATGCTTGCAAGCGAAGACGACTCTTCACTATCACAAAACAGAGAAAGCTCTTTCCAAGCTGAGCAATTTAATTTAAAATTTGTGTTATCGGAGAAACCTCCCATACCGGGAAGCTCTCCTATGCAACCGTCACCGTCGCATACATCGCAAAAATGGCATTTAAAGCTGTTTTTATTCATCTTTATTATTATCGGGAGAAAAAAAGTATCTCTTTAGAGGAAAGCGCTATTCACCAAAACAAGTCCCGGCTGCCTTTCCTGCAAACAAGATTCCATCATCCAATGGCACTTTTTTTATTTTTCCCGCAACTTCTTCAAGCAGAACACTGTCCATTCTGCCATTTTTCATTACAACCATTTTACCAAAGTCTCCCTCTGCGAGCATGTGGGCAGCCTTTACACCAAATTGAGAGGCCAACAGCCTATCGTAGGGTGTCGGTATTCCACCTCGTTGAACATAGCCCAAAACGGTTACTCTAGGTTCTAAATTTGTTGCCTCTTGCAACTCACTTGCAAGCCGATAACCAATTGATTGTGTCATTTCTTTTCTACTTTTTTTAAATTTCTTTTTATCCATATGGGATTCTTTTTCGCTTAATGCGCCTTCTGCTACAACCACGATAGAAAAATTTTTACCTTGCTCTTTTCGTTTTTTTAAATGCTTTGCAATTGAATCAATATTGTACGGTATCTCAGGTATAAGAATTACATCCCCGCCACCAGCAACGCCTGCATAAAGGCCTAGCCACCCTGCTTTGTGTCCCATTACTTCAATTATCATAATTCGATTATGACTGTGAGCTGTTGAATGTAACCTATCTATAGCCTGCGTGGCAATATCCACAGCGGTATGAAAACCAAATGTTACATCTGTTCCCGCTAGATCATTGTCTATTGTTTTTGGAAGTCCTATTATGTTTAGACCTTCTTCTTGCAAGAGTTTTCCTGTTGTGTTAGTGCCATTCCCACCAAGAACAACAAGTGCATCTAAGCCCATATCTTTGTAGTTTTTTATAATGCTTTCAACAGGGCTTAAACCTGTTACAGGATTAGTCGAAGTATTCTTAAAAGGTTTTTCCCTCGAAGTACCTAAGATGGTGCCTCCCAATGTTAGAATACCTGAGAGATCTTTTGAATGCAATTCACGAACTTTCCCTTCTATCAGCCCCTGGAAGCCATCTTCAATTCCTATGACACGCATCCCATATTCATCAATTGCGGTCCTTGCGACGCCCCTTATGGCTGCATTCAAACCCGGTGCATCTCCTCCCGAAGTCAAAATACCGAATTTTTTTACACTTGACTTTTTCATGGCTGTCCTTATCATTATGTATGGTCATTTGTTAATTCATTATATAAAAATAATGAAAGCTTGTGTGTTGCTTCTTTCTTTTAAAAGTATAACACTTAACCTCTTTCCACGCAAGCCATTTTTATGCTATTATATTCTGATTATGAAACATTTAAACCTTGCTTGTATATTACTATTATTAACAATTGTTCATCCTGTTTTTTCACAGCGTATTACACCCCAGGCACCTCAAGCAACGCCTTTTTCACAAACTCTTGTTGGGACAAAAGAAGGCCTTTTTCAGATGTCTACCTCTCAAAATCTCATACCTATATGGAAAGAGGGTTCTGTAGACAAAATAATGTATGCTGATGGTTGGTTTTTTTTAACATCTAAGGGTATTCTCTTTAGCAAAGACCTAAAAACATTTGAATACAGAAACAAAGGTCTCCCTTTTAGTACTATAAAAGAATATAATGGAATAACAACAAGTTTTACTCAACAGGTACACCCGTTAAAGGACCTTGAATTTCTTCCAGGAGACTCAAGAACTCTTGTAACAATAACAAAAGAAGAAACCTTTATTAGCCGAAACGCGGGTTTAAGCTGGCAATCACTTGGATTTAGTGCAAGAACATCAGGAGCAAAAGCTGTAGCCGTTGCAATGCTTCCAAATCAAAACAACACTGATGTTTTAACCGTTTTTTTATCTCATGCAATTTATGGGGTTGCATATATGCACCCAGATCAAGCAAATCCAACATGGATTGATATTCCTACAGGATTTGAAGCCGTTCCAACTCTCGACAACCCAGATGAAGTAGCAGATATATTAGCAGTCCACAAAAAAGATTCTTCAGGCGAAACTGTTACCGAAGTATATTTTACACAAAGCTTTTTACCTCGCCTATATAAGCTTAAATGGGAAAGCAGGAGCGTTGAACTCATTGCTTCTCAAAATCAACCTATAGATACGTGGGACAGCCTTGTGACTGTAGGATCTGACCTAGCCTTTGTTAGTATGGGGGGAATTCAATTTTTTTCACCCACAACAAAGCAGTTTTTAAACAAAAGCTTTGCAGAGAATTCAATAATACGTCTCCTTAATACAGTGGATCAAAGCCCTCGCTGTGCCTGGTTTTCTCCGTCTTTAACAAACCTAAATACATCTTTTGGTTTAAGTGAACTGTGGATGACACGAAACGATGTTCTTTCAGGCGAGTACACTTCTTTAGCAGAAGATAAAAGAAGTATATACGTTCCTTCTGGTCAAGTTACAAGCCCCTCTGGAATACAAAAATTCGTATCAATTGTTGAAGATAACGACTTAAACAGTATCGTTATTGACATGAAAGATGACAAGGGCCTTTTGCGCTATCAAACAAAAGACCCCTTTATCGCTGAAAAAGCGCATGTAAGTTCTTATGCGCTAAACATTGATGAGTTTGTAAAAACCTTCAAAGAAAAAAACATTTATCTTATAGCTCGTTTAGTAGTATTTAAAGATGAAAACCTTTATAAGTATAACCAACGAGAGTATGCCGTGTGGGACAATCGAACAAACTACTCTTGGCTAGGAGTACGTGAATATGGAGATGATAACTCCGCCTCATATTTTGGAGAGCACTGGGTAGACCCATATTCTCATGAAGTATGGGAATACAATATTGCTATAGCAAAAGAACTTATTGAACTTGGTTTTGATGAAATCCAATTTGATTATATCCGCTTTCCAACAGACGGTCTCAATTTATCAAATACTCATTATCGCTGGCAAGATGAAGGAATGGATAAAGAAAGCGCTCTCCTTTCTTTTTTATCATATGCAAGAAAAAATATTAATGCCCCTATCGGAATAGATATCTATGGAGTAAATGGATGGTACAGAAGTGGCTCTAGAACCGGCCAGGATGTGGAGCTCATTGCACCATATGTTGATGTTATAAGCCCAATGTCTTATCCAAGTCACTTTGAATCAATTTTCCTTGCATATACTCCTATAATAGAGCGACCATACCGAATTTATTTTTATGGAACATATAGAAATGCTGTTATAGCCAGAAACCAAGTAGTTATACGCCCTTGGCTTCAATCCTTTTTCTTAAGTCACAATTCTTTTGATGAAGAATACTATGGTAGCAATTATGTTCAACGCCAAGTTTTCGGAGTACGAGATGCAACCGATTCAGGATACATGTACTGGAATAATGTAGGACGCTATGATGAAGTTCGTCCCCATATCGGAAGTGCAGAAGAAAACACTCCATACCCGTGGGACAAAGCTCAAAGAGATATTACCGATACGATACCAGTATTTTCTAATAATTAACACGTATAAAGAGGTAAAAGATGATTCCATTATTTGACAATTCTGTATATGAATGGGGTTTACAAGTAATCTATTCAGTCCAAACAATAAAAAGTGATGTATTAACATATTTTATGCTTTTTATTAGTTTTTTGTCCGATCCTCTTGCATATCTAACAGTTCTTCCCGTCCTTTTTTGGTGCGTAAATGAAAAGAAAACAGTTAAGGCGGCCTTATTTATTCTTTTTTCAGCCTCCATCAACACAAGTATAAAAGATTTTTTGCAAGTTCCTAGACCTTACACACATGACCCGTCTATTGGCTTAACATCAGACAATAGTTTTTCAACCCCATCAGGGCACTCACAAAACTCAGCAGCCTTTTGGCCATACACAGTTTCCTTATTTTCTCAAGAAAAAAACCAAAAAGCAAAAATTATATCCATCCTTTTTCTTTCGATAGGAATGCCTCTTATCATTGGTTTTTCTCGCATTTATTTAGGTGTACACTTTCCCTCAGATGTTTTGCTAGGCTGGACTATTGGTTTTTTACTTTCAATTGGAGCAATTCTTTTTATACCTGCCATTGAAAAAATGCTTATACGTCTACCAAGAGCTTTTAAGATTCTTTGTGTTGGAATAACAGCCTTTATTCTAAATTGGATAGGCCCTCATGACACCTCAATGTCTGCCGCCTTTTTTGGTCTAGGTATAGGATACATTTATCTTTCTGATACCGGAGGCTATAATGCAAAAAAAGGCTCCTTCAAACAAAAAATCTTACGTGCGTTAATTGGTCTCATCATAATTGGCGCAATTTATGGAGGGCTTCGTATGGTCTTTCCTTCTGAAGGAGAAAATAACTACCAATTATTCCGCTTTCTTCGCTATTGCCTAGTAGGATTTACTGCAAGCTTTCTTCTTCCAAAGGCTTTTATAGCTTTAAAAATCGCCTGTACAAAGGACTAAAGCATAATGAGTAACTATACGCCCGAAACGCCAATAGTGGCAGTAGCAACTGCTCTTGCACCATCGGCACTGGCAATTGTTAGAGTATCAGGAAAAAACAGTATTTCCCTTCTTTCAAAAGCTTTTTCAAGACCAAAGGCCCTTTGCGAAGCTCTCGGCAACACATTAGTGTATGGATGGATTGTAGACAAAGAAGCGTCGCCCTCTGAACAGAGAAAAATAGATGAAGTTATGGTGGGTATTTACCGTGCTCCGAAGAGCTTTACCGGTGAAGAAATGGCAGAAATCTACTGCCACGGCGGAACAGTCACGGTGATGGCCATTTACACTCTATTACAAAACATAGGGTTTAAGGTTGCAGAGCCTGGTGAATTTACTTTTAGATCTTTTATAAACGGAAAAATTGACTTAACCCAAGCAGAGGCCGTGCAAGAAATTATTAACTCAAAAACTGACGAGAGCCGAAGTAGGGCTGCAGGAAGACTAGCGGGTAATTTATATTCTGAAATCAATAACATTAAAAAACTTCTTATTGAAACACTGGCTGATATTGAAGCTGAAGTTGAATACCCTGAAGATGAAAATGCAATTGCAAATGCCTATAACAGTGAAAAGCTTTATCAGGCCTTTGAACAACTTTCTGTCATTTCGCAAACATGGCAAAGTGAAAAAGTATATCAAGATGGGGTACGCATCGTTTTATCAGGAAAAACAAATGCAGGAAAATCAAGCCTTTTTAATGTTTTATTGAAAGAAGAAAGAGCCATTGTTTCAGACATCCATGGAACAACTAGAGACTGGATAGAAAGTTGGCTTTCAATTGGTGGTATACCAGCTCGTCTTTTTGATACAGCTGGCCTTAGGCAAACAGAGGATATAATTGAACAAGCTGGTGTAGAAAGATCTCATGAGCTTGCTCAGGAAGCCGACCTTATTTTATATCTTGCAGATATCACAAAAGAATTGGAAAAGAAGGAACTTGAAACCATACAAAGTTTTTCTGCCCCACTGATAGTAGTATGGAGCAAAGCAGACAAAATAGAAAAAGAAAAGCAAGAAAAACTTCTTTCACAGTTTTCTTTTTCTCAGGTATGCATTAGTTCAAAAACGGGGGAGGGTGTTTCAGCTTTAGCTTCCCAAATAAAAAATATTCTTTTAGAAAAAAAACAAACCGAAAAAACCCAAGCAGGGTTGGGCTCTCAAAGACAAAAAAAATCTGTTGATGAGGCGCTTTTATCCTTGAAGGAAGCCCTAAAAGCGACCGAGCAAAATCTCCCGCTCGACGCCGTTTCTCAAGATTTAGAAGATACTCTTTTTCATTTAGGTGAAATCACCGGGGAAGTGAGCGCCGACGATATCTTACAGAGTATTTTTTCACGATTTTGTGTTGGAAAATAAGATTACCTTTTTTTCCTTTGCCCAAAAAGAGGCTCCATTTTTTCTTCCAAGTTATATTTTTTCATAATTATTTTTACAGTTTTTTGATAAATTACCATACCTATAATTACTGCAATTATAAAAATAAAGGGAAGCACAGTTCCAAGGTTTTCTTGTAATACTAAGCCACCTAGTATAGTTAAGAGGATTATTAACAGAATGGTGAGAATTATATTAGAAAGAGTCCCAATCAAAATAAAGATAATAGTATTTTGTTTTTTTGTCATTATTCACTTCCTACTTCTTTTTGGGTTTTTAATTCCTTCCATGCATCTTTTATAAATGAAACCAAAAGCAGTGCACCACTTATAACAACAGCCATGTCTGCAACGTTAAAAACAGGCCACCTCGTTAAATACATCCCTAAAAAATTGATATCAAAAAAATCAACATCGATAAAATCAACAACACCCCCAGGCCTAAAAAATCGGTCTATAAGGTTTCCAAAACCTCCGCCGACTATGCCCCAAAGGCACCATCCCTGAAAACCGTTTATTTCATTAGTTTTGAAATAATAAACAATTACTCCAATTAGCACAAGCAACGGAAACCATCGTAAGAGAACGGCCCTGAAAAAAGGGGCAAAATCATGCCCAAAACTAAAGGCTGCTCCCGTGTTCCATACATGGGTTATTCGTAATAGCCCATCAAAAAAACTTGCATAAATAGTTCCAAATTCAATATTATTAAAAACTAAAATTTTTGTAATTTGGTCAAGTATTATTATTCCTCCCGCTAAAATTATTGGGTAAAACTTAATCCTTTTTTTCTTTTTTTCAACTAATTCTAAATCTTTCATTTTTCTCCTATAGTTCCGTTGGAACATCAATAAATACTGTTTCAATTTTTTTTTCTTTTTGTAGTTTTTGCGCTAAAAGAGAAACACCGATTGTTTCTGTATTATAATGCCCGCCCGCAATTACATTAATTGCGGCTTCTTTTGCATTATGATACGATTCATGCGATATCTCTCCAGTAATATATAAATCCAAACCCTTTTCTATCGCTTCTTCTAATAAGTCTTCGGCTCCCCCGGAAACAATTGCAATACTTTGCACTTCTTTTTGTCCAAAAGGTAAAACGTTAACAAATGAACACCCCATGAGCCTTTCTACTTCTTCTAACGTAGCCGGTTTTTCAAGGTACCCTTGCACTCCAATTGTCATGTTATTCCAACTCCCAAAGGGCGTTAATTCTTGTAAGGCTAGTTTTTTTGCAAGCCCGTAGTTGTTTCCAACTTCTTCATTAGCATCTAATGGTATATGGCAAGCATAAAGAGCTATATCATTTTCTAACAGTCTTTTTAATCGTTTATAATGGCTTCCCTCAATAGTTTGCTCATGTCCCCAAAAGATTCCATGATGAACAACCAAAACGTTGGCTTGGTTTTCTATCGTTTTTTCAATTGTTTCAAGGCAAGCATCTACTGCAAACGCAACCTTTGTTATTTTTTGTGTTTTAGGCTTTGAATTTTGCACTTGTATACCATTTTTTGAAGGGTCTTTGCTGTAGTTATCAAAATTCAAAAAGCTTCTAAAATAATCATCCATCTCAAAAAGGGTCATTTGCTTCCTCCGTTGTAAATGATTCTAAATGGTCTGCTAGATATCTTGCAAAACGAAGAGCAGGCTTTTCTGTATTTGCATAGGAAAAAACTTCATTATAGTCCCGTATTGAACTAAACTGCGATAGCAAGGCATCAAAAGGATTTAGCAAAACAATATCTGCAATATTTTTTGCATAGTATGCATTTAGTTCGGCATCATTTGTTGTAGAGAAAACATCTAGTACAAAATTAGGATAGTTTTTTTTCGCCTCTAGGGCTATCACTTTATTATCACCCTCTGCAAGAATAATTACTGAAGAATACTTTTGCCCTGCAATAGTTAAAAGAGTTTCAAGCTCAAGCTTTTTTTGGTCTAAAAAGGCCTGTTTTTGGCTTGCTTGTAATTGTGGTAAAAAGTGCAACGCAAAGGGTTTTAAAACGGGATTTATGTTTATACTTGAATCCAGCGATGTTCCTGTTTTTGGTGCATCCAAAACAAAAAAATCACCCGCAATTATATTAAGGCCCATTTCTGCTGCATTTGTTAGTCGTAAAGCAGCATCTTGAGATGTTGTACCATAAGGGCTTATATATACAACCGCGATTTCTGGACTAAGAACAGGAATCGATGAAGAATATATATTTAAATGTGTTGCCGAGTACTCTGTTATAATTAGGTTTGTTTTGTCCACAAAGCTTGTCTTTTGTGAAAACCCTCGAGCAAAAGAACCTGTGTACAACTCTTTTTCTTGAAAATCCGTGTTATATGTTACCGGCATAAAAAAGAAAAGAAGCCCTATACACACTACAACAAGAGCGGCTTCAATATACGAGACAACTGTAAAAAGAGTGCTGTGTCTATCAGAATATAAGTTCTGAACTAATCGATAAATTGAAGCTATGTTTGCAATTAAAACAATAAGTGATAAGCAAAAGCTAATTATCAGCAAAAATGAAAGTCCAAAAATAAAAATAAGCAGTATATTTAAACACACAGCTATAGCCGCAAAAACAGACAAAGATTCTAGGTTCCGAGACTTTTTTAATAGCGGCCTCAGTGTAACAAAGAGTAAAAAAACTAATACTATAAGCTGCCCTATAAATGCATTGCTAAATAAAACCATATCTCTATAATATAAAGGAAATACATAAATAAAACAACTCTTTTTAAGCAAAATAAAGAAATAGCAAAAAAATTTAATTAACCAAACACAGCCTTTTTATCTTTACTTTTTTTCCATTTATGGTATAATAAAGTATGGCAGATTCAAAATTAGACACGTCAAAAATACAAAAAGCCGTTCAAGCCGGTATACCACTTTCAATTGTGACTCATACTCTTCCACATGAAATGGAATTGTATATGGCAGAAGTCTTGGTTGCTTTTCTCAAAGAACTCAATCAAGAGGCAATGTCAGAGTATTTAATTTATTGTTTAAATGAGCTTACAACGAATGCAAAAAAAGCAAACACAAAACGTGTTTACTTTAAGGAAAAAGAGCTTGATATAAATAATATTGATGACTATGAAAAAGGAATGAAAACCTTTAAAGCCGACACTCTAGACAATATAAAACATTATTTAAAATTACAACAAGAACACAACTATTACATAAAGCTTATTTTTCAGCATAAAGCTGGAAAAATGAAAATTGAAATCCGAAACAATGCCCCGTTGACAGTTTTTGAGTACAAACGTGTTCATGATAAAATTGCACGAGCACAACGCTACTCATCTGTTGATGATGCCTTTTCACAAATACTTGACGACTCAGAAGGCGCAGGATTGGGTATTATCATTATGATTCTCATGTTAAAAAAACTAGGCTTAACCGGTGATAACTTTCAAGTCTTTTCTGAAAATGAGGAAACGGTTTCAAGAATTATCCTGCCTTTAACTGGCGATGTTCAAGAAAAAATATCTATTCTTTCACAAGATTTAGTTAACATGATTGATAAGTTACCTCAATTTCCTGAAAATATTATGCACATAAACAGTATGCTAAACGATCCTGAATTTAAGCTATCTGATATTGCAAAAAGCATTAGTAGTGATGTATCCTTGACGGCGGACTTATTAAAACTTGTAAACTCAGCTGCCTTCTCTCTTTCAAGCCCTTGTAGAAATATTCCAGATGCGGTAAAGCTAGTGGGCACGAGAGGCATAAAAAATCTATTGTATTCTGTTGGATCTATGAAATCTGTAGGAACAGCAACAAAAGACCAAAAAAAACTATGGCAGCACAGCCATAAGGTTGCCTTTTATTCATACAATTTAAGTAGAAATTTCTTCTCGAAACAAAGAGACGTTATTGAAGATTCATATGTTTGTGGTCTATTACACGATATGGGAAAAGGTGTTTTTTATTCTGCCCAACCGCATTTTATGACAAAACTAAAAAAACTAAGCGATGAAAAAACGATTGAACCTCATATGTTTGAAAAACTTTTATCAGGTCAAAACCACGCAGAAATAGGTGCTCTCATTGCAGAAAAGTGGAATTTTCCACCAATTATAATCGAAACACTTCGCTACCATCATGATCCTGATATTGCTAAGCCTCTTTCTTCTGTTGTGTATTTTGCAAACATGTTGGAAAACTATCAAAATGGAAATGTTGAGTATTATCAATTTGAAACAGATGTTTTAGAACTTTTTAAAATTACAAATGAAGAACAATTGATTCAGTTATCAGAGAAGCTTAAATTGGCCTTTGCGTCTGAGCAAGGAGATGCTGACTCCATGCTTGCATAAGTATTCCAAAGGCTACGCCAACATTTAACGAGGCCTTTACCCCTGTTAAAGGAATACTTACACAGCCGTAACTTGCCCTTTTAAGAGCTTCGGGACTAATTCCTAGTTCTTCTGATCCAATTACTACTATGCCCTTTGTAGGAAACACAAACTCATCTAACGGGGTTCCACCTGTTTCAAGGGCAAAAATAGGTATATCTTGAGGCAAGTTTTCCAATTCGGTTCTACAGGTTTTTATATACTTATCACAACCCATTGCTGAGCGCCGCGCCCTTTGGTGGTTTTCATCGGTACAAAAGGGAGATAAATATACTCCTTCTAATCCAAAAGCTTCTGCTGTTCTATAAATTGAACCAAGGTTAAAAGGAGAGCGAATATCTTCGGCATATACATATGTATTTGGAAAAAAGCTTCTTTCTTCTTCAGGATTCGCATGAGGTGCAATAACCAAATCCCATTCTGCAGGAAAAACACCTATTATTTCCAATAGTCGATTTTTAGCATAATTGCACGCACGCCTTTCATCAAAGGGTTCTTTGTATAATAAGATCTCTAACTCATCATGTGCTTCTTTTGCAAGTTTTGGATCTTCGAGTACAAGTTTAACAAGTTTTTTTGTGTATTCAGTACGAGACATGTTTGCAAAAGTAGCATCAGAAACACCATGTATTGAGGAATAATCTGAATCTATGCCTGCAATATAACGCTCAAGAGCTCCAAAGCATAAAGCTATTTTTCGTCTTTTAAAACCGGGTTTTAATTGAAAAAGTTTTTCTGGACTAATCATTTGTTTTAGTAGGCATTTTTCATAATAGCGAAAACATCATCTGATGACATAGACCTAGAAAAAGCATACATACCTGCCAATTGTTCTGTGTTTTCCGCAACAAGAGCAAGTTGCTCCATTGAAATTGAAAGATCTTTTAGCCTTGCAGGAAGGTTGGTTACTGCAATTTTGTTTCTAATTGTTTCAGACAAGATAGCTATGGCATCTTCATTTGATGCCCCTTCTGGTGGAACGATATTCAACAAACGCGCAATTTTTGCAATTTTATCCGTTTTATATTTTGATACTTCTTCAACAATATGCGGCAACAAAATAGCCGATGTTAAGGATCGTGAAATTTTTTGACGGGCATTTATTGAAAGACTAATTCCTGACCCAACTCCAATTGAACTCGAAGCGGCGGCGAGAGAAATCATACTAGATGCTTGCAAGGATAATAATTCTTGGGATGAAGTCGATGTTTCTGTTTCAGTATCATTGATTACAGTACTTAATAATTCTAGGGCTTTTTCAATTAAACTATCAGAGAAAAAATTTGCCCTTTGGGAAGTATATGCTTCAACAGCTATGCAAAGGGCGTGCAGAATCATAGATGTTCTTTGTATTTCTGTAAAAGAAACCGTTAAGGTTGGATCAAAAATAGCAAGTCTACATAACCCTGGTTGAATTTTTAGCATTTTTACTTGTCTGCTTCTACCATCAATGATTGGGGTTTTATCGGAAAAAATAAATGGATCACATAAGGTTGTAGGAACACTAATAACTGGTAGGGCTCCTGTTGTTGGAGCTGTGCCTTCTATATAATCATATACATCATGCAGCTCATGAAAGAGGGCAGCGGCACTTCTTGCAATGTTGTTTATTTTTGTTCCTCCCACAGAAATAATTCCGTGGATGTGTGCTTCTCGTCCAAGTGTAAACACTTGTTGCACTATATTTGCATCTGGTGCAGGTGGAATTTCATCGTACACAAAAAAGTCTATGCTTCTTTCTTGTAGAGCAGACGTTATTTTCTCGGTAATACCAAACTCTGTGAGTACCGGGTCTACTAAAAGCATAAACCGGGTTCCCCACTCTTTGGCAAATTGGCCAACCCGGCTTGAGGCATACGAGCCCAGAACTATATTTGGTGATAGCTTAAAAACAAAGTCAGCCATAATTATTATAAGCCGAAGCTTTCCATTATTTTATCTGCAGTAGAAGAAATAACACTTGCACTCAAATATGATGGGTCTTGTAGTTTTTCTTTTACTTGTGCAACACGGTCTGCTCTCACATCGGGAGTTCCTGCTGCAATTTCAGACAAATACATTTCTTCTGCCAAAACACGGGCTTCACTGGAAATTTCAATGCTATCATGCCCTGAGCGTACACTCTCTCTTTCTGCGTTGCGTTGAGGTTTTTGTAAATCTTTTAGAGGATCTAATCGTCCTAGTTTGTCAATAATCATCCGTTTCTTCGCCTCTCTTTTTTTGGTGTTTCACTACCAAGTTTGAGCTTTTTTACGCCTGCAACAAATACAGCAAATTCACCAAGAATTTTTGCTCTATTTGCAAACTCACTGTATACTTCTACAGCAGTCCCCTCAATAATTTCTTCATGCATTTTAGTAAGTTCCCGACCTACTAAAATACTTCGCTCACTATCAATATCGGCAATTTCTGCCAAAAGTTTAACTATTCTGAACGGAGATTCATAGAAAACTATTGCATATCCCGTTTCTAACAACTCTGCAACCCTAGATCGTCTTTTTCCGGGCTTCACCGGCAAGAATCCTTCAAAAATGATCGTTTTTCCGCCTTCACCTGCTATGCTAACCAGCGCAGCAAAAGCACTTGCACCTGGAATGGGAACAACTGTATGTCCAGCTGCCCTAACTCGGCTAACCAACACAGCTCCGGGATCACTTATCCCTGGCGTCCCAGCATCACTTGCAAAGGCAACCTTTTTACCTTCATCAAGAAGGCCTATTATTTTTTCTGCAACCTTTTCTTCATTTTGAGCACGACACGATAACAGTGGCTTCCTAATGTTAAAGTGTGTCAATAATTGTAGCGTTCTTCTTGTATCTTCTGCCGCGACAAAATCTACCGTTTCAAATGTTTCAACGGCTCTATACGTAATGTCTTTTAAATTTCCTATTGGTGTTGCTACTACATATAATTCGGACACATAATAATTATACTTCTTTTTATATATATGCACAAGGGCAGTATTTAAACTATAAGAACATTTTTTGAGTACAAATCAACAAAAAGCAAACATTTTTCTTTGTTTTGTCAAAAAAAAAGAAAAAAAATTCAAAAATTTGTTCCCTTTTTTCAAAAATCATGTTATACTGTAATTGAGCCAGTTTGAAAAATTTATTCTATTCAATAAAATTTTAGTAAATATAATAGTTTAGTATAGTAAAAAATGTGCGTTACAGAAATAAGGAGT
>CAYJMR010000014.1:0-23446 GCA_964371375.1 uncultured Treponemataceae bacterium
ATTAAGCAAATTGAAGAATCTCAAAAAAGAGATGATATTGTTGCTTTCAAAGTTGGAGACACCATTAAAGTGCACTTCAAAATTATTGAAGGTAAAAACGAACGTATTCAGGTGTATGAAGGTCTTGTAATCTGTTTCAAAGGTTCAGGCTCTACACGAACATTTACTGTTCGCAAAAATTCATACGGTGTAGGTGTAGAACGTGTTTTCCCACTTCACTCACCTCGTATCGCAAAAGTTGAGTTTGTACGTCCTGGTAAAGTACGTCGTGCTAAACTTTACTACTTACGTGGTAAAATTGGTAAGGCTGCAAAAGTTCGTGAACTTATCATCAAAAAGTCTGACAGAATTGCAAACGAAAAAGCTGCAGAAAAGAAAGCAGACTAATACGTTAAAAGTGGCATAGCTCGCATTTGCTCCCTTCTCTAAGGAGTACAGCAAGTTAGAAGAACGAGTCCATGCCACGATTCATGTATTACAAAAAAATCGGCCAGAAATCCTGTGCCGATTTTTTTTTGTTAATATTCAAACTCAAGATTTAAGGCATTGTCTTTTTCAAAAAGAGATGCAGAAAATTCTGCCCTTAATGAAAGCTTTAGCTCAAACCATGTTGTAGTAGGAACGGCTAAACCTGTAAGATGAAACGATGGACTTACAGAGGCGGTGAGTGTTCTCCAATTGTACTGTACGGGAAGTTCAAAGGAAAAATATGCCAGTTTATCGGGATTTTCACTTCTAGTTTGGTATTCTGTCTCAATGATATTTGTGTCGATCTCTTTTAGTAAAAATGTAGCAATCGGCTTTAATGAAACATTATCAATATGCGATTTTGTATTAAAACGAATAATAGCTTGATGGTTGACCCAAAAAGCTCCTGGTCCATAGGGAGATGTATACGGCATATACATTTTTGTGTTTCCATTAAATCGATATAAAGCTTTTGCTATTGCTGTTTCTCCTATTTCTTTTACTGTGTGACCTGCAAAGTTTCCATACAAATAATGTGCATATCCTATATTTGTAGAAAATAGAATATCAACAGAATCGTTTACGAGAGTATTTTGCATTGTTGCATGTGCACTCCAAATTGTTGGTACGTCGGTATCATCAAAGCCAAACGCTCCAGCATTTACTTCATCGAATGCTACTTGAAAATCAAATAACATATTTCGTGTAGGGACTATACCAAAATCTACAGCCAAAGACATATTGTTTGGGATTACATCGGTTGAGTGCCACTCTGCAAACGGAAAAAAATCGGCAAACTCAAATCGATTATTACGCCTAGCTAAAAAAGCATTAAATGAAATACCTGCCTTTAAAATATCGTTTTGAAATCCTATTCTCTGATATGTATTGAGTATTATTGACGGATAATCGTCATCTTCAAAACCGTAAAAATAATCTTGGGCTTTATTATCATTAGGGTCTTTATAAAATGCATCCTTAAAGTCATTTCCAGTTTCTATATCTTTTTGGTATTTGCTTTCTACAGATGGAATATTTGTTATTTGCCAATGCAGATTAAAATAATTTCCAAACGGAATATTCATTCTAACTACATCAGTGTATGGAATTGCATTGTTAAAAACAACAGAGCTTGCATACGGGTAGCCCATTTGAGTATGCACTCTTCCAATTAGTATGTTTATATATGTATTGTCAAAATATATATATGCTTTGTTTAAAAAATTAAGCTCAGCTTCTAATATGTTAAGGTTGCTTGAAATAAAATAATCATTTGTAAAGCGTGGCTGAAAGAAAAAATTTGCGCCTCCTCCAATGCCTATATTGTTTATATATTCTCCTTGAACCTCTAATAGGGGAGGCAGGGAAACGTAATTTTTTGTATAATCTATTGCATTATTTGCTTTATTGGTTGCCACATTTTCGATTGTAACTTCATCTGAAAAAAGCTGGGCCATTGGTTGAATAACCGTAGAAAACACCACCCCATTTTTATTTGTATCGATAAAATATTGTGAGTCTATTTTTGTAGCAGCATTATTGATGGTTTTTGCAAGAACGGGACCTGAATAAAATGGAGATATTCGACCATTCTGTATATATTCTTTATGTATAGATTCAATAGTTATATCTGAGTAATCAAATACTTGTGAAAATACCTGTGTTACCATAGCAATCAGTACACAAAGCTGCAAACTATATTTCTTATTTTTTGTAAAAAATCTTTTCATGCATTAATTATAACATGGTATTATTAAATTTGTAAATAAGCTTAAAGTAATACCATAAATGGAATGAAAATTAAGCGAATAAATGAAGGGTAAAAAGTTTATTAAAAAAATACCCTTTTGCCCTTGACTGAACACATATAATAGGGTTACAATTGTATGAGTGGATTCAGAATATACCATTGTCGTGCCTGATAACGAAATATTAGTTAGGCTTTGTGGCAGTAATGATAGTAATATAAGTCTCATCGAAAAACATCTCGGAGTAAAAGTATTTACTCGCGGTAATGAAATATCAATTTGTGAAGAAGATACTTCAGTATGTGAACGATTTAAACACATTATTGATAGACTAATGGATGAAGTACAACTTGGGAGTAATGCCGACTCACATTTAGTTGAATCGATTATTAATACTGGGTCAATTAGCCTTCATTTATCTGAACATGAACTTAAAGATTATTTTTCTAGGGCAAGTATCCACATCCCAATGGGAAAATGTAGTGTATATCCTAAGACACAAAGTCAGGCAGACTTAGTGAATAGTATGCGCTCTAATGATATGGTATTTTGTGTGGGCCCTGCTGGTTCAGGTAAAACATTTTTAATGGTTGCAGAAGCATTGAACCTCGTTTTACAAAGAAAAAAGTCAAAAATTGTTCTAACACGACCTGTAGTTGAGGCTGGTGAAAGCTTAGGTTTTTTACCAGGAGATTTAGAGCAGAAAATAAGTCCTTATTTAAGACCCTTGTATGATGCAATGGAAGCTTTGCTTCCGCGTGAGCAGGTAAAAAGATTGGTTGAATCGGGGGTAATAGAGATAGCTCCCTTGGCCTATATGAGGGGGCGCACATTAAGTGACAGTGTTGTAATTTTGGATGAGGCTCAAAATACTACAAAGCAACAAATGAAAATGTTTTTAACAAGGATGGGTGAAAACACTAAAGTCTTTGTAACAGGTGATTTAACACAAGTTGATCTTCCAAAGCATGTTGAATCAGGCTTAAAAGAAGGAATAAGGATATTAAAAAACATAGAGGAAATAAAAATTATACACTTTAATTCAAATGATGTTGTAAGAAATGCATTAGTAAAAAAAATAGTACAGGCGTATGAAGACAATGAATAAACTACTTGAAAGAACAAAAGGCTCATGGGCCCATACGCTCGAACGTCTACGCAATAATATACCGTTTATCACTGTATTTATGATAACCTTTGTACTAATCCTTGTGGTCTCATTGTTTGATGTCATTACTTCGCAAACAGTTTTTTCACTTTCACTGTCTGAGTTTTCTGTAAATCAAATTGCTGATAGAACAATTATAGCAGAGAGGTCTGTTGAACTTGAAGTAGACAACACAGTTATAGCTATAGAAAATACTGAAGCTATTTCGCAAGAACAAGAAAACACTCAAACAGCTGGAGTGCAGGGTATAACAGGTATAATTGAAGGTGAGGAAATTATTAAAAAAGGATTTCCTATTACAGAAGAACAATATGAAAAACTCAAAATTATGGCCGAAACACCTGCCTATGTAGATTTTAGAGCCTTTGCTAATGCCTTTCTCTTTTTCTTATTGTTTGGATTTTTAACATTTTTTCTTTTTTCACCAACGATTCTTGGGCGAAAGCTAAGACTAAAAGAAGCAGTCTTTTTTGCGATAGCTTTGCTAATAGTGTATGTTGTTACTGTTATTGGAAAAAAAACCCCAACATTTTCAAGTCCGGTTGCATTAACAGTTATAATTCCTGCATCCTTTTTTGTCATGCTGATTACTATAATGTTTGAAGCAAAATTTGCAGTATTTGCATCGTTTTTATTTTCTTTTTCAGTGTTATATGGCTCAAATTTTTCGCTACCAGCAGCATTGTTTATTCTCTGTTCATGTTGTGTTTCTGTGCTTATTGTTCGAAAAGCAAACATTCGCATAAAACTCACACTGGTAGCCATCGCCTTGGGTATCATTAATCCAATATCAATTCTAATAATAGAAACAATTTTTGGGGCAACACATTCAGGGATGTTTATGGATACCTTAGGTGTCGCAATCAATGGTTTTGTATCAGGTATTTGCCTCTTGGGATTTTTAACTCCACTAGAATATATTTTTAATACTGCATCTGTTTTTAGACTATTAGATTTATCAGACTTAAATAATCCGCTTATGCAACGGATGCTTTTAAATGCTCCTGGAACATATAATCATTCAATGCTCGTTGCAACACTTGCAGAAACTGCATGTAACGAAATTGGTGCAAATGGCTTACTTGCGCGTGTTGGTTCTTATTATCACGATATAGGGAAAATAGAGCAGCCCGAATACTTTGTTGAAAATCAACGAGATGGAAACAAGCATGATGAGATTAACCCTCGACTTTCCGTGTCAGTAATTAGAAACCATGTAAAAAAAGGAGTTGAACGATGTTATCAACTTCATTTACCTTCTGAAGTGATTGATGTTGTTGCACAACACCATGGAAATAGTACCATTTACTATTTTTATAACGAAGCTAAAAAACTTGATGCGAGTATTTCTGAAGATGATTTTTCATATATGGGAACACGTCCAACATCAAAAGAAGCTGCTGTAGTGATGATTTGTGATACTGTAGAGGCTGCATGTAGAACTCTAACAGACCCCTCTGTATCGAGGCTTGAAAAATTTATAAGAAAGTTGGTTATGGGTAAATATGAAACGCATCAAATGGACAATGCAAATCTCACATTCAATGATTTAAATCGAATACAAACTTCTTTGGTGAATATTATGGCAGGCTATTATCATTCTAGAATAGAATATCCTAATCAAAATGATTCAAATGATGATGCTCCTGTTGCGCCAGCAAAAAAAACAAGAGGTAAAAAAATAAAAGAGGCTGAAAGTGAAAAAAAATAATTGCGATGTTTTTGTTTCTTTTGAAGATATTGCTGAGCCACTTTGGCTTGAAAAGGTTAAAGATTTTTTATTGGAAATACTTAAAGAGAGAGACCATAACAACTGGGAATTATCGGTGATGTTTTGTTCTGATGCTATAATGCAAGGATTAAATAAACAGTATCGCGATAAAGATTCTTCAACAGATGTACTTTCATTTGAACAAGGCGAAGAATATATCGATGATGATGGGAATACGCGCTATATTGCTGGTGATATTGCAATTTGTGTTAATTTTTTGTATAAAAATGCAGAAGATTTTGATGTTTTGCCTGATGAAGAATTGAAGAGACTTCTGATTCATGGTATTCTACATCTTGAGGGGTATGATCATGAAAATGCCCTTGGAGAGGAAACTAATGAAATGTTTAACTTGCAAGAAAGTTTATTAAAAACGTTTCAAGAATATAATATTATAGGATGATAAGAATGGGTTTATTAAAACATTTGTTTTCTAAGGCGGCTAAGGAGGAACCTCACTCTAGTAGTCCCGATAGGGACACGCAAGAAAGTGAAAAACGAGACATGATTAGAGGGGTCGAAGAGTTAGCTGAAACTTCAGTAAAAGAAGTTATGGTTCCTCGAATTGATGTTGATTTTTTATCAATTGATATGGAAAAAGATGAGCTTTTGGGTAAAATTGCCGAAAGTGAACATTCACGTTTTCCAGTGTATTCAGAATCGATTGATAATGTTGTAGGAGTTTTATATGTAAAAGATTTAATAAAAACTTTTGCAAAAAAAGAAAAATTTGATTTAGAAAAAATTATAAGAAAGGCTTTTTTTGTTCCTGAGTCAAAGCGAATAGATTCGCTGCTTAGAGAATTTAAAAGGCGACACGTTCATATTGCTATCGCTATAGATGAGTATGGCGGAATGTCAGGTATTGTATGTATGGAAGACATTATTGAAGAAATAGTGGGTGATATACAAGATGAATTTGACAATGAAAATGAAGATATAATTTCCGTTGGGGAAAATACTTGGCTTTGTGATGCCAGAGTGAATCTTGATGACTTGAATGAAGAAATTGAGTCTCAGTTTCCTAATGAGGAATTTGATACACTTGGTGGGTTTGTATTTGATTTATTTGGTAAGATCCCTGTAAAATACGAAAAAGAAAGTTGGAACAATTACGATTTTATTGTTCAAGATGTAGAAGGTCATAAAGTAAATCAAATTAAAGTTATCAAACATACTGAAGCCGAAGCATAGGCTTTACACTGTTTGAAACAGAACACAGGACTAGGGAGGGTATTGTGTTGAAAAAATCTATAATTTTTACACTTTGTTTAGTGCTCTTTTCATTTTTGTACGGACAGTCAGCCTTAACTTTATATAATCAAGGTAAAGCAAGTCAAAGTAGAGAAGATTGGTATTCTGCAACAGAGTACTATCTCGAAGCACTCGCCATAAACCCTGCATATGGCGAGGCATGGCTTTCATTAGCTGAATGCTCATACGAACTAGACCAGTATGACCTTTCACTTTCGTATGCCGAAAAAGCAAGTCTGTATATAAAAAATCGAGCGTCTATTCCCAACCTAAAAGGCTTTTCGCTTATTGGATTGGGAAGGCTAGATGAAGCGCGGCAAGTTTTTTTAGAAACCCTTGCACACCAGCCAAATAATATTGACGCTCGTTTTGGGCTTGCTCAGCTAGACCTTTTTAATGGAAAATTTACCGGAGCAGAAAACTATTTTTTAGATGCCTTAAAGCGGGAATCCTCGAACAAAAAAGCACTTATTTCATTAGCCCTCATAGCAGATGAAATGGGCGATATAGCAAAAGCGCAAAACTATATAAAGCAAGCTATACGCTACCATGATGACAGGGCAGATGTGTTTTATTTTGCTGGATATGTATCTGCAAAAGCAAATGAATTGCAAGATGCAGAACAGTATCTCAGAACGGCAATTGAGCTCAATCCTAACTATATGGATGCATATAAACTGCTTGCAGATATTTTATTTGTTGATGGTCGCTATTCGGTTGCAATAGATGTTTGCGATTATATTATTTCTCAAGAAAGAGATTCACCCGAGGCTTGGTTTATTAAAGGTTTAGCAAATAAAGAATTGGGATTAACAGAAGAAGCTCTTTCCAGCTGGGAAATTGGCTTACGAGAAGACCCCCAAGATGAAATTATGAGATCTGCTTTTGAATTATTAATACATGAAAAAACACAAATTGAAGATCCAAGGCGTGGGAAATGGGCAGACTATCATTTGAAAAAGGCAGAAATTGCTCAAGAAAAATACCTAGCAAATACGGCCTTGTATGAATATCAACGAACGCTTCGGCTAGACCCTCTTAACATAACTGCTCGTCTTGAACTTGCAAATATTCTTTTGCAAGATGGTTATTCAGAATCGTTTTTATCGCAGTTGCAATTTTTGCAAGTACAAGGATTATCAACTCGCACAGTTGAAGACAGTATAGAAGCCTATGAGTCAGCCCTATCAAATACCTTACCACAAAAATGGGACATAGATCCGTTTTATTTAGATAAAACTCGGTGGTCTATGGCAATCTATCATTTTGAACAGCCCATATCATTATATCATCAAAATGCAGTCTCTATAACAGCGGGGATGCTTGCAGATATTTTTAACTCAAGCCAAACGGTACAAGCTATACCAAGTGCTCAGCCTGTACGCTCATATGCAGAGGCTTTTAGGTTATCAAGAGAAAATGGCTATGATTATTTCGCTTTGCTTGATGTTTCTGAAGGTGAGAGAGATATTAGAGTTACTTTAGATTTATATGTTGCTGCTACAGGAACAGAAGCTTTTTCCTGGGAAGTTTATAGAACAGGAAATGATCGTTTTGCCTCTGTTTTGCAAAAACTACGTAGTGATATTAGTATGACACTTCCTCAAAAAGGTACAATAATCGATAGAAGAGGAACGAGTGTATTAATAGATATCGGTAGAAGAGATGGTGGTGAAGTTGATCAAGTTTATGAAATATATAAAGAAGATTATATAGGCATTATGGATAATGGTGTTGGTTTAAAATATTCAGAAAGTGAAATGCTTGGTACAATCACCTTAACAGAGGTTGGCGAAGACATCTCCCAAGGGGTGTATGCTCAAAATGGATTTTATGATCTGGTAAATATTGATGATGAGGTAATCCCAACTATAGCACTAGAAAAAGAAGAAACTGTCTTGAATCAAGAGAGTACAGAAGGTGCTAGTGGAGAACCACCTAGCGAAGTAAACATTGAAAACCAAACATCGGTTTTATATGATTTAATTCAATCTATTAGATAAAGGTTACAAAACCTTTATCTAATAGTAAAGCGGTTTAAGACTTCTTCTATCCATACTTTTGAGTTTACTGGGTATAGCCTTTCAGCTTTTTGAAAATGTGTAAGAGCTGTGCGGTAATCGCCTTGATAATAATATGTTTGCGCAAGGTAAAAATTTGCTCTGGCAGTTGAAGAAGTCGACCTATTTATTTGTAAAAATTTTAATAATTCTTCCTGCGATGATTTCCAGTTTTCTTGAGAAATAACTGAGTTTACAATTAGGTAGAGTGAATAATCATCTCCCGTTGCTTTTTCACCATCTTTGTCTTCATCAAAAATATACGGTGCAAAAAATGTTTCTTGTTTTGTAAGTACATTATCTCCCTGTGTTGTTCCTGGTAATAAAACTTGATTTTGCGTAGTATCTGGGCGAATATCAAGATATGGAAGAGGTCTCTCTCTCAGTGGGGCTTCAGTATTACTCATAATTCTAGTTGTAACTATGTTGTCAGTGTTTTGAGGTTCGACGTAAGTATTATTCTGCTTTTTCTCTTTTGCAACGGATTTTACCGTTGCATTAACTGTTGGAATAACTACATCGTACATTGTCCCATCAGTTAAGCGTGCTACAACTGCATAATAATATGACTTAGAATCACTGAGTGAATCTGTATAGGCAGAACTAGTGGGCGAAAGTGTTGCAATTGGGGATAATACTGACAATGTTGGCGTGCTAATGATGCTACCAGAATTTTTATACACTAATAGATTAGAAATTTGAGATAAAACACCATCTGGTACTGTCCACATAAGGGTTACCTGCGAATCAGCTGGTGAAAATGATGTATTAATATTTGAAATTAGTGGGCGTATACTCTGAGCACCACAAAATACAGACAGAAATGTTCCTGTAAGTAGTAAAATTGCTATTTTTTTCATATAATGTAATTATAACATAAAATAAGTATTTGACAAGATGTAAACTTTCATTTATGCTATATTTATGTTTGTTTCTGTAGTGTTAGATCCTGGTGGGGTAGATTCCTCAAGGGCAATAGTTTCAATTCTCACTCAATATGGATTTATGAAAGTTCAGAGAGCTTGCTGGGAAAACCCATCCCTTTCGGAAGGCCAACTAATAAAGCTCAAAAAAGATGTAGACAGAGTAACAGATTATTACGACAGACTTAGAATGTACCAATACCCTGTAAACGGATTAATGGCTATTACTGAATTGAATAAAAAGAAGTGGAAACGTTGCATGTTGCGCCCACCAAAAGACAAGTAGTAAAGATATATTACTATTATTATTTAACAACATTTTTATTACCAGGAGATACTCATGATAGATGAATTAAAAGCTCCCATCGCCTCATTAAAGGCTGATATTCTAGACGTTTGGGGGCGTCTTTGACTCTGCTACTATTGAAAAAAAAATTGCAGAAAAAGAAGAAATAAGCGGGAGTGCTGACTTTTGGAGTGATCCTGCAAAAGCAGAAAAAATACTTTCTGAAATAAAGATGCTAAAAAATCGTATTGAACCATGGAAAGTTCTTATCGAAAACATGGATACAATTGAAACATTGTATGACCTCCTTAATGAGTCCCACGATGCAGAGCTTGAACAAGAAATACAATCGCTATTTACATCATCTCAAGACAGCTATGAAAAATTAAGTATCCTTAATTTACTTTCTGATGAAGTAGATAAAAATAATGCATTTTTAACAATTCACTCAGGCGCAGGTGGCACAGAAGCATGTGATTGGGCACAAATGCTTTGCAGGATGTATACTAGATGGGCAGAGCGAAGGGGATTTAAAGTTGCCATCGTTGATATGCTTGAAGCAGAAGGTGGAATAAAATCTGCAACACTTCAAATATCGGGTGATTATGTATATGGCTATTTAAAGTCTGAAGCAGGAGTGCACCGTCTTGTACGCATAAGCCCGTTTGATTCAAATGCTCGACGACATACTTCATTTACATCGGTGTATGTTTTTCCAGTTCTCGATGATAGTATAGATGTAGATATTCGCCAAGAAGACTTAAAAATTGATACATATAGAGCCGGAGGAGCCGGTGGACAACATGTAAATAAGACAGATTCTGCCGTAAGAATTACCCATATTCCGACAAATATCATTGTTGCATGTCAAACTGAACGAAGCCAAACAATGAATAAAGCAACGTGTATGAGTATACTTAAAGCTCGTCTTTATGAGCATTATAGAGCAGAAAAAGAAAAAGAAAACTCAAAATTTGCACAAGAAAAAAAAGATATTGCCTGGGGAAGTCAAATCCGATCATATGTGTTTCAGCCCTATACAATGGTCAAAGATCTTCGAACACGCTTTGAAACGGGAAATATTCAAGCCGTTATGGATGGCGCAATTGATCAGTTTATTGAGTCTTATTTAGCTGCAAAGTGGAAAGGGCTACCTATGGGAGATGGAGAGGAATGATGTGCCGCATGTCCCGTATAAAAAAGGTATTTGTTTTTTTTATGATTATGGTAGTCAATTCAATTACTTTTTTGTATGCAGATGAAGAAGGACAATGGGTTTTTGCAGCAGCAGAATTTGAATCCAATAAAGAAAGTGATTCTCTCTCAAATCTAATACCTCATTATATCTTACAAAACTTTTCACAAACATTGACGAGAACGGTATCGCAAGAAGAACAATATAGGCTAGAACAGAGAGCATATAATGATGAAATAAATGCACTATATGAAAGCTTACAAAATAAAACATTTGAAAGAGATTCACTAATTTTTACTCAAACACTTGATTCAGATTATGAAGATGCCTTGAGCGAAAAAGAAAAGGAAATTGAAAGTTTACGCTTAGAAATTCAAAATAAGATTAATGAAAAAAACTTATTACATTCTGACTCCTATACCGCAGTTGAAAAGAAGGTTGTGTTATGGAACGACAGCACACAAGATTTATATGATATTGGAGAGAATGTAGCTTTTTTTAATCCAAAAGATATTAATGCTCTAATTACAGGAAGTATCGAACATGCAGATTCTTTTATATCTGTGACGGTATACGTAACGGTGTATCCAGGTTCAGTACTGGAAGTTAAAATACTTGAAGTTGATAATATTACTTCTGTTCAAGACATATCGCAGCGAATCTCAGAGCAAGTGTATTTGTCTCTCTCAAATAAAGAAAAAGTAGAGGTGCATTTTGCAATCGAACCACAAGAGGCACAAGCTACAAGCACAATACATATAAACGGGCAAATTATACAACTTGAAGAGAATTCCGATGTTTTGACTGTAGTTCTTACAAGTGGAATATATGAGTTTTATATTGAAAGTCCTGGGTATGAAGGGTTAGCAGCAACATATTTATTTAGTGAAGGAAACTACCGTGTAAATCTAAATCTAAAGGCCGTAAATACTGAAAACCTTACATTTGATATTCCTTCACCAAATGGTAATTTATTTTTGAATGCACAAAAAGCAGTAACAGATACTGCAAGCCAAATAGGTTCAACCCAAGGAATTGTAAGCGTGAATGGATTTCCGGCGTTGGGAGAATTTGTTAGTGAGGAAGGAATAACAACATGGTTTCTGCTTACAGAAGAAAGTACTACTAGAGCAATTACACCTACGCCTAATTATGACTTTACACTTGAGGCCGATACAAAAAACTTTGCGGATATCATTGAAAAAAATAGGAAAAGAATGTATAATTCTTATGCAGCTCTTATTATATCCCTACCGCTTTATTTTATTGCGAATGGACAGTATTTGAATGAATATAATTCATGGGCAAGTGCTAAGTCTGCAGGAGATAATTTAAAAGGGTGGGATACCGCACGTAATGTCACTATGGGTGTGTCAATAGGATTAGGTGTAAATTTTTTAGTACAGTTGGGTTTATACATTCATTCGGTAAATTCAATTTTACCAGAAGAAGTTGACACTCAAGAAAATTAAAATAAAGGAATGATGCATGGCTAGCGTAAACTTTGCACAAAAAATAAAAAACTTGTTTTCGGGTAACGTAAAAACTGATGATGATTTTTTTGAAACACTTACAGATACTCTTGTTGAAGGTGATGTTGGGGCTAAAATCGCTTTTGAGATAGTAGAAGAATTAGAAAAGCAATGTAAAAAGAATAAATTAAGCGATGAAAAAGATATTCTAAATGAATTAAAAACTATACTGCTTTCTTATGTAAAAACAATAGAGTTAGGTGGTAACCCAAACGATGTAAATGTGTTTTTAGTACTGGGTGTAAATGGCGTTGGAAAAACAACTTCGGTTGCAAAAATGGCTTCATACTTTAATAAAACAGGAAAGTATACGATAGCTATGGCCGCCGCTGATACTTTTAGAGCCGCAGCCATTGAACAATTGACTATTCATGGACAACGTCTAGATTTACGTGTAGTTGCGCATCAGCATGGGGCAGACCCTTCAGCTGTGGTGTTTGATGCAGCAGAGTCTATTGCAGCAAAAGGCGGAGGAATTGTACTTGCCGATACAGCAGGCCGTCTTCATAATAAAGAAAATTTAGTGCGGGAATTACAAAAAATTGATAGAGTTGCTTCTTCTAAAGCAAGTGAAGGTTGTTATAAAAAAATTCTTGTTTTAGATGCTACAACAGGGCAAAATGCTTTTCGACAGGCAGAAGTATTCCATGAAGCTGTTGGAGTGGACTGCGTAATACTTACAAAATATGATTCAAGTGCAAAGGGAGGCGTTGCTTTTGCACTTGGCCGAGAACTCAATATTCCTATAGCCTTTGTAGGTTTTGGTGAGACGTACTCTGATATTGCAGTGTTCAGTGCAGAGCAATACGTAAATGAGTTTTTGGGCACATAATCTATGAAAAAATCTGTTTTTATATTTGTATGTACACATCTATTTTTAATGACATTTTCACAAGAAGCAAATACAAATATTTCTTCTGATGGAAGGCTTCGGTACTACAGTGCAGAAAACGAGGATTTTTTTGTTAGTAAGGATTATTCATCTTTTGCACGCATTAGCGACGGTACTATTGTTCAAAAAAAATATGATGATAACCAACGGTTAGTTAAGGAAACATCATGGCAAGAAGATGAAACTCAGCCAAGTATTATTCGAGAGTATATGTATAATGGCAATAATGTTTATGCAAATAGTAGTGAAGAAAACAATTTTTCTGATATGCTTAGAACAATTGAAAAGTATAACAGTGACGGTACCCTTACAGAAAGAGCTGTGTATAGTTTTTCAAAAACCAATGATGGTGACATAGATATAGAAAAAACAAATTTAATGTACTTAAAGCGTTTTTATTATGACAATGCAGATAGATTGATTGAAGAAACAACAAACTATGAAGATGAAACAGAGTATGATGAACAAATACTTTATGAGTTTAAGCTTGGTGATGATAAAGCTGACATATATATGTATTCAAATGAAATATTAAAAAAATCAATTGTATATTCTTCTTCCGATAATTGGGTTGAAACGGTGTATTTTAATGAATCCTTATTTATTAAAACCTTCTATGTAAGTGATTCTGCAAACCTAGAAGAAGTATTTGAAAATGGTATAAAAATTCGAGAGAGACAACTATGAAAATTTCAAATAAAATCGCATGGATGATATTTGTTTCAAAACGCTTTGCCCTTGTAGATAGCAAAGGTCGCAGTGCATTAACTTCTTATCTATCAGCACTTGGAATTGCCTTTGGTGTAATGACATTGATAGTGGTAATGGCCGTTATGAATGGGTTTCAGATAGGTTATATTGAAAGCATTTTAGAAATAAGCTCATACCATGCAAGAGCGAACATGCAAACAGAAGACGCAGGGAAAACCTTTCAGGCGCTTGCACAAAAAAGTAGCCGAGTTCGTAGTGTATCACCATTCTATGAAGCCCAAGCGTTAGTTGTAGGCAGTGGCTCAAGACAACAAGCTGCACTTCTTCGCTTTGTTGAAAAAGATATTATGAAAACTGACGAGGGTTTTGCCTCTCAGATGAGTATAGTAGCAGGTGACTTTTTGTTAGAAGAAAAAACGACGGTAATTGGTTCTTCTTTGGCACGTGCTTTAGGAGTTTCTGTTGGGGACACAATAAACATTTTGGCTATGTCAGGTTCATCCGATGTTGATTTATTCTCTGATACACGCACTTATAGAGTTTCAGGAATATTTGTATCAGATTATGCAGAAATAAATAGCACCTTTATGTTTTTTCCACTTGAAACAGGGGAAAAAGTACTCGGGAATATGTTACCGTCATATGGAATAAAGCTTACTAATGCTGACTCAGATCATTTGTTTTTGGCAGAAATTACAAAGTTTATTCAAGACGATGGGATTGAAGATAAAGTACAACTTGAATCTTGGAGAAGTTATAATAGGGCCTTTTTTGGAGCCCTGCGAGTTGAAAAAACCCTCTTATTGATGCTTGTTTTTATGATATTTGTCGTAGTAGGGGTAAATATCTTTAACAGCATGCGGAGAATGGTTTTTGAAAGGCGAGAAGAAATTGCTGTACTTACAGCATTAGGTTCTACTTCAACAAGCATACAATCTATTTTTATTTTTCGAGGTTTAGCTATTGGATTAAGCGGTGCACTGTGTGGGCTATTATTGGGAATACTAATTAGTTTGAATATGGATGTTGTGTTTTTTATTATTTCAAAAACAGTATATTACGTACAATACTTTTTTGTAATGATTTTCAATTCTGAAAATTTGTTCTTGGTAACGGAAAATCCAATGTTTACATTTTATGCCCAAATACCAACAAGAATGGATGTCTTCGAAACAATGCTCATTACCTTGTTTGGCTTACTTTCAGCACTGTGCTCAGGATGGATTGCTAGTAGAAGAATATTAAAGCTGTTTGCAGCGGAGGTTTTACGATATGAATGATGAAATAATAGTAATTAAAGGACTTGAAAAAACATACTCAGATTCAATGCAATCATTAACTATTTTACAAGAATTGGATATGACTGTAAAAGCAGGTAGTAAGGTAATAATCTTAGGTGAAAGTGGTTGTGGTAAAAGCACACTTTTAAACATTATTGCAGGCCTTGATAATGCTACAAAGGGTAGTGTTCAAGTAGGGGATTATACTATTTCTAATCTTGTTGAAAAAGAGTTATCTGAGTATCGTTCAAAGTTTGTCGGACTTATTTTCCAATTTCACTATTTATTAAAAGATTTTACAGCTCTTGAAAATGTTTTTTTACCCCTTTATATGAGTGGGGAAGATAAAAAAGTTGCAATTGAAAAAGCAAAAATTCTTTTATGCGATGTTGGATTAGAACATAGAATGAATCATCTTCCTTCGCAGTTATCGGGAGGAGAGCGCCAACGAGCTGCTGTTGCGCGCTCCCTAATTCATGATCCAAAGCTTATTTTGGCAGATGAACCAACCGGCAACTTAGATCCTGAAAATGCAAAGCTAATTAGTGAAATGCTATTTTCGCTTGTAGAAAAATATAATAAAACACTTCTATTAGTTACACATGAGTTGTCCTTATGTGAACGGGGAGATGTGCAATATCGAATAAAAGAGGGGTGCTTACAATATGACATTTAAATCCTCTCTTTTATATGCCGTTAGACTATTAATTCCAAAAAAACAATCTTCTTCGAATGGACGGAAAAGTCTTTTTGGTGCAATGATAGGAATTGCGTTGAGCATTGTTCCTTTTATTGTAGTAATAATAGTTGCAGACGGAATGATAGAGGGTATCACTGGAAGAATCATAGGGCTTTCAAGTTATCATTTACAAGCAGTTCAAACTTCCCCAAAAAGTCTTAGCAATAATGAACACTTGCAATTATTAGATTCTATTGCAAATGATATTGACACTGTTGATGGTGTAACCGGTACATTTGTTGAACGTCAGGGTGTTGCACTAGCTATTGGAAATACAGGAAGAACAGGTGCAACAATCCGTGCCGTAGAAGACACTATTTTTACAGAAAGTAAAGGCTTTAATGAATATATTGAAGTTGTAGAAGGCGAAGCGGGTTTTCCATCGAAAAATAGTATTGTAGTAGGAAAAAAAATAGCAGAAACACTTGAGGTTAATGTTGGAGATACATTACGCCTTATGTCAACACAAACACTTCCAAATGGAAATGTTATACCAAAGATGTACTCAGGGATTGTTTCGGGTATTGTATCGTCAGGTTATGAAGAAATAGATGCGTTATGGGTGTTTTTGCCCCTAGAAGTAGGTTTTTCGTATCTCTCATCTGCATCTTCACAGATAAAGGTTGGTATTGAAACTGAAGACCCATTTAGTAATGACTTAACTCGAGTTACATTAAGCACTATGCGCATACTAGAAGATGATTTTTCGTTGTATAGGTGGAGCGATGTAAATACTTCTCAATATGAAAACTATGCTTCAACAAAAATGCTATTAATGCTTATAATGTTTTTGATTCTCTTAATTGCTTCGGTGAATATTTCTGCTGCATTAATTATGACCGCGTTAGAACGTCAAAAGGAAATAGCTATATTAAAAAGTATAGGAGCATCACCAGCAGGTATTGCGATAGCCTTTTTAATTACAGGTGTTCTATGTGCCTTAGGAGGGCTAATAATCGGAATACCAGTAGGCATAATTTTTGGTATGAATTTCAACGAAATTTTACTTTTTTTCGAAACTTTTTTCAACGAAATAGCAAAAGTATGGTATTATATAAGTAGTGGGGCTGACTATGTTCCAGTAACATTACTTAACCCTGCATACTATTTAGAAACAATACCGGTTACGGTTCCTACAGTAGAGTTACTCTATATGGTGATTGGAACAATTGTTCTATCGGTTTTAGTCTCAATAGTTCCTGCATTCCGAGCAGGTAGCGAGCGTCCTCTCGATATTTTGCGAAAACTGTAGTTACTAGTATTACTAAGACAATATTGTTTTTAAGTTAAAAATTTTTATGCTATTTTGCCTAAAATAATTTTTCAACGAGGAAAACCAAATATTGACAACTTGTCTAAGTGTTTTCCCAAGAGGTTTGCTATGCTATGTAATATGTGTAATAAGCGCGATGCAGTACTTTTGGTTCAACAAGTAAGTTCTGAGGAAAAAAAAGAAATACATCTTTGCCCAACCTGTGCAAGAGAACGCGGCATTGGTGTAGCAGGTGATAAGATACCTTCATCGATTAAAACTCTCATTGATGCAATTTCACTGCCTCAAAACGGTTGTTATGTATGTGGTAGAACTTTTGATGATATTGAAAAAACAGGGCAGTTAGGTTGCCCAGAGTGCTACATATCTTTTCAAAATGAAATAAAAGGAATCCTAAAAAACAAAGGTATTGATGCTCCATACACTGGTTCAATGCCAAAAAAACTTGAACACTTTCGTTCAATTCTCACCGATCGTATTGAAATCCAAAAAAAACTAGATATTTCAATTGCAGAAGAAGACTATGAAAAAGCTGCAATGTATCGAGATTTTCTAAATTCCCTTGAACGGCCTGCAATAGCCAATGCGAATGAAGAAGGGGGATTATTTGACAAATGAAATTGGAAACGCATGGTATAACTCTGCAGGTCCTGAAAATGATGTAATTATTTCAACCCGTGTTCGTATGTCAAGGAATTTAGCAAACTTTCCTTTTCCTTCGAGATTTTCACATGATGATGGACAACGTGTACAAACACTCGTTTTTGATGCCTTTGCACAACTTAACGATTCAGAACAGTATCAAGCACTCAGTGTTAAAAAACTAGACGACTTAGGTCAAAAAATACTACTAGAGCGTGGTGTGTTATCATCTGAATATATTCAAAGCCCTGTCTCAGGTATAGTTGTTCGCTCAGATGGAATGCTTTCGTGCAATGTAAATGGTGATGATCATCTTCAGCTTTCAGCATTTTGTTCGGGCTTTGATGCAAGTAAAGCATACAACTTGGCACATGATGTCGATAAAGAACTACAAAATATTGTTCAGGTAGCAGCTTCAATTGATTTTGGATATTTAACATGCAATCTTGAAAACATAGGTACCGGTGTCAAACTTTCAGTTTTTGCACATCTTCCATCACTAGCACGATTAAATGGCGAAGAAAATGAATTAACAGCATTGTTTGCAAGCATTGAATCCCAAGGATTTAGTATCATTCCCGTTTTTGGACTTTCATTACAAAACGATGAGCTATTATCTGCAGCATTAGGTAATTGTTATCAGATTAGTACAATAATGTGTTTTACAGGAACAGAAAAAGATCAGCTAAAAAGTTTTTATAAGGTTGTTGAACAGGTAATACAAGCAGAAAGATTGCAAAGAGAAAGAATTTGTGATACGAGGCCAACTATACTTCGCGACTCGGTGTATAAAGCCTTGGCAACGGTAAAATATTCCAGGTTATTAACAGAAAAAGAAAGTTTGGACTTACTGTTTAGGTTAAAATGGGGTAAAGACTCTGGCCTACTAGTTGGAATAGATGATTTCCAATTATCAAGTTTAGTGTATAGAATCAAAGAAGGTCACATTTCCTTTATTAACAGGACAGAACGTTTTAAGTTTGAGAAAGATATAAAAACTCCTGAAATGCAAACTCAGCGGTTGCGCTCATTAATTATGCAAGAATCTGTTGAGAATATTCAGATTTATTCGTAACTATTTATGTTTTAATGTGTTTACTATATAGATGATGTTTAGCAAATAGTAGAAGTTTTCTTTTTTTTAGGCTACAACAAAACTACAATCAAGATGAAATCACTTTTGTATTCATTTAATTTTTGACTATTTCCATCATCTAAGAAGCGTCACTTTTTCGGTGTCGTCATTGGAGTAATGATAAAGGAGATAGTATAAACTTTTGTCATTAGGGGTTTTGTAATTCAATTTTATAAACTTCGATATTGTATCCTCCATGATAATCCCCCAGTGCGATGTCTTCATAGGAGACAATATGATAAAAGGCCTTTCGCCTAGAGCCCAAAAACTACTTATGGTTTTAGCACAAGAGGAAGCACGTCAAGTAGGTTCAGAACAGTTGCTTCCAGAGCATCTAATGCTTGCTTTAATTAAAAATGCAGATTCAGTAGGGTTTGCTGTTTTACAATATTTAAAAGTAAATATTCTTTCACTTCGAATTGCCCTTGAAAAAGCATTGCCTAAGAATTCTTCGAAAACAAGCTTTTCAGAAATTTTACGTTCTAGACGCTTGCAAGTTTTTTTAGATATATCACTAGATGAGTCTAAAATGTCAAAACGCGAGTATGTTGGAACTGAACACTTTCTTTTAGCTGCAGTACGAGAAGAGCAAAGTGCTACTAGTAAGTTTATTAAAATGGTCGGTTTTACAATTGTTGATGTTCGAAAAGCAGTTGAAATTGTTTCTGTACAAGTACATTCCTCAGATAACGATACACATCAAAATATTGCAAGTAAGGGGCCTTTAGGTGTTGCATTTCAAAATAAGGCTCAAAGTACATCAATAATTGAAGAATTTAGCCGCGACTTAACAAGCAAAGCACGAGATGGTTTACTAGATCCTGTTGTTGGCAGAAGAAAAGAAGTTCAACGTGTAATTCAAATTTTATCACGACGCACAAAAAATAACCCAATTTTAATTGGTGAACCAGGGGTTGGAAAAACTGCTATAGCCGAATCTCTTGCACAGAGAATTGTAGACGAAGAAGTCCCCGCAAATTTACTAGAAAAGCGTGTCATAATGCTTGATGTTGCTTCTGTGATTGCAGGTACAAAATACAGAGGCGAATTTGAAGAACGACTAAAACGCATTATGAAAGAGATACGTGAACGTAAAAATGTAATTTTATTTATTGATGAGTTACACACTATTATAGGAGCTGGTGGTTCTGAAGGCTCTATGGATGCTGCAAATATTATTAAACCTGCTTTGTCAAGGGGTGAACTTCAGTGTGTCGGTGCTACTACTATAAGCGAATATAGAAAATACTTTGAAAAAGATGCAGCCCTTGAAAGACGATTTCAAGTAGTGCAAGTGGGTGAACCTTCCGAAGAAGAAACACATGAAATACTTGAAGGAATAAAAGGGCGGTATGAAGAGTTTCATGGTGTTTGCTATGATGAGGAAGCTATTGATGCTATAGTCCGTTTTTCTAAGCGCTATATTACAGAGCGGTTTTTACCAGATAAGGCAATTGATCTTTTGGATGAAAGTGGTGCAATGAAAAAAATTATAGATGAAGAGTTTCCCGCTGAAATTACAGAAGTACAAGATAAAATCAGCCTTTTGACGATAGAAAAACAACAAGTAATTCAAACACAAAACTATGAAAGTGCCGCTATTGTTAGGGATAAATTAAGAAACTTAAAGGATGAGCATGCTTTGTTGATGCGTGAGTGGGAAGAAAATACTGGGAAAAATATAGTAACGGTTAATGACATTTGTACTGTTTTATCTTCTATTACTGGTATTCCTATGGATCATCTAAATGATAATGAAACATCCAAGCTTGTTCTTATGGAAGAAGAACTTCATAAAACAGTCGTGAGCCAAGATGAGGCAATAAAGCTTATTTCATCTGCGGTAAGACGTTCAAGAGCTGGAGTTTCATCTAGAAAGCGTCCTTTAGGCTCATTTATTTTCTTAGGCCCTACGGGGGTTGGTAAAACTTTATTAGCCAAAACTCTTTCAAAGTTTTTATTCGGCACTGAAGAATCACTTATAAGAATTGATATGAGTGATTACATGGAAAAACATAATTCAAGTAGATTGGTCGGAGCACCTCCTGGATATGTTGGGTATGAAGAAGGCGGTATTTTAACAGAAAAAGTAAGACGAAATCCGTACTCAATTATTCTATTAGATGAAATAGAAAAAGCGCACCCTGATGTATTTAATTTATTATTGCAGGTACTTGAAGAAGGCGAGCTAAGAGATAATCTTGGGCATGTTGTTAATTTCAAGAATACCCTTATTATTATGACAAGTAATGTAGGAATTAGACAAATTTCAAATGAAAACAGACTTGGGTTTAATTCAAGTAGCACTGGAATTCTAGATTATGAAAATATTAAAGCCGATGCCTTAAATGAATTAAAAAGACTAATGTCTCCTGAGTTGATAAATCGGATCGATGAAACAATAGTATTTACACCACTGACACATAAAGAGGTTGGTAAAATCTTAGATATTCAAATTGATGAATTTTCTGAGCGCCTACATGAACAGCATATGCATATTAAGGTACAACCTAAAGCTAAAGCTTACCTCATAGAAAATGGGTATAGCCCTGCCTATGGAGCAAGACCAATGCGAAGGCTCATACAAAGAGAAATTGAAGATACTCTTGCATTAAAAATAATCTCTGGTGAGTGCGAAACAGGTGATACAGTAATAGTAGACTGTAAAAATACGAAAGGTAAACTTTCATTATTCTTAAAGATTGTAAAAAATGAGTTCAATGTAGATTCAACCAATGTTGTTACAGCTTTTTCCGAAGCAAGTGTTGTTTAGGTTTTTAGATTTACCATTCTTTCATAGCATTAAGAAACGCACTTTTAGATGACTCAATTGTTTTTTCTGAAACGCAATATGCAATGCGAAACCATCCTTTGCAACCAAACCCTGTTCCAGGAGCTACAAGAATATTATATGTTTTTAAGTGGTCGCAAAATGCAAAGTCATCTGAATCTGAGTGCATGTTTTTATTTGTTTTAGGGTTTGGGACTTTGCAAAACAAATAAAATGCCCCTTCTGGCTCTGCAAACTCAATACCTGCTTCTTTTGCAATATTCGCAATCATGGTGCATCGTTTTTCGTACAAAGAATAATCAACTTTTGCATTCCATGATTTGGAAACTACTTTTTGAAAAAAGGCAGGTGCATTTACATAACCCAAGGTTCTATTTGTAAATGTACACCCTGCAATAAGGGTTTGTACATCAGGGCATGAAGGATTGACTGCAATATAACCAATTCTCTCTCCCGGTAAACTTAAATTCTTTGCAAAGGAACTTACAACTATTGTATGCTCGTATAAGGGAAAAATTGCGGGAACTGTTTTTCCACCAAAAGTAATTTCTCTGTATGGCTCGTCGCAGATAATATATGGATACCTTCCAGTTTTTTCTCCATGTTTTTTTAACACTAAAATTAACGATTCTATGTTTTCTTTTGTGTATATTTTTCCAGATGGGTTGTTTGGAGAGTTTAATAGTACTGCCGCAACATCATTTGTTTGTAGAGCTTGTTCGAAGTTTTCAATATGTAAAGACAAATCGTTCTTTGCTTCTACCGGCAGCAGTTTTCCTCCATGATTTTTGCAATAATGGGCATACTCTGGGAAAAAGGGGACGGAGACAAGTACTATATCATTTGGGTTGAGTATTGCTTTTAAAACAGCATTTAATGCTCCTGCTGCTCCTACAGTTAAAACTGTATGTTCAGCTTTGAGTTCATAATTACCTGTTAAGCCTTGTTCAATCGAAACTTTTTTTGCCATTGCACTTCGTGCTTCCATATAGCCAGCATTACTCATGTATGCATGTTGTCCTGAATTCGTATTGTTTGCTAGTTCGTGTATGGCATCTCTAACCTCCTTGGGAGGCTCTAAGTCGGGGTTTCCTAATGAAAAGTCGTACACATTATCTTCACCAAACTGTTTTTTTAATTCAATTCCTGCTTCAAACATAGCACGTATTACACCCGCACCCTTGGAGTTCATTGTATTATATATTTCTTTTGCTATTGCCATGATTATTCCTTAATTTTTGATGCCCTTAATTATAGCATAAAAGGGTGGGGTAGGGCAATTGCAGAAAGGTATTTTTCTTTAGCATAAAAAAAGCAGTGTGAAAATCACACTGCCTTGTAAACGCGTTAGGGCGGAGGCGGAAATACCACAGCCACCTTGTGGCGAGGAATTGGAGCCGCAGACCGACGTTAAAAACAGCAAAGCTGTTTTTATACGAACGCCCATGAACACCCCTCGCTACGCCCGAACAATTCGTAATTCGTAACTAGTAATTCGTAATTACTTAACGCTATACAAAATGTCTCCGTATGTTGGAAGTGACCAGCATTCTTTGCAAGCCAATGTTTCCAACTCAT
>CAYJMR010000015.1:0-22865 GCA_964371375.1 uncultured Treponemataceae bacterium
GGTGTATTCTTGATACACTTGCACCACCTGAAAATGAAACTTGTACTAAAGGAGCTCCAATAGTTCCAAGCCATTCAACAGCTTCAGCTGAGTTTTCAGCCATAACGTATACAAGCTCTTCATTACCTTCGTTGTATCCACCTTTTAATGTGTCTTGAACAAATAGTTCTACAGAATCTTCAACACCTTCTTTTTCTTGAATTGAAGTTTCTGCAGCATTCATACCACCTGTTGCTTTAACAGTGTTACCACCTGCAAATGGCATTTTTTCGATGATTATTACAGTTTTACCTAGTTGTGTAGCTTCAATGGCTGCAACCATACCAGCACCACCAGCACCAATAATTGCAATGTCTACATCTATTGTTTCTGCTGTTTTTTCAACATTTGCCATCTCAGGAGTAGCCATATAATTTTTCGCATCAAAGCCTGCTGCTTCAATTGCCATCTTTGTGGCTTCTAAAATAGCATCACTGGTAACTGTTGCCCCTGCAATTGCATCTAAATTGATAGTATTGTATTCTACAATTTGTGCAGGCAATACATCAATTGCTGCAGTTCCGATACTTGGTGTTTCTGCATGTTCTGTAATTTTTACAGATGAAATTTTTTCTCCATCAAAACCTACTTCAACGGTTAGGTCTCCACCAAAACCTTTGGCAACACCGGTTTGTTTATTTCCACCGGCACACGCAACCATCGATAAAATGATTGCCACTGACAATAATACTGTCAAAAGTTTTTTCATGTTCATTCCTTAATGAATAAAATTTTATAGATTAAAATCTAATGTACAGAATATACTGTTATTTTAAAAAAAAGTCAATGTTTTTTTGTATAAAGTTTAAAATTATCTAAAACTAACAATAGAAATTTGTTAAGATAATTTATCAGGAGAGTGTATGATTTATAATGGAAAAGAAATACCAAAATTGGGTTTAGGACTAATGCGTTTACCGCTAGTGGATGGTGAAGTGGATATTGAACAAACAAAAGACATGGTTGATGAGCTCATAAAAAATGGTTTTACCTATTTTGATACTGCATATGGTTATCATAATCAAAAATCAGAAGGGATTGCAAAAAAAGTACTAGTTGAACGTTACCCAAGAGAGAGTTTTCAATTAGCAACAAAGCTTCCTGCATGGTTTGGAGCAAAAAGTGAATCTGAGGCTAAACAAATGTTTTATACTTCAATGGAGAGGGCTGGCGTTGAGTATTTTGACTTTTTTCTTTTACATAATTTGGGTTCAACACGAACAAAAACTTTTGAGGATTTTCATATTTGGGATTTTTTAGCAGAACAAAAAGCACTGGGAAAAATTAAAAAGCTGGGATTTTCTATCCATGACTCTGCTGACGCATTAGAAAAGGTGCTTGATAAACATCCTGATATGGATTTTGTGCAACTACAAATTAACTATGCTGACTGGAATGATTCAATAATTCAATCAAAGCGTTGTTATGATATTGCAAGAAAGTATCATAAAGAGGTTATTATTATGGAGCCGGTAAGGGGAGGCCTTTTAGCAAATCCACCTCAAAAAGTTAAAGATATTTTATTACAAGCAAATAAAGATCAGTCGTTTGCTTCATGGGCCATTCGTTTTTGTGCATCCCTAGAAGGTGTAATAACTGTTTTAAGCGGTATGTCAAATATTGAACAAGTAAAAGAAAATATTTCTTTTATGAAAGATTTTCAACCATTATCCGCCGATGAACAACAGACTATAAAAAGTGCTCAAGAACTTTTTGAACACATTACAAGAATTCCGTGTACTAACTGCAAATATTGCGTTAAAGATTGCCCAAGTAATATTGAAATATCAGAAATGTTTGGTGCAATGAATAAAAAACTTATTTATGATGATGTAGCATCGGCAAAAGGGACCTATAATTTCTTAAAATCACTTGGTGGAGCACCAGCTGACTGTATTAAATGTGGATTATGTGAGAGTGTATGTCCGCAAAAAATTAGTATAATAAAAGAGCTTGAAGTAATAGTAGAAGAACTAGAATGAAATCTCTAAATGTTCTTATAATGTATAAAAAAGTTGACACGGAGTCGTGTAACGACCTTGCAATACTACTCAGGCAAGAAGCAAAGTGAGCTAATTAGTTGCAAATTTTTGTGGTTAAAAAGATCGTGCCATAGACCCGTTACGCTATTATGCTGCGTCCCTTAGAGCAGGGAACATAGTGAGCTACGTCAATTTTTACGTAGTTTTGCCCAATTGTCCGCATGCGCCACCTATAGTACGTCCACGTTTCATACGTACCGTTACGTTTAAACCGGCTTTTTCTAATTCTTTTATAAAAATGTCTACTTCTTTACGGCTTGGTTCTATGAAGTCTATATCACTTACCGGATTCCAAGGTATAAGATTTATGTGAACGGGCAGGTCTTTTGCAAAACTTATTAGTTTTTTAGCACTAGCTTTATCAGTATTTATACCGCCAAGTAGAGGGATTTCCAGAGTACATCTTTTACCCGACTTATTGCTGTAATATATAATAGCCTGAGAAATATCATGTAATGAATTATTTTTGCTTATTGGCATAAGTTGTGTTCTTAAAGTTTCATCTGCAGTTGTTAGAGACAGGGCTAATTTTACTAGAGGGCCATTGTCCGCTAAATCAAGTATTCCACTGACAATTCCACATGTTGAAAGGGTAACACGCCTTAAAGATAGGTTTCTTCCATCTTTGTTAGAAAGTATATCTAGTGACTTTCTAATGGCTTCAATATTCATCAAAGGTTCACCCATTCCCATAAAAACAATATTTTGTAAAGCACCAGCATGCTTTTCTAAGTATAAAAACTGCTCAACGATTTCGGCAGCACTTAGATTTCTAGAAAGCCCTAGAGTACCTGTCTTACAAAATGCACAACCCATTGCACATCCAGCTTGACAAGAAACACAAGCAGTTTTTCTGCCTTCCATATCTATTAGAAGTACAGTTTCAATCATACATCCGTCATAGAGTTCTATTTGAAGTTTAATTGTTCCGTCAGGATCATTTAAAACAGTATGCACTTTTGATGAAAATAGAGATGTTGCGGATGTTAAACTTTTTCTTAATTCTAATGATATATTTGTCATTTCGTCATAACTCTGAGCACCATTTGCTATCCATTTAAAAATTTGTTTTGAAGTAAAAGAAGGTGCATTCGGAATTATAGTGGAAATTTCAGCTGGAAGCATTCCTGTTAGAGCAAATAAAGTGTTAGTAATCACTATGACTGAATCCTTTTGAGCATATCACTTATTTCGTTATTACGCATGCCTGAATTCATACAGGCATTTAAGACATCAATGGCATAGGTTTTTTGATTCGTTTGTAAATATGTATCCGCCAGTTCTATGTATAACCTATAATTATTAAAGTTTGTTTGCATTAAACGATTAAAGCTTGTAATTGCATCTTCAAATCTTCCTTGCTGTTTTGCAATAAGCGCAAGACCAAAAACTGCATAAACATCGTATTCAATATCAATTGCTCTGTTATAACACTTTAGTGCATTTTCTATATCTCCAATATTTCTATAAGAGTCACCTGCTCTAGTAAGTATTACTTTATTTGTTGGATCAAAATCTAAAATTTTATTCCAACACTCAATAGATTTTTGATGATTATTCTTTCCCCTATAACAATCTGCAAGTCCAAATAATGCATAAAAATTATTCTTTTCTATTTTTAATGCTTCTTCAAAGTAATGAATACCTTGATCATATGCTTTCATTTTTTTATGACAATTTCCAATTGAGGTAAAAACTCTAATATCCCCCGTTCCTTCGCTAATATCAAGCATTCTGGACCAATAGTATAACGCTGTCTTGTACTCTTTAAAATCATAGTATAGATTTCCTAGGCCAATTAATGCATAGGCATTTTCTTCCTCAATGTCTAATACTTTCAAATATAACTCTTTTGATTTTTCGAGGTTGTGACGTTTTCTAAATGCATCAGCCACCCTTGTCAAAACGGAAACATTTTTCTCATCAATTTCTAGATATTTTTCCCATACTTCAATTGCGGATTGTAGTTTATTTTGTGCTCTATATGAATCCGCAAGCCCAAACAATGCATAATTATTTTCGGGATAGTATTCTATACATTGTGAGTAATACTCAATTGCTTTTTTAAAATTACGCCTTTTTCTTTCTAAATCACCTAATCCGACAAGTGCATAATTATTATTATCTGATGTCTTTAAGATTTCAAAAAATATATCTTCTGCTTCACTTACCTTGTTATTTTTTAACAGTGTATAGCCTTTCTTTGATAAATCTGAAATTATATCGTCGTTTTGTTTTTTTTCTTCATTGTTTTCAAGTAGTTTTTCTTCTTCCATAATTATCCTAACTTTCATCCTCATGTAGTAAATCAGAAACAAAGCTTGCAACCTTTTCAAGTATTGGCTCTGACTTTGCCTTGTTTCGTGCGAGAAGGTAATATTTTAGTGCAGATAAATCATCACCTTCTTTTTTGTATGTATCTCCAATTCTATTTAAACCATCTGAATAACCTGTGGTAACAAACAAACGAGTTGCAGCGGAGATATCACCTTCGTTAAAAAATATATTCCCTTTACGGTTTAAAATAACTTTTTGTTCTGATGTCAATGCTGTAAGAGGCGCATCAGTTGTTTTTATAAAACCACCTGAAGATTTATGAGACTTTATTATTTTTGTTGCGTCACCATTCATCTTGCGTCCTCACTACCTAATATTCATAAAACTCTAAAATAGAGTGTCCATATGTTCTAGTATCCTTTTTAACTAGCTTACCAATATTATTTGCCATTTTTCGTTCTTGAGGTCTATGGATAAGCAAGGTACCATTTGCATTCAAAAGGCTTCTGTCGTCAACTATTTTTACTAAATCCTCATGGTATTTGTAAGGAAAGGGAGGGTCAAAAAAAATTATATCAAATCTATCCTTACATCTTTTTAGGAATAGTTCAACAGACATAAATTTACATTCAATTTTTTTACCCAGTTCATCTTCACTCATTTTTATATTGTTTAAAAGTGTGTCAACTTTAATTTTATCTTTTTCGCACAAAACTATGCGTTCTGCTCCTCTTGAGGCAGCTTCTAAAGCAATAATACCACTTCCAGAGAACATATCTAAAAATGTCTTACCGTCAAGCGGCCCCAAAATAGAAAAAAATGATTCTCTCATTTTATCCATAGCTGGGCGTATTACACCATCGGGACAGTGGATATTTCTCCCTTTTAGCATTCCTCCTGTTATTCTCACTTATTACGTATTCTCCCTTTTTATCTTAATCCCTTCAGCTGCTCTCATTCCAGATGCCCACGCTGCAGTTATTCCTCGTGAGGTTCCCGCCCCATCACCAATTAAATAAATATCTTCTTCAGCCATAAAATATTCATTTTTAAATATTGGTTTATTTGCATATAACTTAATTTCAGGATAATACATTATTGTACTTGGATGTAAAATTCCAGGAATGATTGTGTCTAGTTTTTTTAGTGCTTTCCAAATAGATTGTAAAAATTTGGCAGGCATTGCAAGAGATATATCGCCTGGGGTAGCACTTTTTAGAGTTGGTTCAAAGTCATATAAATCGGTATTTAAGCCCTTGCTCGTTGTTCTTTTTCCCAGCCTGAAGTCGCCTACACGTTGCATTATTGGATGAGCTCCCCCTGTTAGCATTGCTAAAGACCCTAGGTATTCTGCATAATCTTGTCCTGATGCTAAAGGCTCTGTAAAAGATACCGAACGTAACATTGCAAAATTAACTAAACCTGTAGAGGGACGATCTTCAGAGTAAGCATGACCATTAACGCTATAATAGGTTCCATGTTTACCTTCGTAGCGTTCTTGAACTACGTGTGCTGCACGTGAATTCGTACAAAAGGTGCGAGTGTTCTCTGGAAACATAAATTTTGGGTCATAATAATCTTTTACAATGGGGTAGTGCTCTTCTTTAGTTTCAATTCTTATTCCCACATCAATACTGTTATCACTGTATTCGATATCTAAATCATGCATAATATTTCGCAAAAAATCAAAACCGTGTCTACCGGGTGCTAAAATTAAGCTTTTGTACTCGATATCTCTTTTATTTGTCTTGGCAATATGTTTCTTTTTATCAACGCTTACAAGTGTCTCTTCAAAGCAAATTGTTACACCGTTCTCTTCAAGTTTTGAGGTTAATGAGTGTATCAGCTTTATACCCCCATCAGTTCCAAGATGAGACTGACGTATTTGTAGAAGTTTTACACCAATTCTTTCAGCTCTTTTTGAATAAGTATCTACATTGATTTTATTCATTATTGTTGGTTTTAAAAAAAGTTCAACTCGATTTAAGTAGTCTTGTGCTGATTCTTCTGTCCAATATTCATAAGGAAATCCCACGGGAAATGTAAAGTTCATTTTACAATCATTACGTAAACCACCCGAAGAAATTTTTGCACTTTCTAGTATGAGAATTTTTATATTTTTCTTTTCTTCAAGTAAAGCAAACGCAGAACCTAATCCAGCTGGACCTGAACCTACAATAACACAGTCAAAACTATCCATATTTCCCCTATTTAAATAGTATAACGTATATTATATAATAATACAAGCAATATTTCAAACACCTTAAAAATAAAAATATATAAAACCACTTGAACATACAATGGTTTTGTGATATAATAACTGCAAACCTTGGAGAGTTAGGATGATTTGTCTCATAATCGTACCTCTCTTCCAATAGACCACAAGGAGTATACATTGAGAAAGTATGAACTAATGACCATTTTTCCTTTAGAGGAAGATTTGTCTAAAAACGGCATTGAAGGTGTAAAAAAAGTCCTATCAGATTTTGGAGCACAAATCGAAAGTGAAGATGCCTTCGGAGATCGAGACCTTTGTTATGACGTAAAAAAACGAAACAGAGGAAAATTTATCTTATTTAACCTCAAATTAAACCCATCAAAAGTTGTTGAAATCGACAGACAATTCAAATTAGTAGACAATCTTTTAAAGTTTATGTTTGTTCGTGTAGACGAATAGAGGTAACGTATGACCGATCTAAACCATGTGATGCTGATAGGACGTCTTACCAGAGACGCAGAGATAAAATATACTCAGAACGGCTATGCAATTTCAAATTTCTCTATTGCAGTTAATCGTAGAAGAAAAACTGGCGACCAATGGGTTGATGAAGTAAGTTATTTTGAAATCAGTTTGTTTGGAAAAGTTGCTGAAACATTAAAACAGTATCTTTTGAAGGGTAAACAAATAGCAGTAGATGGGGAATTGCGTCAAGATCGTTGGGAACAAGACGGACAATCCAGGAGTAAGGTTATTGTTGTTGCAAACAATGTACAGCTTTTAGGTGGGAATACATCTGCGCCTCAAGGCTCCTCTTATTCACGCCCTGAACAATCAAATAGTGGTGGATATCAACCTCCTGCAGATACATATCAAAGTTCAGGTTCGGCATACAGTGCAAATGATTCCGATTTTCCGGAAGATATTCCATTTTAATTTTATACGCTAAGGAGACAAAAATGTCAGATGAAATAATTAATCAAGAAGAGATATCAATGCAATCAGCAATTGAAAGTAACAATATCAAAATGAGTGACATCATGAAAGAAAGTGATGCACGTGATGGAGAAGACCGAGGCGGTCGATCTAAACCTAAACAATTTTTTAAGAAAAAAGTATGTAGGTTTTGTGCAAACAAAGTTAAAATTGACTATAAAGATCCTGATGCTTTAAGAAGATTTACAACTGAACGAGGAAAGATTCTTCCAAGAAGAATTACAGGTACATGTGCAAAACATCAAAGAGCACTTGCCTTAGAAATCAAACGCGCAAGAGCAATTTGTTTATTGCCTTTCGTAGCAGATTAATTGAAAACTGGGAGCTTGTTGCTCCCGAAAAAAAAATGTAGCGATCCAACTCCTGGTAACGCTGCATACATATTATATAAGGAGCTTGAAAATGAAAGTATTTTTAAACGCAGATGTAAAACACCTTGGTGAAGAAGGTGATGTAAAAATGGTAGCAAATGGTTATGCCAGAAACTATCTTTTTCCACGTAATTTAGCTCTTCCTTATAATGAAGTGACAATTGCTCATTTTGAAGGAAGAAAAGAAGAAATTGAATCTAAAAAAGTTGCTAAGCGAGCTGAATCAGCAAATTTAGCAGAAAAACTTAATGCACAAACAATTACAATTGTTATGCCAGCAGGACCTAACGGTAAGCTATATGGTGCTGTAACTTCTCAAACAATTGCTGAATACCTAAACAAAGAAGGCTTTGAAATTGAAAGAAAACGTATTGAAGTACCTGGTTTAACAATAAAATCAATCGGAAAGTATACTGTACGTGTTCGTCTTTATGAAGCAACTTCTGCTGATGTTACAGTTGTAATTGAAGCACAAGTAGATCCAAAAGCAGAAAAAAAATCAACTTCAAAAGAAAAAGATAGAAAACCTGTTGAAGTTGAAGAAAGAGAAAGCACAGAAGCTGCTGCAGAACCAAATACAGAAGCATCTGAAAATAATGAATAAGAAGTAATAGAATAATTACTTTTCTTTTATTTTATAATTTGCAGTAACAAACCATAGTTTTTGTTACTGCTTTTTTCGTCTTAGCTTGTTGTGTTTCTTTTTGACGAGCATAATAAGATACATGACGACTCTATAATCGCCGATGGCGCGATATTTTAAAGGAGTAAATATGGCTCAACTCAAGGATAAGGTACCACCACACAATTTAGATGCTGAACAAGCAGCTTTGGGTGCACTGCTTCTTGATTGGGAGGTAATGGGAGATATCATTAGATATTTGAGACCTGAGCGTTTTTATTCTTTACAAAATCAGAAAATTTTTAATGCAATGCTTGCTTTATACAAAGAGGGTGTACGAGGTGATTTAATTACACTTATCGAAAAGCTACGCTCTCTTGGAGAGTTAGATAATGCTGGTGGGCTTGCATATGTGAGTTCTTTAACAAATACTGTTGGTACAAGTGCAAATATTGAATATTACGCAAAACTTGTCATGGATCATTCTGTTAGGCGAGAACTAATTAAAACCTCAGCAAAAATTGTATTAAATTCCCATGATGAAACAATTGATAGTCGTACTATTCTAGAAGAAGCCCAAAAGGATATTTTTGAATTAACAGATGTGAATGCAACACACAAAGTCGCATCTACTCGAGATTTAATAGGGCCTGCAATTGAAAGAATTGAAAAGTTAATTTCAAATAAAAATGCATTCACGGGAGTACCATCAGGATTTAAAAAGCTCGATGAAATGACAAATGGTTTTCAACCGTCTGAATACATAATTATTGGTGCAAGACCTTCAATGGGTAAAACGGCTATGGCACTTTCGATGCTTCATCACATGTCTGTTGAAAACAAAGTTTGTTCAGCATTTTTTTCACTGGAAATGGCACAGTCTACACTGATGCAACGTTTGTTGTCACAAGATGCAAGAGTTCGTGCAGATTTAATTAGAAGTGGTTTCTTAAAAAAAGAGCAAGTTTCCCACTTGATGCATTCAGCTGGTAGATTGCATGAAACATCAATGTACATAGTTGACACACCAAATATGAAACTCTTAGATTTAAGAGCAATGGCACGACTGCTTCGATTTCAATATCATGTAGAAATTATTTTTATTGATTATATTGGTTTGATTCAAAGTGAAAACCCATCAATAGCAAGACACGAACAAATGGCTGAAGTCTCACGATCATTAAAGAGTCTAGCTAGGGAACTAGAAATTCCTGTAGTTGTTCTCTCACAGGTAGCCCGAGTTGCCGAACAAAAGGAGCCGACTCTTGCTGATTTACGTGAAACAGGTTCTATTGAACAAGATGCTGATGTTGTAATGTTTATCCATAGAGAACGACAAAACACTATTGATGACGCCACAGCAGCGCAAGAGTCAAAAATTATTGTTGCAAAACAACGTAATGGACCCATTGGACATGTTGATTTAGCATTTATTCCTGCGTATGCAACCTTTGAAAATATTTCTCGATAATTACTTAAGGTAGCAATTACTTAAAACTCAAGCCATTCTCCATCTAAAGAAATATACCAATTTTTAAGTAACTTGTTTGTTTTTGTATCATACCAAGAAACACTACCATCTTTGTTCAAAACTGCTAAAATGCTATTATCACCTACTACCTTTACAGGAAGAGACGATGCTGTTTCAAGCTTTTCTAGTTGCTTTCGTTGAATATTTACTTTGTATATTTGTGTTCTACCGACATTCGTATATAAAACACCATCCATTAAATATGTAAAGGCCTCGGGATCTTCATCGGCAAGCGAAAGTATAATTGAATATACACCAGTAATTGGATTATATGAAAATATTTTCGTTGTTGTTCCACTGTTCTCAGTTACAATGCTTGCACCATAAAATGCACCACTAGTAGTTTGACCTTCGGTAAGGGAAAAGCTTACTTCCGCACTTATATTGATGGGAGTAGTTTCTCTTGTTTCTATATTAACTTGGATTAGCGAAGACTGTGGATTACTAGCTGAGGTTTTAGCCACATAAACATCATCATCATGAAGTAGGGCATCTTGTATTCCTGTGCTTGTATATAAACTTGTTAACTCTTTATTAAGAATATGATATAGAGAAACCTTGTTGCTACCTTCTAGCATTAATAAGCGGTCCTCTTCTAAGCGTAACATTTCAATCGAATTTGTAGGAGAAAACAATATTGTTTCTGTATTAGTTACAAGATTGATTTCTTTTACTGCTTGACGTTTAGATTTTGACCATAAATATATTGCATCTTCAGTGGTAATCATATTTGTATAACCAGAATTTTCAGCTAGTATTTCAATATTCTTGTTGTTTTGATTTGATTTAAATATAGCTTCTTCTGAAAGAAAATAATACTCGCCATTAAATTCATTGATATCATATATCTTCTCATATACCTTACTTGAAATTTTATTTGCCGCTACAGTTCTCAATTCTGGGTTCACGTTTACTGAATACAATTCGCCTGAACTCATTCCAATATATATGGTATTTCCACCCTTTGTAGCAGTTGTTGGTGTATCCCATGTATCAAAAGTAAAGTTCTTTATAATTACTGGGATTGGGCTTACAATTCCATCTGAAACTTCAATCATTTTTAATGTTCCAGTTTTACCATCTGTCTCAAAATAATATAAATTATTATCATCTCTTGAGCTTGCAATTATGGGATTACGGGCCTGTACCCTTTCAATTACACTACCACTTGTAGATTCATATAAATAAATTGTATTATCATTAACACCGGCAAATAATACATCATTATTAAATAATAGAGGGTTTTGTAGATTATTATTAACTTTAAAAGAAGCTCTTCTTTGACCACTTCGTAAGTCGGTATAAATTAACTGCCCAAGAGCAGAATACATAACACTTGAATTTTCACTCGCACTTGTTTGTGAAAATGTAATAGTACCAGCTGTTTCCTTTATTTTGTTAGTTAATACAGTTCCACGCATACTATCAATAAAAATTATGCCCATTACATTAGCCTGGCCTACCATTATTTGAGAACCCTTAGAAGTATACGACAAAGATGTTATAGTTGAGTCAATTCTTTTTGATGCAAAGCGTTTTGAAAGTGTTCTCCAATTCCAAACTGATAGTCGATTAACCGTTAACCCATCTGTTTCATAAACGGCAATATCATTTCCATTAGGATGGACAGCTATCATTTTAATACTATCATCCGATATTTGAAATCGTTCTCCTTCTCCGTCTTCATTCCATCTAATTAGAAACCCATCTTCACTACCTGTATACACAATTCTTTTATTTCCACTTTGTGAAATAGCAATTGCTGTAATAGCTCCATCATGGCCTTGAGTTGATACTTGTGTTTTTGCAAAAAGACTTGTCAGTAAAAAACAGATAAGTCCAATAATAATAAGTTTTTTCATAATACCTCGCTATTCTCTGATGTAAAAAAATTTATTTAGTAGTAAGTTGTAAAAACTTGTCCTATTAGGGAGTTCCGATTAGTCTACTAATATCACCAATAAAACCAATGGCAAATAAAAACAGAATAAAGCCTAGCCCAATAAATTGAACTTTGTATAATACAGTAGGCTTTACGGCCTTTCCTCTCGTTAATTCTATAAGTGAAAATAATATGATTCCACCATCTAAAATTGGTATAGGTAATAAATTCATAATAAATAATGATATACTAATCAATGATAAAAAATTTAACACATTTACAACACCAATTAAAAATCCAGCTTCAAAACTATTTTTAGTAGTTTCACCAAGCATCATTGTTATACCAATGGGTCCAGAAACAGCTTGTGTTATATCGACACCTCTAAATAATAGAGTAATGCTCTTAATGGTTAACCCTAAAAGCTCTATTGTATCTTTTGTTCCTTCTAGTAATGCAGGAAAAAAACTATACGTAGTTGTTGAAACTTCTTCAATATTCCATAAAATTCCAAGACTATTAATATCAACAGTTCCATCAGTATTTTTTTCAAGGTTAAGGGTAGTTGTATGCATTTCTTCGCCTCTATTGAATACCAATTGAGCTGAATCTCGATTTTGAATTATTTTTATAAAGTCCATAGTATTGTTTACAGGAAATCCTTCAACTTCAACAATTATATCGCCTGAAACCAAGCCTGCTTGTTCAGCGATACTTTGTGAATTAACTGTTTTAATAGTAGTATCTACCCAATTGACAATGCCTATTCGACCAGCTCCCGTTGTTGCATCTAGTTCCGGAGTAATGTAATATTGATGAATTTCACCATCTCTTAAAACAGTAAAGTGCAACTCTTCTTGTGGTGATGTCGTAACTATCTCGGATATATCTGAAAAATATTTTGTTTCCTTTCCTTCAATACTGGTTATAATATCACCAGTTTGTAACCCAGCTTCTGAAGCAACTGAACGTACATTTTCATAAACTTCGGATGCTAAAATAATCCTTGAAGGAGTAGTGTAGTAGTTATATCCAATCATAGAAATAATGGTTAAAGAAATAATTGCAAAAAGAACATTGAAAAATGGACCTGTAAATGCAATTATAATTCTGCGTAGAGGACTGACTCCATAAAAAGAATCCTTTTCAGCTGGAATAGAGTCTAACTTTTGTTCAATTGCTTCTTGAAAGCCTTTCTCTCCCTTCATACCGCAATAGCCGCCTAAAGGGATTAGTGATATTCGATAATCTGTTTTACCAATTTTTCTATGTAAAAGTATTGGTCCCATTCCAATTGAAAAAGACTCAACTTCAACACCGCAGTATCGAGCTGCAATAAAGTGTCCTAATTCATGAACAAAGATTATTACGCTTAAGCCTAAAAGACCATATATAATTGTCATTAGTTATCTCCAAAAGTAGTTCTATATTCATTAAAGCACGGATTTTCATATAAATCAAGTGCTTTTTTTCGTGCACTTTTATCACATAAAAATACATCATCTATTTCTTTAATGTCACAAGACCAGTCTTCTTTTAATACCTCTGATACAAGCTCTGTGATACCCAAAAATGAAATTTTTTCCTTTAAAAATAAGTCAACAGCAACCTCATTAGCTGCATTATATGCAATGGTATACGCACCGCTTTTTGTTTGTGCCTCGTATGCAAGTGGTAACATTCTAAAAACATCTGTGTTTGGAGGAGTAAAAGTCATCTCGATTGCATTTAAAAAATCTAATTTTTCAATGCTATTTTCAAGCATCTGTGGGTATGTGAGCGCTGATACTATAGGTCGCCTCATGTCCGGTTTTGATATTTGTGCATATGTATCACCATCTTTAGTTACAACAAGTGAATGAACGAGACTTTGTGGATGCACCGATACAACAACGTTATCAGAGCTTATATCAAACAACCTGCATGCCTCAATGACTTCTAAACCCTTGTTTGCTAACGTAGCACTATCTATTGTAATTTTTGCCCCCATAGACCATGTTGGGTGTTTTAGTGCTTGTTTAGGGGTAATTGCTGTTAAATCCTGAAGCGAATAATTTCTGAATGGTCCTCCAGATGCAGTTAAAATTATTTTGTCAATATTTTCTCTACCATATCTTTCTATAAGTGAAAATACGGCCGAATGTTCGGAATCTACTGGTAATATCGTACAGTTATTTTCCTTTGCTAATTTTTTAACGATATCAGAGGCCATAACTATTGTTTCTTTATTTGCAAGTGCAAGATTAATTCCGCTTTTTAAGCTATAAATTGAAGGCATAAGACCAGCACTACCTGAAATACCATTTACACAAATATCTGCATTTGAACTTTGTATAAAATCTTCTAGATTTTCTGTGCCTGAAGTGAGTAATGATTTGCAATTAAATTCTTTAGAAAGTGTATCAAGAGCGTCTTTATTTGTATGTGCTGTTATTCCGCATACTTCAAATAAATGTGAAAATTCTCGAATAATTGAAATTGTACTTGTTCCAATAGATCCTGTACAGCCAAGTATAAGTACTTTTTTTTTCATGTTTCCCTTAAAAGTTTATAGAAAAAATACAGTTATTAAAATATAATATAGAGGGGCGGAAAACAAAATTGAGTCTATTGAATCTAAAAATCCACCTCTGCCAGGAATCCCGACACCACCAATGTCTGAGTCTTTATGGGCACAAGAACGTTTAAGAACTGATTCTATTAAGTCCCCAACAATTGAAGTTAATGAAATTAACAAGCCTATAATGCATACTAAAACAGGCGAATTTATAAATACTGTTGGAAAAAAATAATACATAATTAAACCTGCAAGAACAGATCCAAGCATACCACCAAAAAATCCCGCTAAACTTTTATTTGGGCTTGCTTTTATAAATCCTCTGTTTCCTTTACCTAATAACATGCCAAAAAACCAAGCTAATGAATCACAAGCAAAAACCATTAATAAAAAAGTTGCAATATAAATTGTAGCATTTTCAAATAATGTAAGTTGGGTTAAAAATGTGGAAAATAAACCAATATATATAATACCAAATGTAGATGTGCAAAGTTTTTGTGCTGCATTTTCAAATGATTTATCATTATCTGGTGAAAAAATCTCGTATGCAAAACTAATCATAAGCATTATAACTACTGTAAAATAGATATATACTATAGGTAGACCTGCTAATATAATATAGACTGTAATAACTGGTATGGATGTAATTAAAATTAAAAACAACCACATTGGTTGCATAAAAAGCCTAGATTTCAATAATGTATATGTTTCTCTTGCAGCCATAAAAATTATGATTACAATTACTAATAATAATGGTAAGTGATTATAAATGTCAAACAAAGCTAAGGACACAACTAGCGGTGTGCCAATAAAAAAAACTAATAGTCGTTTAATAAGTTGACTCATTATAGTCCTCCAATAAATCCTATGCAGTGGCAGTGTGCCATATTGGGCACAAACAACAGTTTTGATAATATGTTTAAAAACTGCTAGTAGAAAAAAACATGTAAGCTATTTTTCTACACCTCCATAACGTCGGTTACGTTTTAAGAAATTCTGTATATCTATGTTAAAGTTTTCAGGCTTATAGTCTGGCCACATAAGTTCTGAAAATTCAAGTTCGGCATAAGAGCCATGCCATAGTAAAAAGTTACTTAATCTTTTTTCACCACCGGTTCGAATAATTAAGTCTACTGGTGGTAAACTAGGAATATCAAAATATTCACTAATATTCTGTTCTGTAATTGAGCTAAAATCGTCTACACTTTTATGTGCTTTTTGTATAGCCCTGATTACTTCATTTTTGCCACCGTAATTTATGGCTAAAACTAAGTTCATTCTGTTAAAAGCTGCACTTTCTCGTATTACACTTTCTAGCTCAACTCTTACATCATCACTCAACCCATTTAAATCACCAAGGCAATGTAGGCGTACTTGTTCTGCTTTATAAAACTCAAATTCTTTTCGAAGGTGTGACTTTAATAGGTTCATTAAAAAACCAACCTCTTCTTCAGTACGCTTCCAGTTTTCAGTTGAAAAAGTATAAAGTGTTAAATAGGATATGCCAAGCTTTGCTGCTTCTTTAATTATCGCTCGAGCAGCATTTAGGCCCTCTTTATGTCCTTGTGTTCTCGGCATTTTTTTTGCTTGTGCCCAACGACCGTTTCCATCCATAATTATGCCTACATGAAGTGGTACGTTTTGAGAAGTAGACGGTTGTTGGTTATAGCTATTATTTTCGATAATTTTAGCCTTCCATGATTTCTTTTTCTTTTTCTTCTAACAGTTTGTTTATTTCTGCAATAAACTTGTCTGTAGATTTTTGTAAAGAGTCTTCAGAAGTTTTTAATTCATCTTCGGTTATTTTACTGTCTTTTTGTGCTTTTTTTAACTCATCATTGCCATCTCGTCTAATATTACGAATAGCTACTCGACTTGACTCTGCCATGTTTTTAGCCTGTTTTACCAAGTCTTTTCTTCTGTCGGCTGTTAGTGGCGGAATGCTTATACGTAATACTTTTCCATCGTTTGAAGGATTAAGCCCAAGTTCTGACTTTTGAATTGCTTTTTCAATTTCACCTATAAGGTTTTTATCAAATGGTTGTATAAGTATTGAGCGAGCTTCGGGAATTGAAATTGTTGCAACTTGGTTGAGCGGGGTAGGTTCTCCATAATACTCAACTTTAACTTTATCAAATAGATTTGCAGAAGCTCGACCTGTTCTGATAGAATTAAAATCATCTTTTAATGCGTTAATGCTTTTGCTCATGCGTTCAACACATAGTTCATTTGTATCAGACATAGTTTTTCCTTTAGTTATAACTATTATGCAATTTGTAGTTTATAGAATCCATGATTGATAATTCAAACACGGATTCTATTCACTTACTTACATGCCAAGTTGGTAGCAAATAACATCAAAAAGTTCAAGTTTTGAACCAATTGATTTTCCAACTTCTTCCATTTTCTTAAATACACTAACTTTGTCATCTTTTACAAAAGCTTGATCTAAGAAACAGATTTCTGCCATATGTTTTTTTATTTTGCCTTCAATGATTCCTGCTTTAACATTGTCAGGTTTATCAAGTTCAGCAACTTGAGCAGTGTAGATTTCTTTTTGTTCTGCAATATATGTTGCATCTACATCTTCTTGTTTGATATACATAGGTGTAAAAGCAGCAACATGTAAACAGCAGTCATATGCAAATTGAATTGCTTCTTCATTTCCACTCATGTCTGGATCAGAAGTTAAAATTGTAATAACACCTGTTTTTCCATCACTGTGTATGTAGGATGACATAACAGCATTTGCAGGTAATTCAACACATGAAACTCGTCTAACACTCATGTTTTCACGAATTTTTGTAGCCAAATCTAATAGGAGATTTGAAAGTGTGTCATTAACTTCGTTAATATTATTTTTAATAACTTCATCCATAATTTTTTCGCCAACAACGGTAAAATCTGGATTTTTAGCAACAAAGTCTGTTTCGCATGTAATTTCAATGATACCTACTTTGTTTCCATCTTTTCTAATTAATACTCTACCTTCTTTAGTAGATCGTCCGGCTCTTTTTTCAACTGCCGCAAGACCTTTTTCTTTAAGAAGTTTTGCAGCTGCATCTGAATCACCATTACATTCGATAAGTGCATTTTTACACTCCATCATACCGGCGCCAGTTGCTTCACGCAGTGCTTTAACGTCACCTGCTGAAATATTCATATTTTTCTCCCTATTTGTACAAGTCATCTTCATCATCAAGTGCTTTTGCAACAAGAGATGCATCTTCTTCTGTTTCTTCTTCCTTTGTAGCTTCAACTTCTTCAGGAATATAATTACTGTAGTCAACTATTTCTTCATCATCGTTTTTTGCACTTGATGAATCAACATAATCTTCATCATCATCTTGCAAGTTTTCAATAATTTTTAAACCTGTTTCATTATCTGCTTCTATAACAGCATTTGCAATTACAGATGTAAATAAGCTAATTGCTCTGATAGCATCATCATTTCCAGGAATAGGGTATTGTATCCCTTCAGGGTTACAGTTTGTGTCTACAACAGCAACAACAGGAATTCCCATTCTGTTTGCTTCTGCTACTGCAATTTGCTCTTTGTGTGTATCAATAATAAAAAGAATTCCAGGAAGTTCTTTCATTTCTTTAATACCACCGAGGTTTTTTTCAAGTTTTGCTTTTTCTTTAAGAATTGCAGAAATTTCTTTTTTTGTGAGGCTTTCAAATGTACCATCAATTTCCATCTTTTCTAATTTTTTCAGACGTAAAAGTGATTTTTTGATTGTTGAAAAGTTTGTTAACATACCACCAAGCCAGCGGTTGTTTACAAAGTGCATTCCACAGCGTTCTGCTTCTTTAGCAATTGTTTGCTGTGCTTGTTTTTTTGTACCAACAAAAAGAACTGATTTCCCTTGTGTTGTTACTTTGCGAACTGCTTCATAGGCATCTTTAATTGAAGCCATTGTTTTTTGCAGATCGATAATGTGAATCCCGTTTCTTTCTGCGAAGATATACTTCTTCATACGTGGATCCCAACGCTTGATTTGGTGACCAAAATGTACACCTGATTCAAGCAGACTTTTCATGGTTACTACTGCCATGATTTCTCCTTCATCGAAAAAATGCTTTCGACATACAAAATAACTTTTCTGTATATCTAATGCTTTTTCCCCATACTCTGTGTCTCGTCAAGTAAAAATACTTGCGGAAGATTCTTGGTATACTTGTTTAAACAAAACATCATATATCAAGGCAAGGATTATGAAAACTCATATCCTTGCTCTGTGAGTATACTACAAAAATCAAATAATGGCAAGCCCATTACCGAACTTTGCGTACCCTCGATGTGCGAAACAAACCTCTGAAAATTACCTTGAATTTTATAAGCTCCTGCTGCATCTTGCCATTCATTTTTATTCAGGTACCAGTGTATTTCTTCTAAAGATAATGCTTTAACATGCACTATATTTTTTGAAATTTTTGTTATAGTTTGATTTGTTTTTCTGTTGTAACACGCAATACCTGTTTCAACAATGTGCGACGTATTTGATAGTTTAATTAAAAATGATTGTGCCTCTTCAATTGTACTTGGTTTACCTAAATAATCATTATTAGCAATTATTAGCGTATCAAAACCGACAATTAAATCTGCATCAACGTATTCATTCTTAACTAATGATAGTACCGATAGAACTTTTTCTTTTGCAAAATATTCACAAGCTCTTTCGGTTTTAGGAACCGCTTCTATGCTCTCTTCAAAAGTGGGACTAATACAATGTAGTGGTATTCCCATCGTATGTAATAGTTCTTGTCTTCTTGGTGAAGTTGATGCTAAAATTATTGATTTCAAATATATCTCCAAATATAAAAAAAACCGCAAGGTAATCTTCTTGCGGTTTTTCACTTACGTAATCCTTATTAACTACTTTTCAAGTTTAATAAAATATTCTGTGCTTTTTGTCTAACAGGAATAACATAGTTATAGTTTGTTGCAATTGAAGCGATTGTTTCAACTAATGCAGCAGGATCTTCTACAGTTGGATATAATTTTTCAAATGCATCTAAAATAGCATTTGCCAAACTATCTGTTGGATTAAGTATGGAAAAGCGTCTGTGAATGATTGCAATTTCGTTTATAACATCGTCTCGTTCGTTAATACCAATTTCACCAAGTGAATAAATTGCAGCTGATAAAACCATTGGCTCATCTTCTTCTCTAACTAAGTCTAAAAGTACGTCTTTTGTATCGGTTGTAGGAATTTCAGCTAACATTATTGCAGCTTGTCTTCGCACTTCTGTATAATTGTTACTTACTCTTCCTGCAGTTCTAGACTGTGTAAAAACACCTTCTCCAGCAAGCCCATGAAGTGCCTCTTCTATTGCTGGTGATGTTCTTCCCGCATCTAAAGCTTCTTGGATGTATTGAAGGGTAAGTAATTTAGCTTCATAATTTTCAGAGGCTGCCATTTCTGCAATAATCATATCTTCATTTGTTTGCAAGTATACAGATTCTACCGAACTTTGTTGTCTTTCTTGTTGTCCAAATGCTGGGGACAACATAACTACAAACGCAATAACAATCAACGTTGTTTTTGTAAAATTCATAAAAACTCCTATTTTTTTCAAAAACCTTATATATATAATCGGTTTATATTATTCAAAACAATACTAAAATTATAATCTTTGAAGTTGTACTAACCATTTACCGTTTTCTTTTACAAAATCATAGTACACGAGGTCAACATTTCCATCAACCTGTACAGCTTTAACTGCAACGGGTGAATCATATCGAATTTCAGTAACTTCACGTCCAATTCTTGATGGAATGAACATATATGTAAAATACTGTGGTAAGTCTCTCAACACAACGTTGTCGCCAGGTAATCTTGTAGACAATACTTGTAAGTTCATTCTGTTACTCCAGTATGAAATTGAACTCGGTGTAAGGTAACTTCTCCATAATTGATAGTCCCTGTTTCTCATACTTTCATCAAGTTTTGCTATAATAGCGAGTATTTCATTTTTGTCGGATTGGAAGAGGTCAAATGAAATTTCTCCTTCTAATCCAGCTACTGATCGAGCATACTCAAGATCATCTTCACTTGGTTCGCTCGCTTGATCAATTACCTCTACCTTTACATCTTCTTGTACAACCGTAACTCCCTCTTGGACAGGTTGCTCGTCTATTTGTACTCCAGAAGGCTCTGTTGAAAAACATGACACCAGTATCATTGCAATTAGCATCATAAAAAAAGATCGATATATTTGTAAGTATTTCATGCACATATTATACCCCTATTGTCTATCCTTGTCAAATAGTATATAGTTAAAAACATGATTAAAGCATTATTTCCTGGTTCATTTGATCCTCCAACATATGGCCACTTAAATGTCATTGAACGCTCGTCTCGCTTATTTTCCCATTTAGATATTGTAATTGGTATTAATAATGCAAAAAAATATTTGTTTAGTGATGAAGAACGGTTATTTATGATGAATGAAATGACCAAGATCTTTGATAATGTTTCAGTTCACTTACATTCTGGGCTAACAGTTGACATTTGTAAAAAACTCAACACAAATATTATTATTAGAGGTGTGAGAAATATCTCTGATTTTTCATTTGAGTTTGATACCGGCTTAATAAACAAAACACTTGACGAAAGTATTGAAACACTATTTTTGCCAACCGAACCACACTTATATGTAGTTAAATCCGGTACGGCTAAAGAGATTGCTTCTTACAATGGTGATATTTCGCACATGGTGCCTCCCTTAGTTGAAAGGATGCTAAAAGAAAAATTTAATCAGCACCGTACTTGACAAAATCTTAAAAAGTGTTATAATGACTTGACACTGTCGTGCGTATTATGATATACTCCTACACAGTCACATAGTGTAAGAGAGGTTATAGATATGGCAGTACCAAGAGCGAAAACATCCAAAGCTCGAACAAGACGAAGACAAGCAATTAACATGCGTTTAACTGCACCCAATTTAGTTGAGTGTGGAAACTGCGGAAACTTAGTTGTAACACATCGTGTATGTTCTAAATGTGGATTTTATCGCGGTAGACAAGTGATAACACCTGAAAGTAAGGGTTAAGTTTTAGGGGGCTGATAGGGTGGCGTAAGTCATTTTGTCGGAACAATAGTTTTTGCGTTGCTCTAGCTATTGTGTTGTAATCCTCCGTGATGCACTCATGGTTACAACATTAGTGCGTATTTTCAAGGAGTAAATGATGGACGAATTATTTGTTAAAATGCAAAAATTAATTGCTGACAAATTGGAAATCGATGAATCAAAAATTGAGCTTGATTCTTCTTTCCGCCAAGACTTAGGAGCAGATAGCTTAGACACCTATGAATTGGTTTATGCAATTGAAGAAGAATTAGGCGTAAGTGTTCCTGATGAAAAAGCAAACGAATTTGAAACAGTTCGTGATGCATACGATTTCATCAAATCACAACAAGCATAATTTTATTAAAAACACAAATATAGTTTCTCAAAACTATCATTTGTGTTTTTTTATTTTAAACACCTTATGAAAAATTTATTTAAAAACAATTCAAAATTATCAAAATCCAGATATATTACTCTGGATGTTTTTCAAAAAAATCTTAGCATTCGTTTTAAAACTATTGAACTTCTTGATACAGCATTTCATCATCGTTCTTTTTCAAATGAAATTGAAAACGTAACAGGAAATAATGAGAGACTTGAGTTTTTAGGTGATGCTGTCCTAGGTTTAATTGTTACAAATTACTTATATTCAACAATGCAAAATGAAGCCGAAGGTGTCCTTGCTAAAATTAAATCTGTTGTTGTTTCTGAGGCTACGTTGTCTGAAATTGCGCTTCGCATAGGAATAGATGCTTGTTTATCTTTGGGAAGGGGAGAAGAGAAATCAGGAGGAAGGCAAAAAAAAGCCATTCTTGCCGATGCATTGGAAGCTGTAATAGGTGCTTTTTATCTAGATTCAGGTTTAAAGGAAACTGAAAGACTAGTCATTAGCATACTAAAAGATGAAATTAATAAAGTACACGAAAACACACATATAAAAGATTATAAAACACTTCTTCAAGAATATTATCAAAAGAAAAATAAAATGGTTCCAAAATATTCTATGGATAAAAAAACTGGACCTGATCATAATCAAACATTTTGGGTTACAGTTTCGCTTGGTGCTACAACGTATGGACCTAAAAGCGGAAAAAGCAAAAAAGAAGCAGAACAAGCAGTCGCAAAATTTGCTTTAGAGAGTTTAAATATAAACTAACAAAAACATACAAATGTACAAAAACGTATTGACAAATCAAAATTATGCTATTATACTGTTTTAAATACTTAAAACAGGAGAGTAATTATGAGAA
>CAYJMR010000016.1:0-21872 GCA_964371375.1 uncultured Treponemataceae bacterium
GGTAAAGGTATGATGTGTGTGAGCCAAAAGAGCCACTTACCCATTCCATAATACCGTCTTTTTTTATTAAAGAGCGTTTTGTATTTAAGTTATACATATTCTTTGACCAGTTTTCTATTGTAGAATAGCGAAGACGAGCACCTTCTTCAACAAAGAGTTCAACACAGCCTGCATGTAAGTTTGTAACATTATGTTTTGGAGCAGAACATCCTTCAATAAAGTGTAATGATGCTCCCTTATCTACAATAATTAATGTATGCTCAAATTGCCCCGCACCTGCAGCATTTAATCTAAAGTAAGACTGTAGAGGTACCTCAAGTTGCACCCCAGGTGGAACATACACAAAAGAACCGCCCGACCATACAGCTCCATGAAGGGCTGCAAACTTGTGGTCAGTGATTGGAACAAGTTTCATAAAGTGTTCTCTTACCTTGTCGGCATACGGTCCGTGCAGGGCACTTTCCATATCGGTGTAGACAACGCCCTGTTCTTCAACTTCTTTTTGTACATTATGATATACAACTTCTGAGTCATATTGAGCCCCAACGCCAGCAAGACTTGTCCGCTCCGCTTCAGGAATCCCTAAGCGTTCAAAGGTGTTTTTTATTTCTGAAGGAACTTCTTCCCAATTTTCTTTCATACTCGTGTCGGGTCGAACATAGGTAACAATATTATCCATGTTTAGCTCATCTAAAGGTGCTCCCCAATTTGGAAGAGGTGTTGCTAAGTATTGTCTTAAAGCTCTTAAACGAAACTCTGTCATCCACACAGGATCATTTTTTTCTCTTGAAATAGTACGCACCACTTCTTCGGTAAGACCTGAGTCCACAGTAAGGGATGGCTTTATATAATCAATAACGTCATATACACTTCTATCTATGTCGTCTATAAATGTTTTTTCTGTATCACTCATGTTATGCCTCAGCTGTTTCTGTTGCAGAAAATCCACGAGCAACAATTTCAAGCCCTAACTCTTTTGTACCTGTTTGAATAATTTTTCCGTCATCTAAAATATGAACAAAATCGACAGGAAGCTTTTCAAGTAACTTTGCGTTATGGGTAATAATGATAATACTGTTTTCTTCTGTGTGATAGGCTTTTATCCCTTCAGAGACATTCTGAATTGCATCAACATCGAGGCCTGAATCTGTTTCATCTAAAAGGGCAAGCTTTGGATTAAGCATAAGCATTTGCAAAATTTCTGCTTTCTTTTTTTCACCACCGGAAAACCCAACATTTAAGTCGCGGTCGGCATATACTTCATCCATCCCTAAAACATCCATCTTTGCTTTTAATGCCTTTCTGAATGAAAACACATTTTTCATTTCACCCGTAACTGCGCCTTGTGCAGAGCGAATAAAGTCTCCAAGCGTTACCCCCGGTATTTCAACCGGTGTTTGAAAAGATAGAAATATACCCTTTCTTGCTCTTTCATCTGCCTTTGCATTCGTTATGTTATCACCATCAAAAGTAATACTACCGCCTGTCACATCGAACACAGGGTTTCCAACAATGGCAGAAAAAAGGGTCGATTTACCACGCCCGTTTCGGCCCATAATTACATGAACCTCACCCTTGTTCACGGTAAGGTTCAAATTTTGTAATATTTTTTTCTCAGCAACTTCTACGCTGAGATTATTTACTGTAAGTAATTCGTTACTCATATATATGTATTCCTTCGGCTTTTACTACCATATTTTTTCTATATAAAATATAGCATTATTATAAAAATCTTTCAATAAGATGGGTGATTTTGTTACGAAATCTTTATAAAAGGCCAATACCGACAAGACTCAGCCCCTTTTACTACATAATTATATCTTAAGATCTTGGCCGTCTTTGCAAGGCTTCTTTTAGCGTTTTTAAATTCACTGTGTCGTCATCGTTTAGAATTCCACCTTCGCCATGCAATGGGCTATCTGCAAAATCCAATTCGAAGGGACGCCTTGCAATATGCTCAACATAGTGCGCATCCGATGATGTGGTTAATGGATAACCAAGAGTATCAAGCGGAGTATTTTGTTGCTTTCCGTCTACCCAGTTTACACATGAGGGAGGAAGTCTAACAACTTCTAAAGCATCCCAGTCGCCTTCTGGCACAAACCCAAGCTGACTTGTAAGAGAAAATGAAGCTCGGTCTACATGTGCTGGAATAACAAGACCACCCAATTCATGAACACGCTTTACTAAAGTATCAATATCATACTCACAAGAAATTACAAGAAACTTCTCCACCTCTCCAATAATGTCGTCATCATTATCAACATATACTTGGTCGCCTGTTTTTTCAGGATTATTCATAATAGGTGGAAGTGTTTCATATATTTCATCGCTAAAGGAAAGCGCTACGGTTAAAGAGGAAAATAAACACAGCACGTGCACTTCTTCGCTTGTTTGCGCTTCCATGCCAAATAAAGGAATAATGCCTGCCTCTTTACAGTGATGTGCAAATGCGGGACAATTTAGTGAAGAATTATGGTCGGTTAGGGCTGCTATTTGAACACCCCGTTCTTTAAGGGTTTTCACAATTGTAGCAGGGGACATTAATAAATCTCCACAGGGAGAAAGGCAGGAATGTAAATGGAAGTCAGCTTTCCAACAAGGCATAGAGTTTCCCCGAAACAGTAAACTGATTTTCACCTGTTACAAAAAGCGCAACACCCTCTTCCTTTGCAGATTCAATCATATCTTCAGGGACAGGACGATTATTACACAAAATAATTGCAGGAGAATCTTTTAGTGTTGCAACAGCAAGAGTATTTTTATGAGCTTGAATGGTAACAATTACACATTCATCTTCACCATGTCCCATAACATCACTTAATAAGTCTCCGGTATATACTGCGTGAATATCAACATCGCTATAATCTTCAAAAACAGCTTTTAATGAAAGCCGTGTAGCTATATCAGAAAGTTTCATATTACGCTCCTTCTTTTGTACCGTTTAAATAAAAAGTTGCATGCACAGAAGTACCCTTGCCCATTTCTGACTCAATACTAAATTCATCGGAAACCCGCTTGGTGTTTGGAATACCCATTCCAGCACCAAAACCGAATGAACGCACACGCTCTGTAGCCGTTGAAAATCCTTCTGTAAGCGCTTTTTCTATGTCGGGGATTCCAGGGCCTATGTCCATGGCTTCAATTACTAATTTATCGCCTGTAATATAATAACGCATTATTCCGCCATCAGAGTGTACAACTTGGTTAATTTCAAGTTCATAGCTTGCAATGCCTGCTCGGCGCGCAATAGCTGGATCTACGTTCATAGAACGCAACGTTTTTTTGATTTCAGTTGAAGCAAGTCCTGCTGTTTCAAAATTAAAGGGTTCTGTCTTAAACTCCATAACACGGTGTGGCTCTTGCTTTAATGCTTCCTGGGCACTTTTTTCAAGGCGTTCAACTTCTGAGTTCATTGCCACCAAGAGAGCTGCAATAACATCGCTTGTTGTAACAATTCCTACGAGTTTGTTTTTACTGTTTAATACTGGAAAGCGTCCAAACTTATATTTATTAAAGTAGGTTACAGCAAAAGATATGGGCATATTTTCTTGTAACACAATAGTATTTCGTGTCATATGATTTTCGCATGCCTCATCAATTGTTCCTTTATCAAAGGCATTTACAATATCATCCATCGAAATAATACCGGCAAGTTTTTTACTTACCATTACAGGCACCCCTGTTACACGCTTTTCTTTCATTAAAAGCTGCGCTTCCCTCATTGTCATAGTAGGAGGAACAGAAATAACATCGGTTGCCATTACATCTTTTAGTTTGAGTTTAAATAATAATTCAATGACCGCCTCGGGTGAGGATTCGGTATTTAGTGGAATAGCTTCTTGCATGCAATAATTATACACTATTATTCATTTAGAATAAAGACCTATTTAGCTTTGGTATAGAAGAAATAATTATTAGGTATACATTGTGCACTACAACACATACTTTTCTAAAAATTTTGCAACCCCGTCTTCATCGTTTGAATACTCTGTGTTAAATTTTGCTATATCCTTGATATGGTCAAGGCCATTTATCATAGCGACACTTTTCCCTGTAAGCTTCATCATAGTCTCATCATTCATGCTGTCGCCAAAAGACATAACATTTTCAATCGGAATTGAGAGTTCATTGGCTAGCCAAACAAGGGCCTCCCCCTTTCCAGCGTCTTTTGGAAGAACTTCTAAAAAATAGGGCTTACTAACAAAAATAACACACTTATCGCCAATTTCTTTTTTTAGTTGCTCTTGCAACTTTGCAACAACAGAAGGATCGCCAGGAACAACTATTTTAGGAAAACCTTGTTTTAAAAATTCCGGATAATCCTCTACAAGTTCTTTTTTTAATCCACTGAGCTTAGTATCAATATCTCCCCATTCTGTGTGCTTAAAGGTAAAAATAGTATTTGTGCCGTATACGTGTGCTGTTAGACCATACTCAATCAATAAATCATAAACATGCATTGTAATAGCATAATCAAGTTGATGTGAATAAATTGATTGGCGTAAATGTAAATCAAGAATATTTGTGCCGTTTTGAGTAATCATAAATCGCCCATATTCACTTCCTGCAATGTCTAATTGCCTAACATAGGGAAGCATGGCATCGTCTACCCGACCAGAACAAAGCATTACATAGATGCCTTTTTCAACCAGTTTTTGCAGAATAGAAACTGTATAGTCGGAAATTGTCAAATTATGTTTTAACAATGTGTCATCTAAATCTAGTGCAACAATTTGCACCTTCTGTTTTTCCTGAGGTAATTTATTCATGTATTAAGTGTAGCACAAAATGTATAGGCACACAAGCATTAAAAGCGTAAACTTTTTCTATGCATATATACTCAAAAGAACATATTCTTAGTTGAATTCATATACGATAAGCGATATACTATAACTATAGAAAGTCTTGCATTCAAAAAATGCAAAAATTTTATACTATATGTGAGGTTATTATGAAACAACTTAAACGTATTGCAATTTCAGTATGCTTGATTATTTTTACAGTCACAGTGTCTGCGCAGTCGGTCACAAGATTAACTCCTGTAGATGTCCGCTCCATCGGCATGGGAGCAAGTTACTACACCGACACAGAAACGTTCTACTCGCTTTTTGCAAATCCTGCATCGATTTCTCTCACAGGAGACAAAGTATTATGGCCACCTATTGTTTCAATCGAAGCCGGTGGAGATATTTTTAATATTGCAGAATTAACAAATACCATTACCGATGGGTCTAGTGGGGCAAAACCTGCCGATCCAACTGACCAAGCATCAAGTTTTATGTCATTATATGATACTGTAGAAAACTTTATTGGAGAAGATGGTTTTAGTGCATCTGCAAGAATTGGAGGACCGTTAACCTTTGGTTCCATTAAAAATAATTTTGGATGGGGATTTTTTAATACAATTGGAACATCTGCAAAGTTAAATCTTAATGGCGACCTTATTAGTTTCAATATTCCTGAAAACTTTGATGATTTCGATAGTCTCATAAATGGAGACATAACAAATATTCCTGGTCTTGATAACGACCTTACAATCCCTATAGCGGTAACGGCAGATATTAATACCGATTTAATTTTTGGTTATGCATACCCGCTAGACTTTGGTATTTTTGGGACCCTTTCCATTGGCCTTTCTGCACGTGCACTTAGTCAGTTTTCTGTAGCATACCAAAATGATATTCAACAGCTTTATGAAAGCGATACAGATTTTCAACTTACAGCCATCCCTGCCTCTGTATCTGTTGGGTTCGGGCTTGATATGGGTATACAATACAAAGTCTTAGATATGATTCATGTAGCTTTAGTGTGGCAAGATTTTTATTCTCCAGTGTGGACCAATACATACGAAGGACTTTTTAACTTTGACGGCACAACAGGTAGTTCAGGTTTTAAATATGGACTTCTTGACCCACAACTTGGAATGGGTGCAAGTGTTGACATACCGCTTGAAAAGATAACCGCAAATGTCCTTTCTCACACCGCAGTATATGCAAACTACAAGGACTTTTTGCAATTTGTGGATAAAGCACAAAGTGGCGAACTATACCGCGACCCACTACTTGACTTAGCGATAGGCGCAGAAGTTGTATTCGTTGATGTTTTAGCTCTTAGAGTTGGAATGAACCAACTATTCCCATCAGGAGGAGTTGGCCTTTATCTAGGAAAATTCAAGATAGATTTCTCGGTTCACAATGAAGAATTGGGATATATCGGAGAAGACTGGAAACAGCTAACGTTTGGCTTATCCCTTACAATTCAAGAGTAATCTTTTATCAATCACAAAAAGACTATCAAGGTACATATCCTGATAGTCTTTTTTATAGATACATGCTAGCGTTGTAAAAGCTTTTTATATGAAAGTTCAATGAGAATTGCACCAAGTGGGGCACTTATCAAAATTGAAAGAACTGCAACTGTTAAAATAGTATCGCCGCAACTAAGCCCCATTGCGAGAGGTATACCCCCAATGGCTGCCTGCACGGTAGCCTTTGGAACATAGGCAAACATACAAAACAGCTTCTCTTTTTTTTCAAAATCTGCTTTTAATAAACACAGCCAAACACCAAGCACCCGAAAAAACAATACTACAAAAATAAGGATGATAGCACCAAACCCTTCTTGAAGAGCATAGTCGATATTCACACTTGCACCAACCAAGACAAAAAGCATTATCTCTGCAAACACCCATAGCTTGGAAAACTTTGCAGAAAGACGTTTTGCAAGAACAGGATATTTAAACTTTAGAGTAATGCCAAAACTCATTATTGCAATGAGAGCCGAAAAAGGAATAACTCCTTCTAACATATTTTCTGCAGTTACCAAAACAAATCCAAAAGAAAGAACAATGAGAACTTTTTGACTATCACGTAGATGAAGCTTCTTAAAAACCTTCGATAATATTAGGCCAAGCAAAGCTCCGATGAATATTCCAAAAACTATTGAAAAAGGAATAGCAACAAAATTTAAAGCCGAAACAGCAGCTCCTTGTGCCAAGTTCAAAAAACTTGCAAAAAGAATAATGACAAAAACATCATCAACAGAAGCACTTGCTAGTATCATTTGAGGAATTGATTTTTTTGTCCCATACCCTTCTTCAATTATTGAAATCATTTTTGGGACTATTACCGCTGGTGAAACAGCCGCTATAACAGATCCCATAAGGGCCGCTTCCAGCGTACTCACTGCAAGTAGCTTAGGGGCTAAAATTATCATTGCACTAATTTCTAACAAGGCAGGAATAAAGCATAGTAACATAGCAGGTCGCCCTACTTTTTTTAAATCTTCAATATTTAATGTGAGGCCCGCCCTTGTTAGAATAATAATTAATGCAATTTCCCTCAACATCCCGGATATTGCTAAAAAACTTTCATCCAATAAGTTAAACGCACTAGGTCCTATTATAAGCCCTGCTACAATCATGCCCAATAAAGGCGGAATATGAAATTTCTTAAAAATCTCACCAAACAGCATCCCACAAAGAAGGGTGAGGGCTAAACTTATGAGCATAGCTACTGTTTTACCTTTTCAAACAAAGGATCTGAAATATGCTTTCTAAAAAAGGCAATAAAAGGTCCCATTAGAAAGGCTGTCATTACTGTTCCGACACCAACAATTGCACCTAAAATCAAACCTATAACAACACAAATAATATCCGTTGCAATTCTGCAATATTGAAACTTAGCAATTTTTTTATCTGCCATAATAAGTGAAATTGCATCATACGTTGACACCCCTAAGTCTGCTGTTATATAAAAAGCGGATGCAAAACACAAAACAACAAACCCAACGGCTAACATAATAATTCGTACTGTCAAATTTGGGTCGGGAATAAGTTCTTGAAGCGAGCCATAACTAAACTCGACAATATAGCCAACTAAAAACAAATTAATAATTGTGCCGATTCCAATGTAATGTTTTTTCAAAAAAAACACTACAACTAATAAAACTACATTTAAAATAATATAAAGTGTACCAAAGCTAAATGGTAACACATTGTGCATACCATTAGCAAACGATTGAAATGGGTCGGTTCCAAATTGAGAATGCTTAAACAAGCCAACAGACAACCCTGCTATAGATACACCAAAAATAGTCATAATAATACGAATAATCTTTTCTTTCATTGTTTCTCTCTAATTTTTTTATCATTGTACTTTAATTAAAAAAGATTAGCAAGACAAAAAAGTAAAATACTGCAAGATTACTATTGACAGAAACGCAAACTTTTTATATGATTCTGTTAACAGTAACGTTACTGTTAACAGAATCATATATTTTAGGAGATCTTATGTTAAGAAAAGTATTCGTAATAGCATGTATGCTATTAATCTCTCTTCCCTCTTTGTTTGCTAGTGGAAATGGAGAAACAAGCACCAATACCAATTCAAAAAAGATAGGTATTGTAAAGTTGGTACAACATGATGCACTTGATGATGTAGAACAAGGTATTATCGATGTCATTAATGAGTCTGGTTTTGATGTTATGTATAATTTGCAAAATGCAAACGGGGATGTAAACACCTCTGCACAAATTGCAAATATGTACAAGGTTGAAGATGTTGACGTTGCTGTAGGCATTGCTACAGCTGTTGCAATATCACTTGCAAACACATTTAAAGATACTCCTGTTGTGTTCGGAACAGTAACAGATCCTATTGGAGCTGGACTTGTAAGCTCGTTAGAAAAAGGTGAAGGAAATATTACAGGTATGAGTAATGCTCTTCCAATTTCGCAACACATAGAATTATTTCTTGAAATTGCTAACATTCAAAAACTAGGTTATATTTATACGAGTACAGAACAAAACTCTCTTTACTCACTGAGCTTAGTGGAAAAAGCATGTAAAGAAATGGGTATAGAGCTTATCAGTCAGTCGATAACAAACTCATCTGAAGTAAAGCAAGCAGCAGAAGCAATTGTAAACCGTGTTGACGGATTATATCTTACAACAGATAATATTGTTTTTTCAGCTCTCCCTTCAGTAATCCAGGTGTTTGAAAAGGCAAAAAAACCAGTTTTTTCAGGAGATGTAACAGGAGCATTAAATGGCGGTTGTGTTATGGCTTCGGGATTTAATTACTATAAAGCAGGTAGAGCAACAGGAGAAATAGTAGTGCAAATTTTAAACGGAACAAAACCACAAGACATTCCTATTCGTTTTATGACAGAGCCATCAGACTCTGATTTTTTGGTAAACTTGGATGCTGCAAAGAATGCGGGCATTACCATTGCTGAAAAATATATTGAGCAAGCAGGATATATTATAGAAAATGGAAATTTAACTGAAAAAGAACAAAATTACTATTGACAGAAACGAAAGTCCGTGATAAGATACTATTAAAAGAAACGTTACTGTAAAAAGTAACAATCAGATTAGGAGTTGAAAATGCTAAAAAAAATGAGTTTATTAACCGTAGTACTATTTACTACTTTGACTACACTTTTTGCAATGGGTTCAGGAGAATCAGCTAGCAAGGATGGAAGTGTAAAAATTGGAATTGCAAAAATTGTGCAACACGATGCACTTGATGCAGTTGAACAAGGAATTATTGATGTTGTGAATGAAGCAGGTTTTGACGCAAGCTTTGATTTACAAAATGCAAACGGAGATGTAAATACCGCAGCACAAATTGCAAATATGTATAAAACTGCAAAAGTTGATGTTGCAGTAGGTATTGCTACACCGGTAGCGATATCGTTAGCAAACACCTTAAAAGATATTCCAGTAGTTTTCGGAACAGTTACTGACCCTGTTGGAGCAGGCTTGGTTAGCTCAATCGATAAGGGAGAGGGGAATGTTACAGGTATGAGTGATGCAATCCCTACAGCAGAACACATTAAAATGTTTGCAGAAATTGCAAACATTGAAACCCTCGGTTATATTTATGCAAGCAGTGAAGCGAACTCTATATCTTCTCTCACTATGGTAGAAGATGCATCCAAAGCTTTAGGCATAGAACTTGTAGCCCAATCTATATCAAACTCTTCAGAAGTAAAACAAGCTGCCGAATCAATTATAAACAGAGTAGATGGTATCTATCTTACAACAGATAATACTGTTTTCTCTGCCCTACCTGCACTTGTACAAGTATTTAATAACGCAGGAAAGCCTGTTTTCTCAAGTGATGTAACAGGAGCATTAAATGGTGGCTGTATGATTGCATCAGGTTTTAACTACTACAAAGCAGGTCGTGCAACAGGTGAAATGGTTGTTCAAATCTTAAATGGTGAAAACCCTGATAACATACCTGTTCGTTTTATGACAGAACCGTCAGACTCTGATTTACTTTTCGACTTAGATGCAGCAAAAAATGCAGGTATTACTATACCTCAAAACTACCTTGACCAGGCGAATTATATTATTGAAAATGGTCAATTAACAGAAAAGTAATTATTTTTTAACGTACAAAAATTGCGGATAAAATATTGTTCGCAATTTTTTGTATCTTTCAATAAAAAACAAATTTTGGTATAATTAAAATATGTACAGTATAATAGCAGAAGGCTTAATTTACGCCCTCATGGTTTTGGGCGTTTTTATCACATTTAGAATACTTAATTTTGCCGACATGACCGTAGACGGCTCCTTTCCTCTTGGAGCAAGTGTTGCAGCGAGTCTTGTCATCAACGGCATAAACCCTTTTATAGCAATCCTTATTGCTATTTTTGCAGGACTTCTTGCAGGTTTAGTTACCGCAACACTTCACACAAAACTTAGAATCCCCGGGCTTTTAGCAGGGATTCTAACAATGACTATGCTTTATTCCATAAATTTACGTATAATGTCTAACAGGGCAAATATTTCTCTTTTAAGAAACGAAACAGTACTTACCATTGTAAGTGAAAAATTTTCTTCTCTTATGAGTCCGGAAATTACCGTTGTACTGTTTTTAGTAATTTTGGTTCTTATCGCAAAAGTGCTTTTAGATTTATTCTTTCACACCGATTTTGGACTAACAATGGGGGCACTTGGCTCAAATCCGCAAATGGTTATTTCACAAGGAATGAACCCCGAAATTGTTAAAGGCGTTGGTATTTGTGTTGCAAATGCATTAAGTGCACTTGCAGGTGCCATAGCAGCAATGTATCAAGGCTTTGCCGATGTGGGTTCGGGCTCAGGTGTTGTGGTATCGGGCTTAGCTTCATTAATGATAGGTGAGTTTGTGCTCCGTTCAAATAAAATTGCTCTGCTCACTTTTCGCGTAATCATCGGATCTATAATTTACCGAATGCTCATGTACTTTGCACGCAGTTATGGATTTTTAATAAACATGAGTCCTAATGATTTAAAACTTATTACAGGTCTACTCATCATCATTTGTCTAATAGCCACTCAAACAGACGCACTAAAACGATTTAAAGCGCTTATTAAAGGAAGCACAACATGATAACACTCGAAAATATACGTATGGTTTTTGCACCCGATACACCCGACGAAAACATTGCCTTATCTAAGATAAATTTACACATAAACAAAGGTGATTTTATTACTGTAATCGGTTCAAATGGAGCAGGAAAGTCCACCTTGTATAATGTTATCGCAGGAACATACACAGCAAGCGCAGGAAAAATAATTCTTTCAAATGGACAAAATACTAAAGACATCAGTCGTGATAAAGAATACGTACGCTCTCGCTACATTGGTCGTATTTTTCAAAACCCGCTTTTGGGAACCGCAGGAAAAATGACCCTTGAAGATAACATGATGATTTGTCACAAAAAAGGAAACAAGGGCTTAACAATTAGCTTAAATAATAAAATGAGAGACTATTTTAAATCAAAACTCGAAGTTTTAGGGATGGGACTTGAAAATAGGCTAAAAGACAATGTCGAACTTTTTTCGGGAGGACAAAGGCAAGCCCTCACTCTCTTAATGGCGGTTATGTCCGAGCCCGATTTATTGTTATTAGATGAACACACTGCAGCTCTCGATCCAACAAATGCAAAACTCGTAATGGATCTTACTCAAAAATTTGCAGAAGAACATAACCTCACCGTTATGATGATTACCCACAACATGAGACATGCCTTAGAATATGGTAACAGGCTTTTAATGATGGATGCAGGAAATATTATACTAGATATAGAAGAGAATGAAAAAAATAAGCTATCAATGGACGATATAATTCATCGCTTTAAACAAATAAAAAACGCAGATTTAACAAGCGACAACATACTTCTCCATTAGCAAGATTTGTTATAAAATAATCTAGTCAAACTGAGCCAAAATGTGGTATACTGTGTTTAAGGAGACATCTGTCATGAACTTTACATATTATATACCAACAAAAATCATATTCGGAAAGGGAAAACTTAATACATTACATGAGCAAGCTTTGCCGGGCAAAAAAGCTCTAATCGTTATAAGTGCCGGAAAATCGACACGAGCAAACGGTTATTTAGAACGAGTTGAAACTGAATTAAAAAAAGCAGGTGTTGACTCTGTTGTTTTTGATAAAATACTTCCAAACCCAATTGTTGAACACGTTATGGAAGGAGCTGATTTTGCAAAAAAGAATTCTTGCGACTTTGTTATCGGCCTTGGTGGTGGAAGCAGTATGGATTCAGCTAAATCAATAGCATTTATGGCTACAAACCCAGGACATTATTGGGATTATATTAATGGCGGCAGTGGTAAAGGGGAAGCGCCTAAAGCAGATCCTTTACCAATAGTTTGTATTACAACTACTGCTGGAACAGGAACAGAGGCTGACCCTTGGACTGTTATTACAAAGGAAGACTCTCAAGAGAAAATTGGTTACGGGTACGAAAAAACTTTCCCAGTGCTTTCTATCGTTGACCCCGAACTTATGGTAACAGTGCCTAGAGATTTAACAATATATCAAGGCTTTGATGCTTTATTTCATTCAACTGAAGGATACATTAATAATACCGCATATGTAATGAGCGATATGTTTGCACTAGAATCAATTAGGCTTATCGGAAAATCATTGGCGAAAGCTGCAAATAATGGAAATGATATTGACGCAAGAACAGATATAGCACTTGCAAATACTTTAGCAGGCATGGTAGAGTCTACTTCGGGGTGCACCTCTGAGCATTCTTTAGAGCATGCAATGAGTGCTTGCTACCCAAAATTAACACACGGCGCAGGGCTCATAATGGTTAGTCGAGAATACTACACTATGTTTGCAAAAAAGAGTGCTTGCAATGAAAGAATGATAGCAATGGCAAAGGCTCTCGGAAAGAATGATGCAAAGGACGCAATGGATTTTGTTGCAGCATTGGTTGATTTACAAAAAGCATGTGGTGTTGATAATCTTAAAATGTCAGAAATTGGAATTACATACGAAGAGCTTCCAAAGCTTGTACAAATTGCACGCGATACAATGGGCGGTCTTTTTGCTTGTGATCCAATTTCACTGACAGACGAAGAGTTCTTAGAAATAATGCAAAAATCGTATAGCTAACATTTGCACGTTGCATTACACATATATTACAGCAAGATGAGTTTAAAGAATTATGTTTTTTAAACAACTCAGGAGTTTTTCATGGAAAGTATATTCAGCATTTTTTACAGATTATTTCAAATAGGAATTTATATTGCTTCATGGTTTTTACCATGGCACGAACCAAAATTATTCACAGGTAATGACGCCCTCGAAAAACTTGCCGAGCGGCTTTTAAAACGAAACCTAAAAAGAATCTGTATTGTAACTGACAAAGGTATTGTCGAAATTGGTTTATTACGATTACTTCTCAATGCGCTTGAAGATGTTGGCATCGACTGCTTTATATATGACAATGCAGTTCAAAACCCTACCGAAAGAAATGCTAAAGAGGCTGCAGAAGTATTTACTGAAAATAAATGTAGTGCCTTTATTGCATTAGGTGGTGGATCCCCCATAGATTGCACAAAGGTTGCCGCAGCACTCATTGCTAAGCCGAAAAAAGAGCCCATCCAAATGAAGGGACTTTTTAAAATATTAAAAAAGCTTCCGCCTGTTTTTGCCATCCCAACCACAGCAGGAACTGGAAGCGAAGTTACTGTTGCAGCTGTTATTTCCGACTCTGAAACCCATGAAAAATACGCTATCAAAGATTTATCACTTATTCCCTATGGTGCAGTTTTGGATTCAAAATTCATTATTGGCTTACCGCCTGCGTTAACAGCAACCACAGGATTAGATGCACTTGCCCATGCCATCGAAGCCTTCATGGGTAAAAGCAACACATTTAAAACAAAAAAACAATCTCTAAAGGCCATTACATTAATTTTTGAAAACCTTCCCTTGTCTTTTAAGGATGGGGCCAATATTGAAGCTCGTGAAAACATGCAAAAAGCAGCCTACTTAGCAGGACTTGCTTTTACGAGAGCATACGTAGGGTATGCCCATGCTATAGCCCATGCATTGGGGATGTATTATGCAACACCACACGGATTAGCTGTAGCAGTAACATTACCATATGTATTAGCTCAATATGGAGAAGAATCATATAAAAAGTTAGCCTATTTAGCAGATCACGTTGGGGTAAGTTCAATCGGTGATACTCCTGAAAAAAAGGCACGAAATTTTATTGATGCTTTAGAAGAATTAAACCGAAGTCTTAACATTCAAAATTCTATTCCAGAAATTAGGGAAGAAGATATACCCGGACTTGCAAAAAAAGCATTCGAAGAAGGCAACCCCGAATATCCAGTACCAAGAGTTTTGTTTCACGCTGAGTTTGAAAGCCTCTTTGACCAGATACGTATAGGAAAAGGTCGTTAGTCAAAAGCTGAAAGAACTTTATGAATCTCTAAGAAATTTCTTTTGTTTATATATTATTCACATGATTTTTACTACCATTAGCTGTAGCGTATATCCCCTATACGATTCCCTTGAGAATTCACGTGTTGACATTCAAACATTTTTTCAGTATTATGAAAATAGTTTTTCTTACAATTACATACGGAGGTAGTTATGAATAACAAGGACTTACCAAGAGGTGCACGCATTGCCCTATTTGGATTTATGTTGATTATGATTTCAACATTAACAGGTTGTATCGGCATGCCAGAATTTGAAGAGATTGATTACACTGTCGAACCAACTAACGACAAAATACACAATTTGCGCTACTACGGTCGAGATCTTGACGCAGAAATAAAAAGCACAGAAGTTGTAGAAGGAAGTCTTCTTGACACAAGCACAGAAGATTATGGTTATTATTTCTTAGAATATGGATACTCTAAAGACCCAGGGACAATGTCATCATGGTATGTGTTGTTTTTCCCCCTATTACTCTTAGTTCCAGTTGGTCTTCCTACCGATACTGCAGAATTTGACACATATGTTTCATTAGCCATTTTTGATGCTAATGGTGACTTAGTTCAACGGTATTCAAAGAGAGAAAACTTTAAACATGTAGCAGGTATGTATTATGGATGGTACTCAACTGACAACAAGTTATCAAAATACTTCTCAGAACAATTACAAGAAGTCCTTGAAATGGCATCACGAGATAGTGATGAAATTAATGAAACCTTAGAATTAGTTGGACCTATTAATGCAGATAATAGATCTGCTGCAACTAAAAACTTAGAAGCATACATTTTCGAAAAAGATGTATACATTCACCAAGAAGATTAATTTTTATTGATTATAGCAAAAGCCCATACTGTTCAAACGCAATATGGGCTTTTTTATTATAAACTAGCAAATACTTCTTTTACTAAGATATTTTTCCTCCAAAAAAATACACAACAGATACTAGGTTGACTTTTGCATATATTTTGGATATCATAAAATAAGATTCTCACAATTACATACGGAGGTGGTTATGAATAACAAGGACTTATCAAAAGGTGCACGAATTGCTCTATTTGGATTTATGTTGATTCTAATTTCAACATTAACAGGTTGTATCGGTATGCCGGAACTAGAAGAAATCGATTACACCATTGATCCAGCAAGTAACAAAATACATAACTTGCGCTACTACGGTAGAGATCTTGATGCAAAATTACTGAGCACAGAAATTGTAGAAGAAAACCTTCTTGACACAAGTACAGAAGAGTATGGCTATTATTCCTTAGTATATGGATACCTACAAGGTGGGGGAAGAGAGACGCCATTACTGGGAGGCCTATCACCATTATATCTAATACTTTTCCCACTCATACCCTTGATTGCTGTTGGGCTTCCTACTGATATTTCAGCATTTGATATATATGTTTCATTAGCCCTTTTTGACTCTAATGGCGAATTAATACAACGTTATTCGACACAAGAATCATTTAAACACACAGCTGGTTTGTATTACGGATGGTATACAATTGACAAAAAGCTATCAAAACATATCTCGGAACAAATGCAAGAAGTTTTTGACAAGGCATCTCTCAACAGTGATGAAATTAATGAAACCTTAGAATTAGTTGGACCTATTAATGCAGATAATAGATCTGCTGCAACTAAAAACTTAGAAGCATACATTTTCGAAAAAGATGTATACATTCACCAAGAAGATTAATTTTTATTGATTATAGCAAAAGCCCATACTGCTCAAATGCATATGGGCTTTTTTATTATAAATCAGTAAATACTTCTTTTACGCAATCTTTAAACGTATTTCCCCTGTCAAATTCATTCTTAAACATACCAAATGATGTGGCACCCGGTGAGAAAACGATGTTCTGCGTTTCACTGTATTGTTTCTTTATGAAAAAATCTTTTACTTCTTTTAATAATTCTTCCACACTATTATAGGGACCAAAGTAATCAACGACTACTTTTTCCTTTGTTAAAAGAGCAAGTAACTTATCGGTTCCACTACCTGCAAGTAAAAACATCGATAAAAGATTATTTCCCTTTGCGTCACTTAAAGCTTTTACTAAGGGTGTAAAATTAAGCTCTTTATCTGTTCCGCCTGTTATAAGGTGCAACCCATTTGGGAATGATTCAATGGCGGCAACTACAGATTCTGGCACTGTTGCGGCAGAATCATTGTAAAACTTGTATTCACATTTTTCATTTTTCCAAGAATGAAAATATTCTAGCCGATGGCCAATACCCGAATACTTTTTTAATATGTCAATAATATCATCATCTTGTATACCAATTAAACTCATAACGCAAGCGGCGTTTAGAACGTTTTCTTTATTATGCTCACCTGGAACTTTTAAGTCATCGAGCCAGTCTACATATTCACCCTCTCCATATAAAAGAGACTCAGGAATATCATCAGGATAGCGGATAACATTTGTTTTTGCCTCTTTTGCAAAAATATCACCCCAACCATCTTCATCACTCGAACATAAAAATACATCTTTTTCATCTTGATCTGCATAAATGAGCTTTTTATCAGCTACATAGGATTCCATATTTCCGTACCAGTTTTGATGGTCGGGTACAATTTTCGTAATAACAGAAATAATCGGCTTTAGTAATCCCCTTCCACGCAAATCTGCTAATTGCCAACTTGAAAGCTCCAACACCACAAGGGGAGGCTTAGCGCCAGTGGTTTCATCAATAAATGTTAGAGGGCTCACCGTAATATTTCCACCAAGTAAGGTTTTGATCCCTGCTTCATTTAATCCATAATGAATAGCACTAACCGTAGAGGACTTACCCTTACTTCCCGTTACTGCAATAATTTTTGATTTTGTAAATTGTAAAAAGATTGAAATATCACTTTCGATATGTTTTGCACACGCTAAATATTTATTGCCGTCATATTTAACGATGGGATTTTTTATAACACAATCGGCCTTTTTAAAATCTTCTATTCTGTGCTCACCAAGAACAAAGCTTAAACGACTCGTGTCTAAAGAAGAATCATTCATTAAGGAGTCAACCGAGGAGCGAAGTTCTTCTTCTGTTTTCATATCGGTTACAGTTACATTCGCACCATGCTTTAAAAAAAAGCGTACAGTTGCTTCTCCTCCACCATGAAGGCCTAAACCCATTACAGTGATTTCTTTTCCCTTTATATCTTCAAAAGAAGAAAACATTCTTTTTTTTCCGTAACTGTGTGGCTGTTCGGTTGTTATACTATTATTCATACATTCCTCTTTAGGCCCGAAGACTTCAAAATATCTTTATATCCGCCTATAAACTCGTTGTTAATGCTTGCCGGTTCTTAAACCGTTCAATGCCTTGTTCTAAAATTAATTCTATGACATCTTTATAGGCTAAGCCGCCTGCTTCACACATCTTTGGGAACATACTAATCGATGTAAACCCCGGAAGCGTATTAAGTTCATTAATAAAAATATCTCCATTCTCTTTATCAATAAAAAAATCTACACGAGATAATCCTGAGCAATCCAAAGCCGTATATGCTTTTTTTGCAAAATCTTTAATTTTTTCTTCTTGTTCATTAGTGAGCTTTGCAGGAATTATTAAAGCAGCCCCATTAGGGTCTGTATACTTTGCTTCATAGTCATAAAACTCATGTGTTGGTGCAATTTCACCAAGTTCGTAAGAAGTAACCCCTCGCTTGTTTTCCTTTCCGTTAATTATAGAAAGCTCTGCCGTATTTCCAGTAACAGAGCATTCAATCTCACGTGCAGGAATAAAAGGCTCGATAAGTATTTTTTCATCCCACTTAAATGCATTTTCAATCGCACATTTAAGCTCTCCTTCGCTACTCGCCTTTGCAGTCCCTACAGAGCTTCCCGCACAACAGGGTTTTACAAAAAGAGGAAATCCCCACTTATTTGCTACATCATTACATATATCCGATAACATGGAGTCAGTTTTTTGAGAAGCCTTCACACAAACATAGGGTACAATGGGCAAACCTTCTTGTGCCCATACTTGCTTTGCTTTTTCTTTATCCATCGAAAGACTACTGGACATAACACCACAACCACAATAAGGAAGTTCTGCCATTTCTAAAAGCCCTTGCAAAAGTCCATCTTCTCCATACGTCCCATGTAATATGGGTAAAACTACATCAACACACAATGCTTTGCCGCCACAAAAAAGAGCTTTTTGTGTTCCTCCACCTGGCAGAACTGTCACAAGATTACTTGGGTTTTCCACTACCATTAGTTTTTCATTATTCCCTGCAAGAGCACTTTGCATGATAGATTCGTCTTGTACATACCACAAACCTTTTTTTGTAATGCCAATGAGCACAAGGCTATGCTTGCTTTTGTCTATGTTTTTAACCACCGATAGAGCAGATAAAAGTGAAACTTCATGCTCTCCACTTTTTCCGCCATACAGTACTGCTACAATCATTATTTTCCCCCAAATCCCATTTCACGTAAAGCTTTTTCTGCTTCTTCTATCTCGTCATAATCCATTACAAAATCTTTATAAATAATTGAGTTTTCATGTGCTTTCCCTAAAAGCAGCACAAGGTCTCCTTTAGTTGCCATGGAAAAAGCTTTTCGAATTGCAGTTGGTCTATCTGGTATTAAAAAAAGTGATTTTTCTCGCTCTAGCTTTATGCATCCTTTTGCAATATCTTCTAAAAGCTCCATTGGATCTTCTCCACGAGGATCTTCATCGCTAAGAATTACTATATCGCTATATGTTGCAGCAATTTCACCTTGTATAGGACGCTTTTTGGTATCTCTTTCTCCCCCAGAGCCAAAAATGCTAATTATGTTTCCCTTGATTCTTTTACGTAACGGTGGAAAAATTGTTGTAAAAGAAGACGGCGTATGGGCATAATCTACCAAAACTTCAAAATCTTGCCCTTTTTCAATTGCGGTCATCCTGCCCCGTACTGGAACTAATTGCGGTGCAAGTTCTATCAGATTTTCTATTGGTTGTTCGGTAAGTTTTGCAACTAAAAGCATTGCGGCAAGAGTGTTATCGGCATTAAAGGTTCCTGGAAGATTTATCCTTGTTTCCATCTTTTTGCCATCAGTGCAAACATCGAATGTAACACCTTTTTCATTACCTACTATATTCTCTATTGTATATATCCCAGCAAAAGCATCCTTGTCATTATCTGTGTTAATAGTACTCGATGTAAAGCCTGCTACCTCGTGACCCTTAGCACATTCTGCAAAATAAGACGCTGCAGGGTCTGCAAGATTTACAGCACCCATCGTTGGAACAACAACTTCTTTCCCACTGATTACTTTTTTATGATTATGTAAAGTGAGATTTCTAAAAAGATTTGCTTTGTCGCTTTTGTATTGTTCGTATGTCCCATGAAATTCTAAGTGCTCGTGAGTTACATTCATCATTGCAACACCATCAAATAAAATATCAGCTAACCGACTTGTCTTAAAGGAGAGTCCATGAGAAGACGACTCAATTACCGCATACTCACATCCGTTTTCGAGCATTTGATGCAGTTTTTCTTGGATTATTGGAGCTTCTGGCGTTGTTTGATGTTCAGGATTATTAATAGCTTCATCACCAAGTGAATATTGCACCGTTGAAATAAAACCTGCTTTTTTTCCTAATAGTTGCAAAAACTGCCATATTAAAAAGATTGTGGTGCTTTTTCCTTCTGTTCCCGTTACGCCAAAAGTAATGAGTTTTTTAGAAGGGTAATCATAAAAGCTTGCAGCAATGGGAGACATACTGGCCCTTGCATCTGGCACAGGTATAAGTGAAACAGCTTTTTCCTTTGCATAATCGATTGTCTCTTTTGGCAAGTCACCTTCATACACAACGGCACTTGCATTATTTTCAATTGCCTTTACTACATAATCATTCCCATGTACATGCACCCCAGGAAGAGCAAAAAACAGCGCATCTTTTTTTACATCGCGAGAGTCAAAAACCAAAGAGGATATTAAAACATCAGAGCCATCAAAAGAAAGCCCTTTTGGTAGAATTTGAGATATTTTTTTTGTCATGATTTATTTTACTATTAAATGTACTATTTTTCAAGTGTTAGAATTTCTTCTTTTGAAAGCCCTGTAAGTTCAACGATAGTTTGTACATCAAACCCTTTTGCTAGAGCACTCTTTACTAGTTTCAACTTTTCTTCTCGCGCTCCTTGTTCTAAACCTTGTTTTAATCCTTTGCGTAGTCCTCGTTTTTCACCTTTGGCAATAAACTCTTTTTCTCTAAAGCGTGGGTCTGTATCCCATCTCTGCACCCGCATTGCTTCTAAAAACAATGCTTCTTCTTGCGTACAGTTTTTATATCTTGAATAGGCTTCTCTCATTTGTTTACTCCTTTTTAGCAAGGGCTCTATGTCTTTTTTTGTTTCAAAACCGTTTGCCTTTTTGAATAGTTCTACCCAATCTGCTAAGCTACTGTTTTCAGTTTGTAGCTTTGAAAGCTCAATAAAATGTACCGTTATGTCCCTATCAAGTACATCAGTGTGGTCTTTTTCGTTTGCAAGTACATACCAATTGTGATAGTCCTTTCGTCGTTTTAGCACATTTTCTTTTACAAAATTTATCCCAATTACAGGATACAATTTCTTGTACTTGTTACCGCGCTTTACTTGCGACACGTACTGTTTCCTAAGATAATACAAAATCCTCTTTATGAAGAGTGTATCATCATAAGATTGCATTTCAATGTCGTAGCTTTTCCCGTTTTCATCGACTGCCAAAATATCAAGCTCCGGTTTTTTCATCCAGAATTTTTCACCTAAGATTACCGGATTCTTTAATGATACTGTTTTTATTTTTGTGTGGCCCGAATGTTCAAGAACTGCGTTAATTATATCGAGTAAAATTACCGTACTATCCTCTGAACCAAATACCATTTTGAAAACAACATCGTTTGTAATGCTAATTCCATTATAGTCCACATTGCCATTTTTTTCAAGTTCAGTTTTCATAAAAACCACCTTTGCTAGTAAATTCAGGAACAATTTCCTATATACTATATTTATAGTAATTTTTGTTAAAAATTTGACTGTTTTCCTGTCATACCGTGCAAAGTCGAAGGATCTTTTTGAGAAAAAGTGACTTTTTAAGGGTTTTAGCCGCT
>CAYJMR010000017.1:0-21782 GCA_964371375.1 uncultured Treponemataceae bacterium
AGTCTGCCAAGTTCTTGGTATGCAATTAAGTATGGAACGCCAAAAGAGCTTTTAGAAAAAAAATCTTAAAAAAATTAAAAAGTAAATTTTGAAAAAAATTGGAAGCATTGCTTCAGAGCAAAAATAAGATTCTTCAAAAGTCCAGATATCTGGTAGAATCAGAATGACGGATGGTGGTTAGAAACGCTAGTTTCAAACAAAAAAAACTTCTTCAACCCTTTGCATATTTTCTCCATTTATGCTATACTCCTTTTTGAGTATGCAATTTGACCTAAGTGAAGATGTAATAAACAGTCTCATATTTGCGATGGAAAATCAAAAAGAGAATAATGTTTTTGATTCAAAGGCAAAAGAGGTTGTTGAACTAGACATCGAGGTTGATTTTGATACTGGCCGTTATTATAGCATTCCTGAATGGACGTCTATAGACGGATTTAAGGTGATGGAACATTTCGTGGGTTCACTTCATTCACCGCTTGCAAAAGAATCCTTACACGAAGTATTGTTTGCAGGCAAGGGAGTTTTTCGTAATTTTAAAAATACGTTAAAAGACTACCCCGAAGTGGAACAACAATGGTTTACGTTTAAACAAAAAGTACTTAAAGAAAAAGTAGTTGCATGGTATAACGTTTTTAGAGATTTATGGGGTTTAGAAAGGATTGAAGGTGAACCTGAAGAAACCGAAAATCTCATTTTTGATGATTTTACTTTTCGAGAATATGATGAAACGATAGATGCTAAACACATGTTGCAAGCAAAAAACATGGCAATGCAAAGCCTTGAAAGTACGTATAATAGTGAGTTAGGTGTTGTAGCCACTACATTATGGCAACTTCAAACCACCTCATTACAAACAGAAGAAACAATGATATACGTGAGTGAAAATATTTCCGGAGATTTTGCTGGTCTTATTTCAGTTTCTGCTGTACCTTCTCCTGCAAAGGATTCTGTGGTAGTTTCGCTATTCTATATCTTACCATCTTGGCGAGGGTTGGGAATAGGAAAAGAACTATTTGCATTTTGTTTGTGTGAGCTAAAAAAACGTAAAATTCGCATTGTAATAATACCCGAAATGTTCGTCCCTAAAACTTTTACAAAGGTACTACTCCGTAGCGGTTTTGAAAAAACTCCTATTGGTTTTACAGTAGACCTAAATGAAACACCATAGGTGATTTTGGAGGAAGGGCATGTCAATGCAAAACAATCGTTCCGTTTCAGAGGAACAATTTCAAGAACTACTTGCAAATGCAGTAGAAAGAGTGCGGTCAGAAGAAGACCCAATTGTTATTAGTGAATACAAAAAGTTATTTAAGAAAAATGTACCTTTTACACTTCGCACATATGTTGCAGCTTTTTTAGCAAAAGAAATGGCAGCAGGTGGATCCTCATTTTCAAAGAGCAATCGCTATTCATCTTCAAAAGGTGGCCGATTTGAAAAGTACAATCGACGGGAAGGAAAGCAGGATAATTTTGGAAAAGCACAATCTGCAGGTACGTCTCCACGAGGCGAAAGAGAAACAACACCTTCACCTCGAATAACAATTGATGAAGATAAGGCTACAACTATTTTTATCGGAATGGGACGAAATAGAGGTGTATATGCACGAGACATAATTGGCCTTATTACCCAAAGAGCGTCCGTTGATAGAGAAAGAATCGGTGAAATTAAAGTTTTAGATAATTACTCATTTGTGCAAGTATATATTGAAGATGCAGATAACATAATTTCGTTAATTAATGGAAGTGACTACAGAAATAGAAAATTAGCTGTAAGTTATGCGCACAAAAAAGAAAAAACTGAAGACAGCAGCGACGATACAACTCAAGTTGAAACACAAGAGTAAGTATGGAAAATCTAAAGTGTATAAATACTGGTATTCTTTCTGTAAATACCTATATTGTTCCCTGTAATGCTACATCTCAAGAAAGTATCAGAGACTTTTTTGTAGTTGACCCAGGTGGTGATGCAGATGTTATCAGTGATGCAATAAAATCTGAAAAGGGAAATCTTGTTGCTATTGTACTTACACATGGTCACTTTGACCATGTTGGGGCTCTAGCATCTTTAAAAGAAATGTATCCAAACGCAACGGTGTGTATTCATTCAGGTGATGGTGATTATGTTGGAGATAACGGCTATGAAACACATCGAAAGAGGTTTTCTGAAATTGGTTTTTCACAAGATGGCTTTTTTACACATGAAGTAATGCCTGATGTAGAAGTTTGTTTAGAAGAAGGAAAAATACTTCCATTTGCACCTAACTGGGTAGTAATTCATACACCAGGTCACACTGAAGGATCAGTGTGTTTGTATAATGAGCGTGAAAAGCTTCTTTTATCAGGTGATACCTTGTTTAAAATGGCATACGGCAGAACCGACTTACCGGGAGGAAGTTTTGCAAAAATAAAAGAAAGTCTTCAAAGGCTGTTTCAATTACCCGAAGATGTTAAGGTATATCCTGGGCATGAAAGTTCAACTACAATTGGGCAAGAAAAAAACATGATTTTATAAAAAAAACGGAGCATACGCTCCGTTTTTTATTTAATTATTTTTAGCATCCTTAAAAAGAATTTCAGTAATCGCAAAAGCATGGTCTCCCATTTTTTCGATTAATCTAATTATATCAATATATAATAATTCAGATTTTACATCGGCTCCTTCTTCTAATCGTTTTCGAGCCGTTTTCTTTAATTTTGTTCGTAATGCATCAATTTTATCTTCAATTGCTTCAGCCTCAAGCATTTCTTCTTGTGAAAGAGGGCTATTTAAATGTGCATTTACAAAGTCAAGAAGTTGTTGTACTAAGTCTACATATGGTTCTAGCTTATCAATATCATCCTTATTAAACTTCATCTTTTTTTCAATACTTTTTTTAAGCATCACAGCAAGGCTAAAACACTGATCTGTAAGAATTTCAATTTCGTCAATTATTCTACTCATGCTAAGGATATTTTCTTTTTGAATATCAGTTGAAGGTAGGTGCGTACACTTTGTAAGATAAAGAGATAATTCTTCTTGCATTTGATCTGCATAATCCTCTCTTCCTTTAATGAAATCAAAGTTTTCTGCAATAAATCGTTCAGTCCTATCAGAGAAACCTTTTTTTATTCTAGCAAACATTTCATTTGCAAGACGTGTCATTTCTACAATTTCAGTTTGAACTTGCACAAGATGAAGTTCAACAGAATCTTTTGTTGTAACACTAATAAATGGAAATGCGTATTGGTCCGGTACATCATTTTCTCGCTTTTTAATTACCTTTTCTGTAAGGGATGCAATTTGTTTTGTAAACGGTAAGAATATTAGTGTGTTTAATGCATTAAACACCGTATGCAACATTGCTATATGTGACGTCATTGATTCTGTCACTGCTCCTGGGGTAATTGCATCAACAAAATGAAGGAGGGGATATAGGAAAATGAGGGCTATTATAGTCCCCGTAATATTAAAAAGAACATGAACAAGGGCAGCTCTTCTTGCATTTACCTTTGTACCTATTGAAGCTAAAACAGCATCGATAGTTGTACCAATATTACTTCCTAAAATCATGGTAGCAGCAAATTCCCATTCTAAAAGTCCGCCTGCAGCCATAGTTAAAATAACCGCAGTTGAAGCACTTGATGAATGTAACAACACAGTGATTGCAACACCTGCAACAACGCCTATAAATAGACTTAAGGCACCGCTATTTTGTAAGTCAGATAAAAATCCTACGCTTTCCGCTCCAAATGAAGGTATTGCGCCTGAAAGTAAGTCTAAGCCTAAAAAGAGTAAACCAAAGCCCATAAGGGTTTCACCGAGGTTTTCTCTTCGAATTCTTTTTACATGGCTAACAACATAACCAATACCAAAGATAGGAATTGCAAAAAGTGAAATCTTAAATTTAAAACCGATGAGAGCTACAATCCAAGCGGTAACCGTTGTACCAATGTTTGCTCCAAAAATAACACCTACAGATTGTGTAAGCGTCATAAGGCCTGCATTTACAAAAGAAACTACCATAACAGTTGTTGCACTTGATGACTGAACAATCATAGTAATAAAGAGTCCTGTAAACACTGCAATAAAACGGTTGTTAGTCATAAAGCCCAAAATTTTACTAAGGGTATTACCTGCACTTTTTTGGATGCCATCGCTTAGCATATTCATGCCGTATAACAAAAGACCGAGGCTTCCGATTAATTGAAAAATAATTAAAATGATTTCCATGGCTAGACCATACCACAAAAAAACTTTATATGCAATATAAAAAATATGTAAAAACTACTATTCAATTTACTTGTTTTTTGATAGAATGTAATAAATGAAGAAGACAAGTTTTTACATTACACTTTTTTTCTCTATGTGCTTACTTTTTGCATGTAACCAAAACAATGAAGGTTCTATTGGTGGTGATAGTAGAAATCAAGAAACAGCAGACCCCCTTTTGTTAGAATTAAAAGACATAGATAGTTTTAAAGACAGCTATGTAGTGGTATTGTTAGGATATGGGTACAATGAGGGTGTAAGCAAGGATACCCTTTTAGCACAGCTTGATGAAGAGTATGGCTTAGCAGAAAATGGTGGAATAATTATTCCTTTTGTTTTCCCTGATGATTTTATTTCATTTGGATATGAGAGGATTAGTTTATTGCCTGAAAATATATCAGAAGTGATTGCCGATTTTAACAATGGCCTAGATCTTTCCAACGTGTCTGCACTTCTTACTTTAGGAGCCCCCGATGGAACTCATGTTGCCCTTGCCGCTTTACAAGATGCTGGGTACGATATGCAAGTTTTTTCGGTGTTTTCTCAAGATGATGTACTTGGGGCAGAAGCAGGATCGACACTTGTAATTGATTATAGTATTAGTCAAAGTGAACAGCAAGAAGATTACGAACTGCTTGGAGAAATAGATTTATCCTATCCAGGGGATGTTTTTTCTGTTCTTTCACCACTAATAAACGTTGGACTAAACTGGGATAATGTAAAAGAGACAGGACTTTTGATTCCTGCACTGCGAACAGAATATGCAAAAAAAACAAATTGCGACTTCTTTGTGTATGTTGACCCTCAAACAGGTTTGCGCGCAGAGAATCATTATGTATTAACACAAAAGGGATAAAGCATACCTTTTAATGAAGGGTGTGTTAGTTATAGGAGATACCATGAACTCGTTAGTTCAACAACAGTCAGGACTTATCGGCTCAGAAGAAGCTATTGCAGCGCTCGAACAAAAGGCAAGTGCAAAAGTTCTTGTTTTGGGCGATAGTCACGGAGACCATAATGTTGTGCTTGATATTATTTTATGGTGTGGAAATGAAGTTGATGCTTTGCTGTTTTGTGGGGATGGATTTTGTGACATTATTGCATGCATAGAGCAAAGTATAAACGATGAAAAAGTGAAAAAAGCTCTTCCATCTGTTATTATTCCTGTAAAGGGTAACGGTGATTCACTCACATATAGTACAGAATCTCTATCTAGTGAAGATGAGCACTATTTACACTATTCTTTACCTACCAGGATTTCTTGTGAAGTTGCCGGTAGAGGTGTTTTTATAGCACACGGCGATCATTATAGAGTTGATATGGGAACAGATACTGTATTGGCTGCGGCTCACGCGGTCGATGCCGATATGGCTTTTTTTGGACATACGCACCGAACGCATTGGGAAGAAAATGGTGGAACATTAATTTTAAATCCAGGGAGCTGTTCTAGGCCACGATCTACATTGCCGCCTAGTTTTGCCCTTGTATCGTTTCCTGGTAAGCACGATAGATTTACAATAGAGTATTTCGGAATTGAAAAAACTCTTTTTAAAAATCATAAGTTTATGCCACTTGATGTGCATATGACTTAAGCATTCTATTTTTAGAATGCTATTTTTTTAAACAATTGCGTTGCATGTGCTTCGCATAGTTAATATATTGGAGGGTACAAGTGAGTACACATGAGTATTTAGGACCGGCAGATAGGCCGAAATTAGGGCGTTGGATTCCGTTGAGTTTTCAACATGTTTTTGCAATGTTTGGGGCAACAATATTGGTTCCTCTTTTAACCGGACTTAGTCCTTCGACTGCTTTGTTTACTGCCGGTACAGGTACTTTAATTTACATTGTCATTACTGGAGCGAAGGTACCGGCTTTCTTAGGATCTTCTTTTGCATTTATTCCGGCTTTAATCGGTATCGCAGGTGCTTATGGAATGCCTTATGCGCTTGGGGGTGCATTTTGTGCAGGTGTTTTCTATGTAATTGTTGCGAGTATTGTTAAAGTTTCAGGTACTGCATGGTTAGACAAGGCTCTACCACCTGTTGTTATTGGGTCGGTAATTATTGTAATCGGTTTAAATTTAGCACCAACTGCAATGGCATCAGCAATGTATGATGCAAATGGAAATTATTCCCTTGTATACTTATCAATAGCTGCTGTTACTCTTGCAATTGCTGTTATAGCAAGTATTTTTCTCAAGGGCTTTTTTAGTACTATATCTATTCTAATAGGTCTTGTAGGTGGGTATCTGTTTACTTTAATAATGGGTTTCTTTTTTCCTGCTTATGATTTAATAGATTTTACTGTAATCAATGAAGCTTCATGGTTTGCTCTTCCTACATTTGCACTACCTAAATTTAGCTTAGTTCCAATTTTAACATTTATAATTGTGTCTTTAGCAACAATTTGTGAACACTTAGGAGATACTCTTATAACTTCAAAGGTTATAGGAAAAGATATTTACAAAGATCCGGGGCTTCACAGAACACTTATTGGAGATGGTGTTGCAACTGCTTGGGCTTCTCTTTGGGGTGGGCCACCTAATACAACCTATGGTGAAAATATTGGTGTTATGGCAATAACAAAGGTATATAGTGTGTGGGTAATTGGAGGGGCAGCAGTTTTTGCCTTGATTCTTTCTTTTATTCAAAAGTTTGGTGCTATAATTCAAACTATTCCGGGGCCTGTTATGGGCGGTATTTCAATGCTATTATACGGACTTATTGCTTCAAGTGGTTTAAGAACAATTGTAGAAAGTGGTGTTTGTTATAAAGATAAGCGTAACCTAACCATATCATCGGTTGTTATGGTAATAGGTATTGGTGGGGGCATTCTCCAATTCAATATTGGTTCAAACTTCCAATTTTCATTGGGAAGTGTGGCACTTGCAACGGTTATCGGCATCCTTTTAAACTTGTTGATTCCCAAAAAAAATGCTGTAATTGAAGATAAATAGTGATAAAAACACTGTACTTCTTTGAAAAAGTATTGTACAATTTTACGTATTACATGTAGCATACAATAATCTGTATGCTACAAAGGTAGGCTACAATGCAAATATGTTTACATAACGGAACAGTACTTACAGGTTTTTCACGAATGGAAAAATGCGCTGTGTTAATAGAGGATGGCATTATTGCTGATGTTTTTTCACAGCGGCGTTTTGAAAAAAGAACGTTCGATGCTTCGGTGCGCTTAATTGATGTGAATGGGGCATATATCTCTCCTGGATTTATTGATACTCACATTCATGGTTTTATGGGAAGTGGTACTGATAATTGCACAACAGAGGCAATGCTACAAATGTCTAAAGACATTGTGCAATACGGTGTAACTGGCTTTAATCCCACAATGTATCCTTCCTCTGAAGAACAAATGATTAAAAATATTAAGGCAATTGTTGCTGCAATGGGAAAAGAAGAAGGTGCAAAAATTATGGGGATCCATATGGAAGGCCCTTTTTTCTCATCGCAAAAACTTGGGGCACAACGTCCTGAGACAGTCAAAGAAGTAGATTTAGACCTTTTAGATCGACTTTGGGAAGCATCAGAAGGGCATATTGTAAACATGACTGTTGCGCCTGAATTAAAAAAGATGCGATACCTTGCATTATCATGTTTACAAAAAGGTATAGTGTTACAAGCAGGGCATACAGATGCAAATTACGAAAACATGGTAGAGGGTATGCAAGCAGGTATTCTTCACTCTACACATCTTTATAATGCAATGAGTCAAATGCATCACAGAAACCCTGGTGCAGTTGGTGCAATTTTAATACACCCTGAAATGTCGTGTGAAATTATTGCAGACGGTGTTCATATTCACCCTGATCTTATTAAGCTTTTGGCGAGAGAAAAAGCAATGGAAAAAATAGTTCTCGTTACAGATGCTCTAACACCGACACACAGCACTGAAGAAAAACTTTTGGCAAATGGTGAAGAGGTTATTTTTAAAGAGGGAACCTTCCACAAAACAGAGAATGATGTTATTGCAGGTTCTGCTTTAACAATGATAAAAGGAATAAAAAACCTTGTTGAATGGGGCTTTACCGTTTCTGATGCTGTGAAAATTGCAACATTAAGTCCTGCAACTGTAATGCACTACAAAAATAAGGGAATGTTAATTCCGGGCTATGATGCTGATGTTGTAGTTTTTGATAAATACTTTAATACCTTATTTGTAGTACGCGAAGGAAAAATCAAAAAAGATATTTTGTAAAAATAAAAGATGTAAAGGAATTTGAAATGAGACTAATAATACAAAAAAATTATGATGAATGTTCTGTGTGGGCTGCAAACCATATTGCAGCACGTATTCGTGATTTTAATCCGAGTGCAAAAAATCCTTTTGTTCTTGGTCTTCCCACGGGTAGTACTCCTTTGGGAACATATAAAGCACTTATTGATTTGTATAAAAATGGAAAAGTTTCTTTTGAACATGTTATTACGTTTAATATGGATGAGTATGTTGGTCTTCCGAAAGACCATGACCAAAGTTATTATCATTTTATGTGGGAAAACTTTTTTAATCATATAAATATCAAAAAAGAAAATGTTCATATTTTGGATGGTATGGCTCGAGATTTAGAGGCAGAATGCGCTCAGTATGAAAAAGCAATTGCAGATGCGGGCGGAATAGACTTATTTTTAGGTGGTGTTGGTGTTGATGGTCATATTGCGTTTAATGAGCCTGGTTCATCATTGGCTTCACGTACTAGGGTAAAGTCTCTTACTCATGATACAATCTTAGTTAACTCTAGGTTTTTTGGTGGCGACATAAGTCAAGTGCCAAGTACAGCACTTACTGTTGGTGTAGGCACTGTTATGGATTCTAAAGAAGTACTTGTGCTTATTACAGGTCATGCAAAAGCTAGGGCGTTATCTCATGCAGTTGAACAAGGTATTACACAAATGTGGACGATAAGTTGTTTGCAAATGCACTCTAAAGCGGTGATAGTATGCGATGATGATGCAACTGATGAGCTAAAGGTAGGAACAGTAAAATACTTTAAGGATATTGAATCACTTAATTTGCAGAATTCATTATAAAAAAACATAAAGACAATAAAAAAGGTTGATTATTGAAGTACAAGTTGTACAATAATCAACCTTTTTTTATAACTAGATGCTATTTAATCATCAAGTGCATCGAGCCCTACCACTACGCTAGTAGTTTGCGTTGCAGAACCTTGTGTATTAGTGGCAGCTTGGAGTGAAGTATCTGTTACAGATGTTAACAAAGAGTCATCATCTGCATTGTTGTTTCCAAGTGCTTCGTTTACCTTCGTAACATGAGGATTTGACGCAACTCTTTTTTCGCCAATCTTAGAGATACCTCCTGCTTTAACCGAAACAGTACCACCTCTTGCTCCTTTAAAGTCAACTTGACCTCTTCCAACACGTATAACTGCTAAGCCCATGTCAAATGCTGTACCACGAACAGAAGCAGTTGCAACTGGAGTGTTAACAACAAATCCAACACGTTTATTTTGTGATGTTTGAACGTCTGCAGAAATTGAACCTAAATCAATAAATACTTCCGATTCGTGAGCTTCGTTTGTTTCTGTTAGTTGCTCTAATGTTAAACGAGAAAGTTGGTTTATAACAATACTAGAACCTGCAACTTGAATAATTGCTTGTGATCTAAATCCAGTAGAAATAACACGGCCCGATTGTATTTCGTCACCTATTTTTAATGGTGCCCATCCAGTTGCAGTTTGAACTTCAACCTTTCCTGTTGATGAAACTACGACACCCTCAAGGGCGAATACAGGAATGCTTACAACAAGTAATACTGCAATAAGTACTAAACTCTTATAATTTAATTTCATATAACCTCCTAGTATACCCTATACATTTTATGTAAGTGGTATACGAATACCTTAAAATTATTTTCCACTCTATACAATACAGTATAATGCAGAAACGTATGATTTTCAAGTTTTTTGTAAAAAAATACTTAAAAATTAAACGATACTTTTATTTCACCTTCAAAATATGAATCAACTGTATTATCTGATGGTAAGAATTGACCTGCAGAGGCAATTAGTTGTAAGTCAGATAAAATATCCCATCTAGCAGCAAGAAGCCATTGGAATCCTGATAATCCCTTATCGGTATCTTCATTTGCCACATTGATAAGTACACCAGGTTCGGCAAAAACTAATAAGTTTTCTAATGGAGTGATTGTTGCGACCAAACCAGTTTTTATATTACCAGCGTATTCAAACGAATCATCGAGTGATGCTGTGTTAACTGTGAATGTTTTATAAGCAGAGTCTGTTCCGCCTGTTGCAAATATTGTTTTCCATGATATCAATGTGTTTGCAAATGGAAGCAATGCAGAAAGTTCAAAGGCAGAAAGATTTGAAATAGACCATTCTTCCTGTGTTGTTTGCATTAAACCAAGTGTTGAATTTAGTGTATAAAACAAAACGTCGCCCAAAGGACCGGTTAGCGCTACGGTTGTATAAATACGATTATCTGGCACAAATGTTGGATCATCTGATGTTGCAACATCGATAGTAGTAAAAATTTCTGCTATGAGGTCTTGGCCTGCAAATAGTTGTGGAAAGTGCACTAATGCATTACCCAAAACGAATGGAGCTGCAAGTGTATAAACACTTGAAAGTATGTTTTCGTTTGGATTAACATTCATTGTTACCGCGTGGGCATTTAATAGACCTGTAAAACCTACATAGGCATTAAATTGAATGTTGTCACTGTCATAAATAAAACGTGCCCCATCTGCGGGTTGCGAAAAAGTAAGGCGTGTAATGTCTGCCATGTAAAAACGACCTGCATCCAACGTAAAGTATGATGATCCTTCAAGAGGTGATACCATGTTAAAAACTAAGGTGTTTACATCTACTAAGTGAGATAGTGTAGAATCGGCAGTATTTGATAATGCAGTTGAATAACCAAACTCATAATAGGCTTCACCGGCTAGACTCATTATATTGGAGGTATTAAACGGCAATTGAAAGCCTAGTGAAAGTCTGTCTGTTTGTTCTAAACTTAGGTCATCAAAAGGTCCTGTAAAGGTAGCTCCAGGAGTAATATTTCCTGTCCAGGTAAATGCTGCAACAGGAACTAAAAAAGATACTATAATTAATATCGTTAAAATAATTTTTTTCATGTATATTTCCTTATACTAAATAGCTCAAGCCTTAAGTTACCTTAAGAAAGAAGAACCAAAATCAATCTCGTTTGGGGCTAAAAATGAATCTATATCAATTGTTCCATTTTCCAATGAATATTCAACTACCTGTGTAATGATTGTTAATGCTTGAACTCCATCAATTGTGCTTTTAGGGTTTATGCTTTGTCCAATATAGCCAAGAGATTGTAATTCCTTAAACGCATAACGAGGTGCGTTTGTAAGTCTAAGCATTACACCACCTTGAATGTTCCACACTTGGGTGCAAAAATATGAAAACTCATCGTATGTTAACGCTGCATTCACATCTGCAATCTTTGGGAACTGGGCATAATCATTTAAGTCCAATAGTGAATCTTCTTTTTTTGTATCGTCAGCGCTAATTCCTAAATAGGTTGCAGCAAAATAAGCCACATCATTTAGCGTTACTGTTTCTGCCTCAATCATTTCGGTAACATTTTCTGCAGATTGGGCAGAAACCATAGTGCAAAAAAGTGTAAAAGCTATGATGAAAATAATAGTTTTTTTCATTATTTCTCCTTTTATTATGTTTCAATATATGATATAATAAAAAGTATGAAAAATCAACAGAAAAACATAAAAAAACAAAAAAAAATATGGGCTCGATACCCCGAGTTTCTTATTGCATTAATTGTGTTTGCAACAACAGGATTTGTTTCAAGAGCCGGTTGGTTAGATGTTTTGGAGCTAAATGCTTATGATTTATTATTGCGTGCAAAACCCGAAACTGAAGAAAGAACAGATATTGTTATAGCAGCCATTGATGATGCTTCTATTGGTGCGGTGGGAACGTTCCCTTGGCCAAGAGATGTTTTGGCAGATGCCATTATTACTATGCGAGAATTGGGCGCAGAGCAGGTAAGTTTTGATATTGAGTATTTATCGCCATCAACACAAGGTTTAAATCCAGATGGTGTAAAAGAGCTTCCAAATACGTTTGCAAGTGCTGAAAGCGAAGTGAGTGCTATAATTTTAGACCTTTCAGCCTCTATTGCCGCAGGTGCATTACCACTTGAATATGTTAATGAAATAAGTCAAGAACTTATTCAGTACAATATTATTCCAACATTTAACTTATTGCAAGAAGAAATAAATAACGAAGTATTTAGAGATAATGATGAATACTTTGCGCAAGCCCTACATTTTTTTGGAAACTCCTGGTTAACTATAAATGCAGGTGATGTAGGAATTGAAATACCTGAATCTCTTGATGCTTATGTTAGAGAACACATGCTCTTAAACGATGTTACTGAGCCAGATGGCCTTACCGAAAAAGAAAATGAAGTTTTTTTTGAAATTGCAGGACAAGAGAAAAAAATGAGCCCCGCCCTTGAAGTGCTTATGAGAGCATCGGATGGAGCAGGATTCACCAATATTATTCTAGATTCAGACGGTACTAGGCGCCGGGTTGAGCTTTTACATGAAACAGGGGGGCAGTACATCGGTCAATTAGTTTTTGCGCCTCTTTTACATACGCTTGATACAAATGAAATAGTACGTACTGCTGAGACACCGTTTGTAAACGGAGCACTTATCGTAAAAAATGCTTTGTTTCCAGGGGAAGATGTTAGACGCGATGTAACAATTCCTTTAGATGCAGAGGGGAGAATTTTAGTAAACTGGATTCCCGACACATTTGAAGAAAGTTTTAAGAATGAATCTGTATTATTTTTACATAACTTAGTTGAAATGGAAGATACGTTAATAGAAATGCTTACAAATATTGGAAACCTACGAATAGGAACAGCTCAAGGGTATCTTTCATATTACGATGCTGCTCAATATTTGTTGTCATTTTATGATGATTTAGAGGCAACAAAAAAAGTGCTTCTTGATGACCTTACTTTAGAAAATATCCGAAGTAGCTCTCTTTATAATGATTATTTTGTTCGAAGATTAGAGTTTTTTGAGTATTGTAAAGAGTTAACAAACTCATACTATGTAGATGAAATAGTAAGTTCTTTAAATATGTTAACAAGCGATGAAAACCGATTGGCTATGGCTAATGTAAAAGAGAGCATTTCTGGTATGTTTGATGCCTTTGAAGAGCAACTTGATTTATATAATGAAGCCTTTATTGCAGGGAAAAACTCATATAATGGTTCTTTTGTTATTGTAGGTCACACAGCAAGTAACTCAACCGACCTTGGAACAACCCCTTTTGAAGGGCAGTATCCTAATGTTGGAACACACGCAAACGTCTATAACACTATTATGAATGAAGATTTTATTACTTCTGTTTCAAGAAATATTACTATGCTTCTGTCTGCACTGTTACTCTTTTTATATGCATTAACAGCTAGTAGGGTAGGAAGCGTTACAAGAAACGTAACCGGGATTATCACCATTGTTATTGTTCCAATTATTGCTATAATTCTTATTCAGTTTAATTATTACATACCTTTAATGTCTACTTTGTTTGATGTTATTTTGGCATATGTTGGTATACTTCTTTACTACTTTAATATCGGTGAAAAAGATAAGCGTTTCTTGCGTCAATCATTTGAAACATATTTGTCTGATGATGTTGTTGAAGAAATTGTTGCAAGCGGTGTAAAACCTGAGCTCGGTGGTGAAGAAAGAAATGTTACAGCACTTTTCTCGGATATAAAAGCTTTTTCTTCATTCTCTGAGCAACTTTCCGCAACACAACTTGTTGACATATTAAACAACTATCTTACTGCACTAAGTGATGAAATACTTATTCAACGTGGTACAATCGATAAATATATTGGAGATGCCATCGTTGCAATTTTTGGGGCTCCTGTTCCAATGGAAGACCATGCATGGCGTGCGTGTGTTTCTGCGATCCGTATGAAACAAGCAGAAGAGATGGTTAATGAAGGTCTTAAGGAAGTTAACGAGCAGCTAGTTGCTGAAGGTAAATCAGCTATAACAATTCAAACTAGAATCGGTTTAAACACCGGAGATATTGTTGTTGGAAACATGGGAACACAAAAGAAGATGAACTACACCATGATGGGAGATGATGTAAACCTTGCTGCACGTTTGGAAGGTGTAAATAAATCATACAATTCATGGATTATAATTTCTGAGCCAACATGGACCGCTGCAGATTCAGGTGAAAACAAAGGAAAGCTTCTTGGGCGCCGCTTAGATAGGGTGCGTGTAGTTGGGCGTACAACACCTGTACAACTGTATAATATAGTGGGTTTAAGAGATGAAGTTTCAAAAGAGCAAATGGAATGTGTAGATATTTTTCATAAAGGTCTTGATTTATACTTAGGTAAAAAGTTCATTGAAGCTAAAGAAGTGTTTGGTCAAGCTTTGAAAGTGTATCCCGATGATGGACCTTCCTCAGCCTTTTTAACTCGATGTGAAGAGTTCATAAAAAAAGGTGTTCCAGAAAACTGGAATGGAATACTTAATATGACTAGTAAATAATTGATGTATTGACCTTTGAGTTAAGAGCTTTTTATTGGCTTACCAATTTTTTGAGCGCATTTGCTTGATTTTTGAGGTAAGCCTTTTTTTTTCTAGTCTTTTTTCGTTTACACTTCTCGGAATCTTTGTTTTTTTTCTTGGAGGAAGAATTTTACCAGCATATTCAATTTTTGATTTTAATAATTGAATTGCAATGCTGCGATTTAATTCTTGGCTTCTTTCTTGTTGAACAGAGATAAACAAATCGCCTTCTTTATTTATATTTGATGCTAAGCGGTTTTTTATTTGGATATGTTCAGCCTCTGTTAAACCTTCAATTAATAATAATGGTATGAATGCATATACTTTTGTATTTACCTTGTTTACATTTTGCCCACCTTTACCTCCTGAGCGAGAAAAGGTAAAGCGAGTATATTTTTCTATTGATTCATTCAGTAAAGAAATATTCATAGTATACTAAATATAAATGATTTTTGAGTGAAAATCAATTATATTATAGAAACATATACGCAATTGCAATTTTTCAATTCTACCCACTTGACAATAGGGTACTCAATATCATACTATAGTGGGTATGACTGCTAACGAACTAAGAACAAAATACATAGAATTTTTTAAAACAAAAGACCATGCTGAGATTTCAGGGAAATCTGTAATCCCTGAAAATGACCCAACGGTATTATTTACTACTGCCGGAATGCATCCACTTGTGCCGTATTTAATGGGAGAGCCACATCCTGCGGGAACTCGATTATGCGATTATCAAAAGTGTATTCGTACAGGCGATATCGATTCCGTTGGGGATTCATCACACCTTACTTGTTTTGAAATGCTTGGTAACTGGTCTTTAGGCGATTATTTTAAAGACGAATCAATTAATTGGAGTTTTGAGTTTTTAACAAAGCCTGAGTGGCTAAATATTCCAATCGATAAAATATCTGTTACCGTTTTTGAAGGCGAAGAAGGCATCCCAAGGGATGATGAATCTGCAGATATTTGGGCAAGTTTGGGAATTCCTAAAGAAAGAATCCATTACCTTCCAAGAGAAGACAACTGGTGGGGTCCTGCTGGAGAAACAGGTCCGTGCGGCCCTGATACAGAGATTTTTTATGACACAGGACTTGCATCTTGTGGAGATAATTGTCGTCCAGGTTGTAGTTGCGGTAAATACATAGAAATGTGGAACAACGTTTTTATGCAATACTTTAAAGATAAAGACGGAAATTACACAAAATTAGATAGACAATGCGTAGATACAGGAATGGGTATTGAAAGAACTGTTGCAATGCTTCAGGGTAAAAAGTCCGTGTACGAGACAGAAGTATTTAGTCCAATTCTCAAGTGTATAGAAGAAATTACCGGCAAAAAATATGGTGATGATGAGGCAACAGATACATCTATGCGCATTATTTGTGACCATTTACGAGCTTCTGTTTTTATTTTGGGAGATCCTAAATCGGTGCTTCCATCTAATGTTGGGGCAGGGTATGTTCTTCGTCGTCTTATTAGAAGAAGTGTTCGTCACGGTAAAAAACTTGGTCTTGACGGTGAGTTTTTAGTAAAACCTGCACAAGTTGTTATTGATAACTTTAAAATTGCATATGCAGAACTCGAAGAAAAAAAGAACGAAATATTTGATGCACTTACAGCGGAAGAAAAAAAGTTTTTAGATACGCTTAAAAAGGGTGAAGCAGAATTTGATAAGCTTTTGCCAAACTTGATGAGAAATCCTCAAAAAATTATTCCAGGCAGAGTTGCTTTCCGTCTATACGATACCTTTGGATTTCCAATTGAATTAACAGAAGAGCTTGCAGCTGAAAACGGATTTACCGTTGATAGAGAAGCCTTTGAAGAAGCTTTTAAGAAGCATCAGGAGTTATCAAGAGCAGGAAGTGAGCAAGCATTTAAAGGTGGGCTTGCTGATCATTCAGAACAAACAACAAAATATCATACAGCTACGCATCTTTTACACCAAGCACTAACCAATGTCTTAGGAGATGCTGTTGCTCAAAAAGGTTCAAATATTACTGCTGAAAGAATGCGTTTTGACTTTACTCATGCACAACCTATGACCAAAGAAGAAGTGCAAAAAGTTGAAGACATTGTAAATGAAATGATTAAAGCAGATCTTCCGGTAACAATGGAAGTAATGGATATAGAAGATGCAAAAAAATCGGGAGCTAAAGCTTTGTTTGGTGAAAAATACGAACAAAAAGTAAAAGTGTACTCGGTTGGAAACTTTTCAAAAGAAGTTTGTGGTGGGCCTCATGTTGAATCGACAGGTTCAATTGGTATATTTAAAATTCAAAAGGAGCAATCATCTTCTGCGGGTGTACGCCGAATACGAGCCGTGATAAGCTAACTTTATGTAACTATTTTAATATTCGGTTGTTTTCACAGTAATGATGATTATAGTAAAGGTAAGGAAGATTATGAAAAAATTCATTGTATTAGCATGTATGACTTTGTGTGCATTGTCGTTTGCAAGCGCACAAAACGATTTACAGCCACTTGTTACAATAAAACTAAATAAAACTGAGTCAATTACTCTTAAGCAACTAAAAGATCGCGTTGCAACATACGAAAAACAAACAGGAATGAGTAATTTTACCGTTGAGCAAAAGCGAGAAATATTAGATTCAATGATTGATGAAAAATTGGTAGTACAAGCTGCAACACAAGCTGGGATTTCTGTTACCGACTCTATGGTTGATCAAGCATTTTTACAATCAATTTCTGCACAGGTTGGAACAAGTATAACAGAAGAACAATTTGCTACAATTGTTCGTGAGCAAAGCGGGATGTCCTTGGATGAATACTTTAACTTGCAAGTAGGAATGGATCTAGATGAGTACAAGGAGTATTTTAAGTCACAACTTATTGCGCAACAATATGTTTTAGCTACACGGCAAACAGAGTTGCAACAAAACTCAAATGTAACAGATGCCGAAATTCGCTCGTTTTTTGAAATTAATAAATCCTCTTTTGTACAAAATGATATCTTAAAACTTTTTTTAGTTGTTGTACCAAAAGGAAATGATACAGCCGCTGCAAAAGCATTGGCCAATGATTTGCATGATGAGTTAAAATCTAACAAAACAACCATGGATGCGCTTAGACTACGAATGCAACAACCAAACTCGCTCTTTCAAGCAGGAGATATGTACTTAAGTAAAGGTACCATGGCTGCACAACAGTTGGGTATGGATTATGAAACACTTCTTAGTCTTTTTACTAGAAATGTGGGCCATTTTGACGATGTTTCAGAAACACAGAGTGATTTTCAATTCTATGTAATACAAGATAAATATGATGCAAAGTTATTAAGTCTTGATGATGTTGTTCAACCTGATACAACCGTTACCGTATACGAATATATTCGATCGCAATTAGCACAGCAAAAGCAAGCAAATGCCTTTGCTACTGTTGTAGCAGAAGTGACCGAATCTCTTAGAACAAGCAGTAATTATCAAATGTTGAAAACAGATTCTGCTCTTAATACTTTATTAAACTGGTAGAACGATGGCACGCCGAAAGGGTAGAATATTGGCATTTCAAGCACTGTATGCTTGGGAAACGGGAGCCGTAGACACTTCAAATATTTTAGAATTTGCGTGGGCAACGCCGGCCCTTTTGGATAGGCTCGGAGATGACGGTTTAGCATTTTCGAGGATTATCGTTCAAGGTACGCTTGATAATCTTGAAAAAATAGATAAAACAATATCTGACCACTTAGTCAATTGGGATTTTTCTCGCTTAAACAAGGTTGATGTTGCTATTTTACGAATAAGCGTGTATGCACTTCTTTTTCAAAAAGATATTCATCCATCAATTACCATTGATGAAGCTATTGATATAGCGCAGGAATTCGGAACAGATGATTCATTTCGTTTTATTCATGGAGTTTTAGGGACTATTCAGGCAAAAGAGGTTGGATTATCTAAAACTTCTGACCAATCAAGCGTATGAGTGGTTTTATCAGAAAAAGATATACCCTTAGTTTTTTATTCCTCATTTTTATAGTTATATTTTACTCTTGTTCTTTAAGTACCACAAGTGTCTCAATAGATGAAAAATTATCTGAAGTTGATTCTCTTATAGCGATTGCAGACTATGATGGTGCATGGTCATTACTTCGGAGTGTTGCAAAAACTATTCGAAATCCTTCAGATACACTCGGTGTAGTTCGTAGAGCATTAGTACTACAAAGAGATGAGTTTGCAAAAGATCAGCTTTTTGATGCACTAAAAGATGCACCGGATAATCAAGAGCTCCTAGCAGTGTATACGCATATGCTTTTATCTGAAAACGAATACGAAAAGGCATTGCCATATGCAAAGTCTTTAGAAGATGGTAATTATGGTTCTTTGTATTCAGAGTTACGATTTAAAATGGATCAACAAAGGGTAAAAATAGCAAATAATGAAAAAAGAAGTGAAGAAGAGCTTGAAACGATAGATTATTATTCTGAGGACTATGTTCAAGCCTATGTTGATATAGCACGTTCCATTGGTGGTTCAGAGTATTTGGGCAATGCTTCTTTGATATATGCCTTACAAGGAAATATGACAAGAGCTTTTTCATTTCACCCTCAAAACATTTCAGTATACGAAAAGCCCTGGTTTTGGGCACAAATAAGTTATGATGCCCATAAGTTTGAACAAGTAGTAGCTGACTTGCAAAATATTGATTTAAATATGCATGAGTTAGCACTTTTAGCAGATGCATATGTTCACTTAGATTTATTAGAAGAAGCTCAAAGTATTTGGCTAGAATCTACACAACGTTTTGCTACCGATAATCCTATTGCATGGCATAATACAGCTTTGTATTATCAAAATATAGGAGATACAAAAAATGCAAATGAATTAATTATTCATTTGGTTGAAACTTTTCCCGATTACATAGGTGGTTTGGCTGCATATGGAAAGTTTAGTTTATTAGATGACAAAGATAATTCTGCATCAGTTTTTACACCCTTACTTAAAGAAAGGGGTTTAGAAACACTGCAAATGCAAGAGCTCTCTTCAATTGTGTACCTAGACACACATGATGCTATAAAGAAGATAGATGAAGCCATCTCTACTTTAATAAGTGAAGATGAAACAAATGCCATGCAACTTATAATAGAAAAACTCAAGTTAGAATGGAGTTTACAAGAGCAATTACTCAGTCCACAACAGAGAGTCTCTGATGTTTGGAGAATGTTGGAGCAAAATGTATCTGAGCCGTTGGGTTATCATTCTCTTTTGGTGCAATACGCTATGTGGTTTTTCTTTACGCAAGGAATGGTTGAAGAGGCCGAAGGATTATTTAACGCGCATATTACTTCTCGGTATGAAAACGATTATATAGCAATAGGTGGCAATGCAAGCCAAGCGCTTTCTGGCATGGAATCCTGGGAGTATGAATACGGCGCTTATATTGCTTTAGTGCAAAAGCGCTATGCAGACGCAGAAACTTGGCTCAAATTTCTTATACCTGACACTACAATCTCTAAAGGGGTATCCGTTCCCGCTGTAATAAATGCAACCACCCTATATAAGGCTATTGGCAAAAGGGCTTTATCTCTAAGCTTGTATGAACAAGTTATACCCTTTGTCAAAGAAGATACTATTAAAGCAGATGTTTTCTATCGTATGGCACTTATTCAATATGAAGTGGGTGAGCGCGACAATGCTATATATTCGCTCGAAGAAGCTTTGAAGCTTGATTTTAATCATAGTGCAGCAAGGCTATTGCAAAAAAGAATAAATGAATAGTAGGTACCAAAAAAATATATTTTTTGGTACCTCAAAACGAGGGGTTATTTTTTTAATAACGCAGCAAATGGGTTATAGGTTTCCTCATTATCTTGTTTATCAAGATAGTATTCTACATCGCTTTCCTGTTCTTTTGCAACTGCTGGTCTAAGTGAAAGGCGTCTGTTTTCTGTATCAATGCTTTGTATTACAACATGCATAACTTCGCCTTTTTGAAAAAGTTTGCGCAAGTTGGTACCACCCTTAGCACTTTCTATTTCTGAAATATGTACTAAGCCATCTAAACCCTCTTCTAGAGTTACAAAAAGGCCAAATTCTGCAATTTTTGAAATAACACCTTTGTGCTTTGATTCTTCGCTGTATTTTTGTTTTACTGTATCCCATGGGCTTGATAGAAGGGCTTTAAGGCTAACGCTGATTTTTTCGTTTTCCCAATCGATTTTTAGTATTTTTACATCAATTGTTTGCCCGATGGTGAGGTGCTTTGAAAGATCATCTACACGACTTAAGGCAATTTCTGATATAGGTAAAAGGGCTTGGATTCCTTTAATATTTACAAAGGCACCAAAGCTTTGTAAGGATAGTACATCCCCTTTTACTGTCATGCCTTCTTTTAGTGTATCTTTTAATCCTTCGAGGCTTGCCTCGTGTTCTGTTTCTAAAGCGGCACGGTTTGAAACCAAAAGGTTTCTTCCGCCTTCTTTGTATTCTTGAATGATAAATGTTAAGCGTTTCCCAACAAAAAAAGAAGGCTCTTCCTTTTGTTTATAGCCCATCTGAGAAAAGGGGCAAAAAGCTCTCGTTTGCCCGATACGTACTTCAAATCCACCTTTTATTTCTTTTTCTACAACGCCTTCGATGGGGATTCTTCCAGCATGGGCTTTTTCGAGCATAGCAGCGTCTGCCTTATCTGAACTTATTTTTGTGGTAAACTGCATTTCACCATGCTTCTCTCCTAAGAAAAATACGGTAATTTTATCGCCTTCTTTTACGTTAATTTCGCCTTCATCGTTGGTAAGCTCAGATGCATCTAAAACACCTTCTGACTTTGTATTTAAATCTAAAAAAATATAATCTTTTGTTACAGAAACAATGGTAGTTTCTATTTGTTCGCCTTGTTCTAAAAATCTCATGCTTTCTCCTAGTGATTACAATTGTAGCAGACTTTTTAGAAAAATGGAAGT
>CAYJMR010000018.1:0-6178 GCA_964371375.1 uncultured Treponemataceae bacterium
TGCTAATCTCTTTACTTCGCAATGCGCGAAACTCAATAGTAAAAAATCACATGGATGTGATTTTTTACGTATTTTACGTAGATTTTACATTCAACTACTTTTAGAATTTACATATCACTTTTATAGTAGCGACAAGAACAAAGTGCGGCACATACTTACAGTGAAGCACAAAACAATTACATAAGAGCATTCACAATACAGTGAAGTTCGAAGGGAGAAAGAATGAAAGCTTTATTAAAAGTAGCAGGTGTTGCACTATTGTTAAGCATGATGGGTTGTCAAGCTGGAAGCGATGACACTATTTCAGTAATTACACGTGAAGAAGGTTCAGGAACACGTGGCGCTTTTGTTGAGATCGTAGGATTAGATGAAGGTGGAAGTGATAATACTAGCTTAGATGCTATTGTACATGATGGTACAGGAAAGGTGATGACTGCTGTTCAAAATGATATGAATGCAATTGGGTATATTTCGCTCGGTTCACTTAACAACACAGTAAAAGGTGTTTCTATTGATGGTGTTGCGCCAACTGTAGCAAATATCCAATCAGGCGAGTACAAAGTTGCAAGACCTTTTAACATTGCATACGGTGATAACCTTTCAGCTCTTGCTTTAGACTTTATTGACTTTATTACAAGTGATGAAGGGCAAGCAATTGCTTCTGAGGAAGGGTTTATCCCTGTCTATGAAAATGGACCTTATGCAGGTGGAATGGATGAAGGAACACTTTCAATTGGTGGTTCTACTTCAGTATATCCTCTCATGGAAAAAATTGCTGAAAGCTATGAGCAAAGAAATCCTAATGTTACCGTAAACATTGAAGGTATTGGTTCAAGCGCTGGTGTTAAAGGAGCTATTGACGGTACATTCGAAATTGGTATGGCTAGTCGTGGATTAAAAGATTCAGAACTTGCAGAAATCAATGGTATGGAAATTGCTCAAGACGGTATTGCTGTTGTTGTAAATACTGAAAACTCAGTTGATAATCTTTCTTTAGAAACAGTTAAAGAAATCTATCTTGGTAATGTTACTAATTATTCAGATATAAACTAGAACAGTTAGAACTATTATAAAATAATGGTACGGTTACATTTTAGTAATCGTACCTTAACGATTTTTTACCAGTGTAAAAATTTTTTAATGCTACGATACGAACAATTGCTAGATCGTGGCCAAAGTAGGTAAAAGTGCAAAACAAACAAATTAAAGAAGTAGTTAGTGAAAAACTATTTTTACTAACAGCCTTAATATCAATTTTAGCCGTGTTGTTTATTTGTGTATTCTTATTCGCAAATGGACTTCCTGCTATGGGAAAAATTGGAGTTATTGATTTCTTGTTTGGTATGACGTGGAAACCATCAAGCGATCTGTACGGTATCTTTCCCATGATTGTTGGAAGTTTGTATATTACAGCCCTAGCAATAGTGATAGGTGTTCCGATTGGTATACTTACTGCTGTATATATGACATATTTTTGTCCAAAATTTATTTACACATGGTTAAAGCCAGCTATAAATTTGTTGTCTGGAATACCGTCGATTATTTATGGTTTTTTTGGAATGACCGTTCTAGTTCCCTTTATACGCACATATATTGGCGGAAACGGAAACAGTATTCTTTCCGCTTCTATACTTTTAGCAATAATGATTCTTCCAACAATTATTACTCTTAGTGAAACTGCAATGAGAGCAGTGCCCACTAGCTTCTATGAAAACTCACGAGCTTTGGGGGCAACACATGAAAGAAGTGTTTTTTGTGTTGTAGTACCTGCGTCAAAGTCGGGTATACTTGCCTCTGTTGTGCTTGGCATTGGTAGAGTAATTGGAGAAACTATGGCCGTAATTATGATTGCCGGTAACCAGCCGAGACTAACTGGGGATATTTTAAAGGGGATTAGAACCTTAACTGCAAACGTTGTAATTGAAATGAAATATGCAGCTGGTTTACACGAAGAAGCTTTGGTAGCAACGGGTGTGGTGTTATTTGTGTTTATTTTGCTAATAAACATGAGTTTTTCTTTAATTAATAATAAGGTAAATAAAGCATGAAGCAAGAGCATTCATCTACAATTACACGTATAATTGTGTATATCTCGGCAGTATTAACAATTTCAACGGTAGTATTTATTATCGGATATGTTCTATTTTCTGGAATTGGACCCATTATTGACGAGTTATCTAAGTTTTTTAGCGGTATGCCTTCAATTTTTGATTTAGAGTATACATCAGACAACGTTTCGTTAGTTCCTGCAGTAATAAACACTTTTATTCTTACAACACTAAGCGTTTCACTTGCAGCAGTTTTTGGTATTTTTACTGCTATTTATTTGGTTGAATACTCAAATAGTGAAAGTCGTTTAGTTCATCTGATTCGCTTAACAACGGAAACCTTAGCAGGAATTCCTTCAATAATTTATGGACTTTTTGGTAGTATTTTCTTTGTTGTATTTTTACAACTAGGAATGTCGCTCCTAGCTGGTATTTTCACTATTTCTATAATGATCTTACCACTTATTATTCGGTCAACAGAGGAAGCACTTAAATCTGTACCTATGGAATATCGAGAAGCAAGCTTTGGCTTAGGTGCTGGTAAGCTTCGGACAATATTTGTTATAGTTCTCCCTTCTGCAATAAATGGAATACTTGCAGGCATTATTTTAGCAATAGGCCGTGTAGTAGGTGAAACTGCATGTTTATTGTATACTGCAGGTACCTCTCCAAATGTTGGAAATCTTCTTACAACGGGGCGAACTTTGTCAATACATATGTATATGCTCACTTCAGAAGGGTTATACATACAACAAGCCTATGCAACATCTGCAATTCTTCTTATAATAGTAGTAGGTATGAATATGTTTTCAGCATTCATTGCAAAAAAAATGGTAAAAACAAACTAAAGGATACACAATGAAACTTTCAATAAAAGATGCACACGTATACTACGGAGAATCACATGCTCTAAAAGGTATTAGCTTAGATATTCAAGAGAATGAAGTTACGGCTTTTATAGGCCCTTCAGGATGTGGTAAGTCAACCTTATTAAAAAGTATTAATCGTATGAACGACCTCATTCCGGCTTGTAAAGTACAAGGTGATTTTTTGCTTGATAATGAGGATATCTATAAGGACTTAAATATTAATACGCTTAGAAAGAGAGTTGGTATGGTATTCCAAAAACCCAATCCATTTCCAATGAGCATTTATGATAATATAGCGTATGGACCGAGGACACATGGAATTCATCGAAAAGCATTACTCGATGAAATTGTTGAAAAAAGCCTTAGAGATGCAGCTATTTGGTCAGAAACAAAGGATAATCTCAAAAAATCTGCATTGAGTTTATCCGGTGGGCAACAACAGCGTATATGTATCGCTAGGGCATTGGCCGTAAACCCTGAAGTGTTATTAATGGATGAGCCAACCTCGGCTCTAGACCCAATTTCAACTTCAAAGATTGAAGAGCTTGTTTTAAAGTTAAAAGAAAATTATACTATAGCAATAGTAACACATAACATGCAACAAGCTTTGCGCGTTTCCGATAAAACAGGATTCTTTTTGTTAGGGGATTTGATAGAATTTAATGATACAAATGAGCTTTTTTCTTTGCCTAAGGAAAAAGCTACCGAAGATTATATTACAGGGAGATTTGGATAATGAGTAGCTTAATAGATAACGAAATAAGTTCACTACATAAAGAAGTTATTCTTATGGGTAACTTATGTGAAAAGTCAATTGAAACAGCTTCAAAAGCACTTCTTAATTATGATATTGAAAGTGCACGTGAGGTTGTACGTCTTGAAGAAGAAATAAATAAAAAAGAACGAGATATTGAAGAGGTATGTTTAACCTTTTTGTTAAAACAACACCCTGTTGCTAGAGATTTAAGAAAGATTTCAGCAACATTAAAAATGCTTACAGATTTGGAAAGAATAGGAGATCAAGCACGCGATATTGCAGAAATTGTATTAGAGAATGACTTATCAAATTTTAAGAATATTTCACATATTCAAGCTCTCTCAGATGCAACAACAAAGATGGTAACAGATATTATTGATGCGTATGTAAAAAGTGATATAAACCTATGTGAAAGCGTTATTAAGTATGATAGTGTAGTCGATGACTTATTTGATGCAATGAAAATAGATATTATTAATATAGTTCGAAACAGTACATCAGAAGTTGAAAATGCAATTTATTTGTTAATGATTGCAAAATACTTTGAACGAATAGGGGACCATGCAACAAATATTGCAGAATGGGTAGAATTTTCTATAACAGGAAAACATAGAAGAGAAGATTAAAATGATTTATTGTGTAGAAGACGAAGCAAATATTCAAGAGCTCATTATGTATGCATTACGCACAGCTGGTTTTGATGTTGAAGGTTTTTCAAGTGCTTCAGAATTGGAAACAGGGCTATCTCAGAATCTTCCTGAAATGATTTTACTTGATATAATGCTGCCTGAAAAAGATGGATTAAGTATATTAAAAGAGATTAGAGAAAACAATCGGACAAAACATATTCCCGTAATTTTGATTACTGCAAAAACGAGTGAGTATGATAAAATTAAGGGATTAGATTTAGGTGCAGATGATTACATATCTAAACCCATAGCAGTGATGGAAATGATTTCTAGAGTTAAGGCTGTTATGAGGCGATGTTCTCCGCAAACAACAGAGACTTCAAATGATATTATTACTGTTTCAAATATTAGCATACACCTCAAAAAGCGAACAGTTAGTGTTAATGGAAAAGAAGTTATACTTTCATTTAGAGAATTTGAATTACTATGTTTTTTAATGGAAAATCAGGGCATAGTATTTTCACGTGATAATCTTTTAACAACAGTTTGGGGATATGAATATACCGGAGAAAGCAGAACGGTTGATGTACACGTGCGAACTCTTAGGCAAAAAATTGGTGATGATGGCTCACTAATTCAAACAGTCAGAAATGTTGGGTATAAAATTGGAGAAGAAAATTGAGAAAAAGAATATTTTTTAGTATAACAGGTGTAACCCTGGTTGCACTTTGTGTGTTTTCATTTTTTGTTTCAAATATAATGTATAACCAAATATTTGATAATGAAAAAGCAAATATTCAAATGGAGTTTCCTCAAGTAAAAAAGGTCTTACTTTTACAAGACGATAATTACAATTTGGATAGTGTTGTAACAAGCTCAAGAATCACAATTATTGACACTGATGGTACGGTGCTCTATGACAATAAGGGTGACTATAAATCAATGGAAAATCATGCTAATCGAAGTGAAGTTGTAGCCCTTAAAACTGCAACAAAAGCTGAGAGCACTAGGCTATCTGATACACTTGGTAGGCAAACATACTACTACGCAGAAAGACTTAACGGTGGAGTGGTTTTAAGATTATCGATAACCATGGATAGCATTTTCACTATCGTTGCAAGGACAATTCCCTTTATGATCGCATTGGCAGCATGCGTAATACTATTGTCAGCATTTATATCAAGTTATTTAACCAAAAGGATTATTGAGCCACTATATAATATTAATGAGCCAATATATGATGAACTTGATCTATTTTACCAAAAGATTAGAGGGCAAGATAGATATATACAAAAACAAAAGCGAAAGTTAAATCAAAAAAAAGAAGAGTTTAGAACTTTAACTGAAAACATCGGAGATGGCTTTATTCTTTTAGATAAAAATAGTACTGTTGCTTCAATCAATAAAAAAGCTACATTAATGTTTGGAAATAAGCAATCTAAGTTTCTAAAAAAAGATGCACTCGAATTAAACAGAAGTGATATTTTTATCGATGCCATTCAAAATGCTTTCGCGGGTAAAAATACTGAAATAACCCTAGAAATTCATAATAAAGAATACCTTTTACACATAGCACCTGTAAAGAATGATAGAAAAAACTTTGATAAGGTTGTTGGAGTTGTAATTATTGCCATAGATTATACAGAAAAAGCACAAGCTGAAAGAGTTAGAAAAGAGTTTTCTGCTAATGTTTCTCATGAATTAAAAACGCCGTTAACTTCTATACTCGGTTATGCAGAACTTGTAAAAACAGGTATGGCAAAGGCTGAAGATGTAAAAGGTTTTTGTGAAAAAATTCACTGTGAAGCAACATATCTTTTGGAGCTTATAGATGATATATTAAAAATTTCTCGTCTTGATGAAATGAATCTAAGG
>CAYJMR010000018.1:6188-21481 GCA_964371375.1 uncultured Treponemataceae bacterium
CAAATCTTTTGGCCCTTATTGTAGTATAAATAAAAAATTCCCGGCATGCTGAAAAGTATGAAACGGTCGCAAACCCAAAGGTAGTATTAAAAAACCTAATTGAAAACACTGTGACAAGACTTGAATTAATTGCACATAAAAAAGATGTTAGCTTATCTGTCGATTTAGAAGAAGCATATTTAAATGGTATTCCTAAAGTTCTTGATGAAACCTTTTATAATATAATTGAAAATGCAATAAAATACAATGTTGAGAATGGAGACGTGCTTGTTACTTTACGTGACACTGGCAATAAAATAAAAGTAAGTATTAAAGACTCTGGTATTGGAATTCCACCTGATAGTATTAACCGAGTTTTTGAGAGGTTTTACAGAGTCGATAAAAGCCATTCAAGCGCAACAAAGGGTAGTGGACTTGGCTTATCAATTGTTAAACATGCTGTTAATTTGCACAATGGGAAAATTAAAATTAAAAGTGAAGAAATGAAGGGTACAGAAATTATAGTGACTTTTAAATATTAAACTATATTTTACGGCGCTACTTTTTCATTTCGTTCATAAAAAATACCATCCTCAAAACCCTGTATGCGCTTATCGGTTTCGGCAAGTTCTAACCGATATTCTCCCCATGCACAATAGAGAGTATTTTGCTCAATACCTACATAATGTCTATGTAGTTTTTTTGCCGTTACTAAAGTGCTCCCAGAACCTGAAAAGGGGTCAAAAATGATATCACCTTCATTAGAACTTGCTAGAATTAGTTTTGCTAGGAGTTTTTCACTTTTTTGAGTTGGGTGTGCTGTATTTTCAGCCATAGACCAGTACGGTATTGAAATATCATTCCAAAAGTTTGAAGGATGAGTAAATCTAAAATTTCCGTCTTCTGTTTTTTCCCAGTCTTTGGGTTTTCCATTTTCCATGTATGGTGCTATAACTTTTTTTCGAATTTTAACCGCATCTACATTAAAAGTATACTCATCTGAAAGGGTTGCAAACCATATATCTTCCATACAATTTTTCCAGTTAGATTTAGCCCCACGTCCTTTTTCCCTTTGCCATGTTATTCTATTCTGTATTGTAAACTTTTCACTTAATACAGGCCCAATCACTAAGCTACTTTTCCAATCACAACAAACATAGATGCTAGCATTACTTTTAAGGCATGGAAGAAGGGCGTCCATCCATTTACGTGTATATTCTGCATAATCTTCATTATCACTACTTTTAAATATATTTCCATGGTAATTTTTTAGTAAATTATATGGAGGGTCAATAATTGCCAAATCCACAAAACCATTTGGTAATAGAGGCAATGCGTCAAATGTGTCAGAAATAAGTGTTTTATCTTTGATATCATTTAGTGCTAATGGCTTTGATTTACTTAGTTGAATGCAGGACTCAATATATTTTTTTCCTGTACTAGCATCAAAATCGATTGTTTTGTTACGAGTTGATTTTTCTTTATTCATTAGAAAATAATTCCTTAATGGGTGGCAAATTTACTTGTACAGCATGAAACAAGTGGCCCATTATTTTGTAAAATTGGTTTTTGGTTTTTTTGTCAAGCTTATTCATTGTTCTGATTACAGCAACTGAATGTTGAAGCCAGTTCTCTGAAAACTCTAACAAAGTTGTTGCTTTTGTAACAGAAAGAATATCAAAAAACTTGTCTATAAATCTCTTTCTTTCTTCTACTTTAAGATTATTCAACCATGTATTAACTGTTTTATTTGTAAGCGAACTAGCACTACTTTGTTTTTTTACTGTTTTTACTTTTGTGCCTTCTACTTGCCACGTGAAGATGTCATGCTGGGCAATACCTGAGCGACCAGAGCTCTCAATATATGTTATATCATTTTGTTTAGTAAGTAAAATTCCAACTACAGATGACTCTGGTGTAATAGACACAATTTTCTTTACACATTGTTTGTATTGTGCTTCTTCTAATACATCACTTAAAAAGCCTGGTCCATCATTATCATATACTTTTACTATCTGCTTAAAATATTTAGGGTCACAATACGCAGATGAATAAACGGCTAAATTTCCACCCTTGGAGTGACCCATCACATATGTTTTTTTCTTGTTACACTTCATAACACTTTCTATGTATTGTAATGCAAATAATTGTGCTGGTACGGGAGACAAAAAGGACATATAAAAATCCTCTTTCCAACCTATTAACGTGTCATCGGTACCTCTAAAAATTATACATAATTCGTTTGTAGGAAGTAGGGCAGATACGGCTGCAAATTGTGATTCTTGTTCAGTATCAATAATATTTATAAAGCCAAATAATTTTACTTTTGAATATCTTTCTGAGTTAGCAACTAATTGTAAAAAATCTGCAGTGCCATCATTAATTAGAGCACCTAAATTTTTCTTATGCAATCCCTTCTTAAAATAGTTTTTTTCAACATCAGAGAGTGTTATTGATTTTTTATATTCTTGTGGTATAATTTTATCAAATTCTGCATATAGAAGCTGGCATAAGACTAATGAGTCAATGTCATTAAATGGCTTAGTATTAAAAGAAATATCTCCACGCCATACAATATAATCTAAAATATTTCCCATGTGAAAAGTATACTTTAGGATTAAGATAAAATCAACTGTTTTGTGTTACTTTGTGAGTTATTTTACAACACAGAGTTCTATCGAATCATTTTCAAAGCCTTGAACCTGTACCATTATTGTAGATGGAAATCCATCATCTAGTAGTGTACATGACTCAATTTTCTTACCAAAGCTAAACAAACTGATTTTTGTTCTGTCGTTCGGAGTAAATACTATGATAGGGTGTTCATATTTTAGTACTTGTCCTGTTACAGTTTCATCTGATTGAGAGATTGGGCAAGTAAGCCACATACCAGATGCCATTTCATTGTCTGATTGATCTTCAAAAATATCTTCTTCAAATATTTCATCTTCAAATATGTCGTCATCAAAAATATCTTCTTCAATGGCACTTTCATCAAAATATAGCTCTTCTGCACTGTCCTGCGTTGCAATATCTTCTGTAATTACAGTATCTTCTTGCTCACTTAGTGTTACTTCAGCTTCTTTAATACTAGGGCTTTGTGTTACTTCGCTTATTTCTTCAAAATGATCTTCCTTAACTAGTTCGTGCTCAAGTATTATTTCTGGCTCATTACTATCCTCATCTATGACTAGCGTATGCTCAGAAATATCAAGCTCTTCATCTTCTTCTTCAATTTCACTTTCCAAATCAACTTGAATAAAATCCATTGCATTTTCTGATATGTCAATTTCTTCAGTAGGCTCAGATGTATCGAAAATATCACTTTCACTCGATGGGGCGATTTCTCCTAGCTCATTGTTTTCAAACGTATGTACTTTAGATTCTGTGATAGCTAAAATTACATTCTCACTCTGCTCTGAGCTATAGAAGTCTTCTTCGACACAAAAAACATTTAAGGCATCAATTTTTTTTTGCTCTTCAGTTTCAACTTCTCTTGGAACTACAAGAATGATTTTCGATACATATTCATGCATAGATCTAATGTACTGAACAAGTGTTTTCCAATGTCTTGGGTAATCGATTGAGTTTATAAGAACTATGTCTGGTTTAATTTCAGTTATATTATCTAAGGCTTTTAACAACCATGAATAACATATTGTTTCAAAACCATTTGAGGAAAAAAAATCGCTATAGGATTTAAGTGTTACATCAGATTCTGAAATTACTAAGATTTTCATTCTTCAGTCCCAAGATTATCTACAGTATAGTCATAAATTTGCCATATATTGTTTCTTAATCGTAAATAGTATGTGTACCGTTTTCTCTCTCGATAATTTGGGTATTTAAACCATTCGATTACTGTTACAACACCTTCATTTTGTGTATAGGTTGTTTTTTCGATTTCAAATTGTTCTGGAATTGCTACAATGTCCGAATCAATACGATCATTCATCAAAGAAAGCCTATAGTTTTGTAGGATTTTTTGCCTTTCATTTTCTGATGAGCTATTATATCGAGTTTTGTTTTGAGGATTCTTAAAGTATATTGATTCTAAATCCATATATAAAAAGAACTGATCCCACAAACTTCTCTGTCTCGCTATAATTGTGTGTTCAATTACCTGGTCTGGAGGTAAAAACTCAGGCTGCAATATTGCTGCTGTATCGAAATCAACCGGAATTAAAGTACTAGCCCCTATAATCGGATCTGGGTTTATTTCTAAAACAAGTCTGTTAGAAGTGACTACGTTCATTTTTGATTTATAAAGTTCGGGGTAGAGCTGTAATTCAACATAGTAAACAGAAGGATCATCTATTTGTATATAATCCTTTAAATCGATGGTAAAGCCATATGTTTCTTGTGTTTCTAAGGCTAGCTCTCTAAAATAAACTGTTGAGCTGGTTGTTCTTTTTCTAATAAGCATATCTGTTTGAGAAAGACTTGTATTTCGTATATTATGTGCATGAATATCTAAGCTAAAAGCTCTGTCATCGGCAATCTTAAAACGTAATGTTTCAGGGCCTTTATTTGTTATACTAACATTAACGTTGATTGGATTGTTAGGAGTATTTGTTGGGTAAAAAATTGTTTTGTTTTGAAAGGAAATAGAAACTTCTAAGCCTTCAATTTCTGTTTGGGTTGTATTTAGGTACATTTCTTCACTTTGTGCAAAAAGGCTCTGTGCAAAGATAATAAAAACTGGTATAATACTAATTAGAATGCGTTTCAATCGTGTTCTCTCCTATAAAAACTCCGCATTTGCGGTCTGCTTTAAATAGCTCATATGCAGTTAAAATATAACTGCTAATAAAAAATGTTTTTTTTATTATATACTACTACTTTATCGGATGTTTTAGATGAATTCCTTAGATTATATCATACATTCATGGAAAAAGATAGAGGGCACTCTTAATGAGCTTTGCTCTAATGATTCTGTGTTCCCAAGAGAAATAGAAGGTTTGCAGGGAGGAATGCATAGTTTTTTTGTAAAAGAATATGTAGAGCAAACAAAAAAGCCACTAGTAATAGTAGTTGGTGATGAAAAAGATGCTAAAAATCTTTTAATTGACTTACAAAGTATTTTTGAAGATGGTGATAATGGTTATACAGCAAATATTTATCAGCTTCCTTGGTGGGGGATTGTTCCATATAGGGCATGTGCAAAAGGTGCAAGAGTCTTTGGCGAAAGGGCAGGTGTTCTTGCTAAATTATCTCAAGTGTGTCATCAAGATGAAAAAAATGCAAAACCAAGCATTTTTATCATTACTCAACGAGCTGCATTAACACCGGTTCCAAGTTTTTCATATATTGATTCACTTGTATATAGCGTAAATATTGGAGATGTTTTTGATCCTTCTTTATTAGCAAAGCGCTTATCTACTCAAGGGTATACTCGGGTTCCACGTGTTACTGTACGTGGAGAATTTACTGTGCGTGGCGAAGTACTTGATATTTTTATGCCTGGAGAACAATATGCTCATCGTATTGTCTTCGATTTTGATGAAATTGAGAGTATAAGGAGTTTTGATGCTGCTAATCAAGCATCCGTAGAAAAACTTGATTCCCTCCTAATCTACCCAATGAAGGAAGTTGTATGGACAGATGAACTTGTTCAAATGCTTGAACTAAAGACAAAGCCATATCTTGAGAGTTCTAAACATAGTGAAAAATTTGAAAAGTTACTAACCGAACTTTATATTTATCATGAAGCAGAGGGTGAAGAACTCTTTTATCCACTAATTAATGATTCGACTGTTTTTGATTATATAACAGATGATGCAACAGTTATGTTTTTTGACTATGATCGTCAGGCAAATATGAAAGAAAACTTTGAAAGGGAATATACTGCCTTGTACAAACGGGCGTTGGAAGATACCTTTGTGCCGCCGGTTGAAACACAGATTCTTGATTTTAAAAGTACTATTGAAAAGCATAATAAACGATTGCATTTAAGAACAATCAAAGCTCACCTAGACGAAGGTATACAGCGCATTGTTATAGATACAGAACCTGCCAAAAGTTTTTTTGGAAATATTAATTATTTGAAGGAAAATCTTACAAGCTTACAAGCGGAAGGTTGGAAGATATTTATCTTTGCAGATAGTACTAACCAAGCGCTGCGTATTACCGAATTATTAAAAGACTTTGTAAACCCAGTTGAAGAAGTTTTTCCGCTTTGCATTATTCCTACTCAAATCTCCGAAGGCTTTGGTATTCCTGAACTTAAAGTACTGGTAATTCAAGAAAATGAAATATTTGGTCGAAGAAAACATACTCCAAAATCTGTAAAAACGGTAAAAAGTGCAGTAATTGACACCTTTGTAGAACTTAATCCAGGTGACTATGTTGTACACGTAAACTATGGAATTGGGCTTTTTAAGGGAATCGAGCGTGTTAAGGTTTCAGGTAATGAACGTGATTATATTAAGTTAGAATATTATGATAACGAAACGGTTTTTATTCCAATTGAGCAAGTGAACTTAGTCCAACGTTATATAGGAAACGAAGGAGATGCACCAAAACTTGACAGACTCGGTTCAAAAAGTTGGGAAAATAGAAAAAACAAGGTAAAAAAATCTGTTGAAGATATTGCAGAGAAACTTATAGAATTATATGCTAAGAGAAAGGCTGCAGTAGGGTTTTCCTTTCCTCAAGATGGGGAGTTTATGACTGCCTTTGAAGCTAACTTTCCATACACTGAAACAGAAGACCAAATCACCGTTTCAGAGGAAATAAAAGCAGATATGGAAAAACCTCTTCCTATGGATAGACTTGTGTGTGGAGATGTAGGATACGGGAAAACAGAAATGGCAATGAGAGCTGCTTTTAAGGCTGTTATGGGTGGTAAACAAGTTGCATTTTTAGCCCCCACAACAATCTTAGCAGAACAACATTACGAGTCATGTTTGGAGCGTTTTCAAGATTTTCCAGTAGCAATTGCCCATATGTCTCGCTTTGTAAGTAAGGCTGAGCAAAAAAAGATTTTAGAAAAAGTTGCAGCTGGTAGCGTTGATATTTTAATCGGAACTCACAGGATAATTCAAAAAGATGTAGCTTTTAAAGATTTGGGTCTTATGATCATAGATGAGGAACAACGCTTTGGTGTAAAAGACAAGGAACGTTTAAAGTCACTTAGAACAAATATTGATTCTTTGGCAATGAGTGCAACGCCAATACCAAGAACACTGCATATGAGTTTGCTTAAAATTAGAGACATGAGCCTACTAACAACCCCCCCACAAAATAGGCAAGAAATAGAAACGGTTATCGATGCCTTTAATGATGATAGGGTGTGTGCAGCTATTAGACGTGAAGCGGAGAGAGGAGGGCAAGTATTTTATCTTCATAATAGAGTTGAAAGCCTCTATGATATTCAAGCAAAACTACGAAACCTCTTACCAGAAATAAGTATAGATATTGCACACGGTCAAATGGCCTCTCATGAACTTGATGATATTTTTAGACGTTTTAAATCCGGTGGCTTTCATGTTTTAATAGCAACAACAATTATTGAAAATGGTATTGATATACCAAATGTAAACACTATTATTATTGATAGGGCTGATATGTACGGTGTTTCGCAATTGTATCAGTTACGAGGACGAGTAGGTAGGAGTGATAGAAAGGCTTATGCCTATCTACTATACCCAGAGAACAGGAGTTTGAGTGAAGTAGCTATGAAAAGGCTTCAAGTTATAAGTGACTTTACTGAGCTTGGAAGCGGATTTAAGATTGCAATGAAAGATATGGAAATACGAGGGGCAGGGAATCTTTTAGGTCGAGATCAATCAGGCGATATTTATTCTGTAGGATTTGACTTATACCTTCGCCTACTTGAAGAAGCCGTTGAGCGCCTTTCAGATGAAACATATGTTGAGCAACATGAAGTTTTACTGGAGTTAGAATATTCTGGTTTTATACCAGAAACCTATGTTTCTAATCCTCAAACTAAAATGGAAATATACAAGAAAATTGCGTCCGTTGGAAGTACTGATGAGTTATCACTGGTACTAGCTGAGCTTGAAGATAGGTTTGGTCCAATTCCGCACGAGGTTGAGAGTTTGCTTTCATTGGCAAAGATACGGATAATTTGTAAAAAACTATTTATTGCAACCTTAAAAGAACGAATGGGAAAGGTTAGGGTTGAGTTCTCGCATGTTTCTAATATTTCTATTGAAAAAATACTTACACTAATAAAATTGGGCGAAGGGAAGGTTAAGCTAGATCCAGCAAACCCAAATGTCTTAGTTTTTGAAATAGGTAAAATAGATTTAGAGTATAAAAGCAATTTTATAAGAGAAAAATTGGAGGCATTAATTTCATGATAAAAGCAATTATTTTTGATTACGGTAATGTAATCTCGCAAGCCGCAACGGGGGACGCGAGCGAAGAATTAAAAAGAATGAGTGGGGTACCGAGTGAAGTGTTTCATTCAGTATATGAGCGTTTTCGCTTTGACTTTGATAGAGGTCTTATTAACGGCGAGGAAATGTATAGACAACTTTTACTTGAAGATGGATACACTGAACAAGCAAACAATAAAGAATTATTGCAAAAGATTGCACGCTGTGATTTAGAAACATGGCGGCCAATACGTCAAGATGTGTGTGATTGGATAAGCGAGTTACAAAATGAAGGATATAAAATCGGAATCCTTTCAAACATGCCCTATGAGTTTTTGGATGCATATGAAAAAGAAATCCCACCTTTTGTTCAAGCAGATTTTGCCTGTTTTTCTTGCAGGGTAAAATTGATAAAGCCCGAAAGAGAAATTTATGAATATACACTTAATGGGCTTGGTGTAAGAGCAGAAGAAGCAGTATTTTTTGACGATATAAAAGAAAACATTGATGCTGCTCTAGCACTTGGCATGAATGCGTTTTTATGGACAGGCTTAGAAAAAGGAAAAAAAGATTTAGTAGGGCTAATCAATAGCAAGCATTAAACGAATGTCAATTTTTGCGAATATGTTTTGAAGTAAAATTATCTGATGGCATTGGCTTATCAAAATAATAGCCTTGTACCGTTTCGCACTTAACTTTTTTTAAGAAGTCAATTTGACGTTGTTCTTCTATGCCTTCAGCAACAACTTTAATATCAAGTGTGTGAGCTAGCTTTATAATTCCTTCTACAACTAATTCTGCCCGCTCACTTGTGTCGTCAACAAAAAAACTTCTGTCGAGCTTAATTGTGTGTAGTTTAAAATTTTTAAGAAGTCCTAAAGAAGAGTACCCAGCTCCAAAGTCATCGATTGAAACTAAAAAGCCTGCACTGTAAAAATCATTCAGTAGTGTTTCTAACACTGCTTCATTGTCTATTACTGTGCTTTCAGTTAATTCAACTTCAATTAGGTTATGGGGAACTTCATACGAGTCAACTATGTTGATAACAGTATTAACAAACTCTGAGTTTTTAAGGTGAAGTCGCGAAAAGTTTACAGAAATAGGGACACATTCATAATCATTGTGCAGCCAATTTTGAATAGTTTCGCATACTTTTTTAAGAATATACATGTCGAGGTGTTCAACAAACCCATTTTTTTCAAAAAGAGGAATAAACATTCCAGGATATACCATTGTACCGTCGCCTTCAATCCATCTTACGAGTGCTTCGGCTCCTACTACTTTTTCATGCTTTAAATTAACCTTTGTTTGTAAGTATAATACAAATTCATTATCACTAAGAGCTTTTTTCATTTTATTTGTAATTAACGTTTGAAGTAGTATTTCTTTTGTGTAACTATCATTATAATCCCAAATTGAGCTTCCATTTGATTGCACTCTATTTTTCTTAGCTAAGCTGTGAGCAATGGTTGTTTTATTAATAATATCATTTACATCTGTTTCACCAGGCTTTATGATGTAACGTCCATAGTTAAACTCTAAATGATGATTACCTAAACTTGGAACTGCCTTCTTAAAATATTCTTCGTAAAATGGAGTCATAGAATCAAGATTCTCCAAAAAACCACCACCAGAAAAAAAGATAAATTTATCTGCATCAACACGAGCTAACATAAAAGTTTTTTCTGTTGCGAGCTCGGCGGTTGCAGCAAAGGCTTCAAGAACTTTGTTACCCATTTCAAAACCATACATTTCATTAATCGCTTTAAAATTTACAATATCATTTTTAATCATAGCAAATTGTTCATTTGGGTATTTTTTTAATGATTCAATAACATGCATCTTGAATTTTGTAATATTTGGTAATCCAGTTAACTCGTCATAATATGCAATTTTTTCAATTGTCTCTATTGCAGTCACTTTTGAATGTAGGGTGTACCATAAAAGTACCATAAGTACTATAAAAACAAGAAAACTAATAACGCTAATAAGGTTGACAACTAATGTACTCGTATGCGTGATTTCAGCTTCATCTAACATTAAAACTACATACCAATTAAAGACATCAAGTGGCTTATAAATTGAAAACCAAGTCTTTGACTCATAATTAAATGAAAAAGAGCCTTCAAGTCTGTTTTGTATATTTGTTGATACTTCTTCTAGTGTTACACCATCATGTAGTTGGTTGTTATGTAGCATTGGTAATGTTACATAGTTTTCACTAGTTACAAAAACAGGCGAGCCACCTCCATCAGAAATTAATATATACCCATCCTGTTTTAATGCATTTTTGATTTGGTTTTCCATGGTTGTAAATGAATATTCTGCTACTATTATACCATTGAACATATTATTTTGAAATAATGGTGCTGCAATATCAACTAATACACTATTATTTTCACTAAAATAAGGTTTTGATATTGTAACCTGATCTTTTGTAGGGTTATAGAAGTGAATAGAATTTGCAAAGTTTCTCGCTTCATTATTTACAGAAACTCCTAGGCCTGCCATGTTTACATAGTACAAATTTTCAAAAGTATGTGTTCTCATTAAATTATGAAGGTATTCAATTATATTATCATCTTGGCGAGCTAATGTTGTCACACTTTCTGCTAAATTTAAGACATTATTTTGCGCATTTTGAAAATCTAAGTTTATAATTGCTTGAAGTTGTGCTGCAAGGTCATATGAAGATTGTTTTGCATTTCCATTAAGCTCGCTTTGCACTACATCTCTGAATAATAGAAGCATTATTGCGGTAATAGATAAAATCAAAAATAAAAGTATTCCTACAATGAGTCGACGGGTTTTATTTTGTGACTTAACTTTCATAAGTGTTATCCAAAGTTACTTTTTTAATTTTACCTATCAAACTATATCATTATAATAAGTTTAACTCAAGTGGCTATAACGTCATGGTCATGAATTGTATTTTGCACAAAGGTTTTCATGCTCAAGGATGTCTTTTGCGTCCCATGGGTAACAACACCAGGAATCTCCTAAAATCTCACCTGCATAGTAACGTTGTACCTCAGATGGAATTACGCCTTTTTTTTGTTTTTCTTTTTGATGTATAACTGCTACGGCTATCTCTTTTGGGTTATGTCGTAGTAGCTCTCGTATGCAGTATTCAAGCGTTGTTCGAGTATCATCAACTTCATCAACAAGAAGAATCTTTTTACCTTCTAGTTTCTTTGTAGCATCATCAATCCATTGAATTTTATTTGGCTCATCGAGGGTATCAGCTCCTTCTGTATAATACTTTACCCCAACTGCTAGAATAGGTATTTCAATGAAGGTTTTCATCATACGTGCAGGGATAAACCCACCAGACCCAATTGCAACCATGAGTTCAGGTTCGTATCCGTCTGTGATAATTTTTTCTGATAATACTTTAACGGTATCGTGAATTTTGTTATAACTAAAGTACAATTTTTCTGACATAGATGACTCCTAAGGTATTCTTATTAAAATAATACTCCCCAATAGTGAAAGTGTCAATAGTAGGGAGCATGAAATACCTTAATGACTTTGTTTACTTTGGTTTACAGTAAGCTTTTTGTTTATCTATACTTAGCAACGATGCTAGCTGATTTTTTACAAAGTTCTGTTATCTCTGTCCACTTCTTATTGTCAATTAAATCTGCCGTTACCATATAGCTTCCACCACATGCAACAATATTTTTATTAGCGAGAGTTTCCTCTAAGTTGTCTAAAGAAATACCACCGGTTGGCATAAACTTTATCATGTTGTATGGCGCACAAAGTGCGTTTATAGTTTTTAATCCGCCGTATTGTGCAGCTGGAAAAAATTTTAATGTTGTAAGGCCTAATTCTAGTGCCATTTCAATTTCGGTTGGTGTTACGCACCCAGGAAAAATAGTAATATTCTTTTCTTGACAGTATTGTACCACTTTTGGGTTTAGTCCAGGTGAAACAATGAACTCTGCTCCTGCAGCAATTGCTTCATCCACTTGTTCTGTTCTTAGTACTGTTCCAGCTCCAACAATTATTTCAGGGTACTTTTCTTTCATGATTTTCATTGCACTTGCGGCTCCTGCAGCTCTAAAAGTAATTTCTGCTACTGGAAGTCCACCTTCAATTAATGCTTTTGCTAATGGCTCAGCATCCTCTGTGGGACGGTCAAGTTTAATTACCGGTACCACACCAATCTTGGCTATCTTTTCTGATATTGTCATTTTGTTCTCCATTTTGTTTGATAGTCGTGCCATGGACGGCACAAAACTAAAGAGTAATCGAGTTCTGTGCTAATCCTTTTGCTTCGATATCGCAAAACTCGGTAGTTAAAATTGGCAGGACGCCAATTTTAACGATCTACTCTTGCCGAGGCACCCTTCATAAGTTTTTCTACTTCTTTGACACTAGCCATAGAAGTATCACCTGCTGTTGTCATTGCCAAAGCACCATGGGCTGCTCCATAGTTTACTGCTTTTTCAGCATTTTCAGTTTCCATAAGTCCATAAATTAGACCAGATGCAAAACTGTCTCCACCACCAACTCGATCCATAATTTCTAAGGCTTCATACTTTGTGGAGAAATGGATATTACCATCTGCATAACACATCGCAGCCCAGTCATTGACCGTTGCAGATTTTACTTCACGTAAAGTTGTTGCAACAACTTTAAAGTTTGGAAACTCTTTTACCGCATTTTCTATCATTTTTTTATAGCCATCTAAATTGAGCTCTTTTAAATGTTCATCGTTACCAGGAATTTCTAATCCTAAACATGCTGTGAAGTCTTCTTCGTTCCCAATCATAACGTCAATATATTTTGCAATTTCACGGTTTACTTCTTGTGCTTTTTTGATACCTCCAATAGACTTCCACATAGAGGGACGGTAATTTAAGTCGTACGAAACAAGTGTTCCATATTTTTTTGCAGCTTTTACAGCTGCAATACAAGTTTCAGCACTGCTCTCAGAAAGGGCTGCGAAGATTCCACCTGTGTGAAGCCATCTTACGCCGAGCTTTCCAAAAATATAGTCGAAATCAAAGTCTGACGGTTTAATTTGGCTAATTGCAGTGTTCCCTCTATCTGAAACACCTACAGCACCACGTACACCAAAACCTCGTTCAGTAAAGTTTAAACCGTTCCGTACTGTTCTTCCAATACCATCATAATCAACCCATTTTATAAAGCGAGTATCTACGCCACCTTGCATAATAAAATCTTCTACCAAACGACCAACCTCATTATCTGCAAATGCGGTTAGTACGGCTGTATTGTAACCAAAGCAACGGCGTAATCCTCGTGCTACGTTGTACTCTCCGCCACCTTCCCAGGCTCTAAAGTTTCTAGCAGTTTTAATACGACCTTCTCCTGGGTCTAAGCGTAGCATAACTTCACCAAGTGACACTTGGTCGTACATGCAGTCTTCTTTGTTTCGTAAGTTTAAGTTCATACATTTCCTCCTATGAAATAATTTTTTAAATTCGATTTAATACTTGTTTCTAGTTTTTTAAAATTTCCATGTAAATGCTTTTCTAGCAAGTCTGTATAGCGTAATGCATCTTTATTTTCAATAGCAGCATAAAGCTCACTATGCTCTTTAATGAGAATATCAAATTTTTGTGTGCTCACAATGTCTAACATTCTAAACCTTGTATAATGTACTTGCAGCTTTAGTAATTCTTCCCACAAGACTCTGTGGCCAGATTTTTCAAACATAAATCCATGAAAGTCGCTGTCGAGCTTGTAAAACTGGTCTGCCATAAAAGTATCTTTTTTTACTAATTCATTTTGCTCTTTTAGAATATTTTTTAACCCCAGTAATTCTGCCTTTTTTACATTTGGGATATATGTATGTGCAACTTCTTTTTCTAAAACATATCGCATGTACAGAGTTTCTTTGATATTTTCAATGTTAAGTAGAGAAACAAAGGTTCCTCTCTGGGGTAGCACAGTAACAAACCCTTCATGCTCAAGTCTTGTAAAAGCTGCCTTTACAGGTGTTCTTGATATATTGTATTTACTAGCAACTTCATTTTCAGATAGTTTTGTTGAAGGTAAGTACTCTAAGTTAACAATTGCTGTTTTGAGAGTGGTGTAGAGGTCTGGCATACTAGATGGCATTGCTATATCGTTCATAACTTGTATACAAGTATACAACTGAAGTATAGGTTTGTCAAGATAAAAAAATGATTTCACACAGAATATTTTAATTACACTAAATAACTTTATTAAAATTAAAGTCTTTCTTCTTGACCGACCTACTAAATTCCTATAAAATAAGTATAAGATTCCTCGACTGTCGCTCGGAATGACAGTAGAAAAAAATAGGCGGTTAAATATGAAAAGTGATAACGCAAAAAAGGGGATTGCAAGAGCCCCACATAGATCTTTATTTCGCGCAATGGGATACACAGACGAAGAATTATCTCGTCCTTTAATTGGTGTATGTTGCGCTCAAAACGAAATTATTCCAGGACACATTAACCTCGATAAAATAAGCGATGCGGTAAAAGCAGGCATTCGCATGGCAGGTGGAACACCAATTGAGTTTCCTGCAATCGGTGTGTGCGACGGTATTGCAATGGGGCATGAAGGAATGCGTTACTCATTGGTAACAAGGGAATTAATTGCAGACTCAATTGAATGTGTAGTTAAGGCACACCAATTTGATGCAATGGTACTTATTCCAAACTGCGACAAGGTTGTTCCTGGTATGCTCATGGCAGCAGGGAGATTAGACCTTCCAACCGTGTTTGTTTCAGGTGGTCCAATGATGTCTGGTAGAGTTCCTGGAAGTAATAAAGAATTAAGCTTAACTGATGTTTTTGAAGCAGTAGGAGCAGTTACTGCTGGCAAAATGAGCGAAAAAGAACTTTGCGATATAGAACACAATGCATGCCCAGGATGCGGATCATGCTCTGGTATGTTTACCGCAAACTCAATGAACTGTGTAACAGAAGTACTCGGCATGGGCTTACCCGGGAACGGTACAAT
>CAYJMR010000019.1:0-7408 GCA_964371375.1 uncultured Treponemataceae bacterium
TGGAGCATCATCTCCAATTAACGGCATTCTGTTTACATTTGCATCTTCCATTTTTTTTATCTCCTTTTCAAAATGAAATGTTAGTAATTTCTAACTATATTAAATATAAAGCCTCATAGCAAAACTGTCAATGTACATTTACACATAAAAGTAGTGATATTATCACGAAAAAAAAAGCGTTTCCATCGCAATGGAAACGCTTCAGTTAAAAACTCGTATACACCAAATACCCTATATAGGCACCATATACCAAAACTAAAAAGCTTCCCTCAAAACGATTAATGCGACCTGGTCTTTTTTTGTTAAAGGCAAATCCAAATAAAAACAATGATAAGGTAAGGGCTCCCATAATGGCAACATCTCGGGTAAAAATTTCTCTACCAACTTCCATTGGACTAATGCTGCCTGCAATACCAACAACAGCCAATGTGTTAAAGAGGTTCGATCCCAAAACATTCCCAAGGGCAATATCATGCTCGCCCTTTTTAATTGCAGCAAGAGAGGAGGCAAGCTCTGGTAGGGAGGTTCCAATGGCAACAATGGTAAGCCCAATAATTAAATCGCTTACTCCCAATGCAGTAGCTATGGTCACAGCCCCAGATACAACAAGGCGAGAACTACCAACAAGTACACCAAGCCCAACAAAAAGCCAAAACCAAGCCTTCTTTATTGGAAGAGCATTTTCAGAATCTTCTTGTTCAAACTCGGCACCGAGTGAATCATTTTTAGAATGTAAGCCTTGATATATTGTCCATGTCATAATACCAGCAAATACAACTAAAAAAATTATTGCGTCTAAACGGGTAACATCACCATCATACACAAGCAATGCTGCTAAAATTGTCACAAGCGTTAAGATTGGTAACTCTTTTTTTAAAACAGTTGATTGAACGGTAATAGGTTTTATTAGCGCAGTAAGTCCTAAAATAAGGGCAATGTTTGTAATATTAGACCCGTAGGCATTCCCAAGTGCTATACCAGGGTTCCCTTCAGAGGCAGAAAAAGCAGAAACAACCATCTCAGGTGCAGAGGTGCCAAAGCCAACAATGACCATACCAATTAAAAGAGGAGACATCCCAAAATGCTTTGCAACACCACACGCGCCATCTACAAATTTATCTGAACTCCATATAAGAAGAATTAAACCACCAATAAGTGACACTACTGCAAAAACCATATGTTATTACCTACCTTAATAAGTGAGTATAAACAAATTTGGACAAAAAGACAAGGCTAAAAAAAACGGTTATTTGTTGGGTTTGCTACCAAGGTTTTTGTAATACAGGATAGCGTTTTCAGAACCACCGAAAGTAAGCCATTATAATTGTTAATTACTTACTCATCGTTTGTCTTAGAAAGCTCTTCTTCTTTTTTTGCTTCGCTTTTGTCTTTTAGGTCTGCAATACCAATGAAGATTGCGATAAGACCTACAAAAGCTGCAAGACAGGGCGCAAAACCTTTAAGAAATAATATAATTTGAGGGCCCCATCCGAGCATTGTGGGAAGAGCAGCAACCACAGTAAAAGCACATAACAATAAACCAACTATTAATGAAACCATATATATCTCCTATAATTTTCAAATTTTACCACACTTTATATATCTAGTCAAGGTAAAAAAAATGTGTTATACTTCCCAGCGATGAATAAATCCCTTTTTATACAGGCGGTAAAAATTAGTACCCCTGTTTTTTTTGGTTATATTGCAATAGGTATTCCCTTTGGACTTATGCTTGTAAACGCAGGCTACCCGTGGTGGATGGCTCCCCTCATGTCTCTTAGTATGTACGCAGGTGCGGGTCAATACGCTGCTGTTGGACTTTTTGCTGCAGGAGCAGACCTTTCTACTATTATTCTTACTATGCTTGCAATTAACATACGACACATTGTATACGGTCTTTCCTTAATTGATAGATTTAAAGGTATTGGAGCTTGGAAACAATACATCGCATTTGCCTTAACGGACGAAACCTATGTACTATTAACAAACTGCCCTCTACCTCCTCACGCTCCAGCGGGGCCTTTTTACGGCACAATAGCACTATTGAATCAAGCATATTGGATTTTAGGTGGACTTATTGGTGCAATAGCAGGAATGTTAATTCCATTTTCATTTGAAGGGGTTGACTTTGCCCTCACATCTCTTTTTATTGTACTTCTCATTGACCAACTTCGCTCTACAAAGAATCCGCTACCTGCGATTATTGGAGGTGCATGTGCCCTTGTAGCTCTTTTTATAATAGGACCGGGAAATATGTTAATTGCCGCAATCGCATTTGGTATTGCCGTTTTAATTCTTGCAAAAAACCCTATAGAAAAACGACAAGGAGAGGCAAACAATGTCTAGCGAATCATTAACTCTTAGTGCAGCTTTGATAAGTGTACCTTTTATGACAATAATAATATTTACACTTCGTTATTTCCCTTTTGCATTTTTTTCAAAACGCACTCCTCCACCCATTTTTACCTATGTAGGAAAGTATCTTCCGCCTATGGTAATGGCGATTCTCATTGTATATAGCTTACAAGCAATTGATTTTTCTGCTAGGCCCTATGGATTAGCCCATTTAGCAGGCTGTTTTTTTACAATTGTTGCACATTTGTGGAAAAAAAATGCCATGATTAGCATATTTGGTGGTACAATAGTGTATATGTTAATTAATAATGTATAATTATGTGGGCGTATAGAATGAAAAATGTACACAACAAATAAAGACAAAAAAATATACCAATAGGAGAAATAATGCAGTACAGAGTGTTTCCAAAAATTCAAGACAAAAAGATTTCTGTTTTAGGTTTTGGTACAATGAGACTTCCTCAAGAATCGGGGGATTCTCAGTTTGGCAAAAACATTGATATCGAAGCCACAAAGGCTATGATCAAAGAAGCCTATGATCAAGGTGTAAACTATTACGACACTGCGTACATTTATCATGAAGGTAACAGTGAAGTTGTTTTGGGTAAAGTCTTAAAAGACTTAGGCATTCGAGAACAAGTATATATCGCTGATAAAATGCCCATGTGGATGGTAAAAGAAGAAGCAGACCTTGAGCGACTTTTTAATGAACAATTAGAGAGACTTGGAACAGATTACATTGATTTTTACCTTTTGCATTCATTAAGTGATAAAACATGGGAAACAGTAAAAAATGTACATGCTATTGAATTTGTTGAGAAAAAAAAGAAAGAAGGTAAAATTAAGCATATAGGTTTTTCATTTCATCACGAGTATGACACATTTAAAAGCATCGTAGATGGTTATGCACATTGGGAATTTTGCCAAATACAATACAATTATCTAGATGAAAACTACCAAGCAGGAGTAAAGGGCTTAGAATACGCAGCCTCTAAAGAAATTGGTGTTATCGCAATGGAGCCTTTACGCGGTGGGTTGTTGGCAAATGTTCCAAAACCTGTAAAAGATATTTTTGCTAATGCCGACAAACCAAGGATGCCATTTGAATGGGCTCTTCGTTGGGTATGGGACAACCAAGGAATCATCACAGCTCTTTCTGGTATGAGCGAAATGGATCAAGTAGTAGGAAACTGTGCCATTGCATCAAGTGGAAAAGCAAACTCTCTTCCTCAAAGTCAAATTGCAACGGTTCAAAAAGCACGCGATTGGTTTAAAGCTGCTATGAAGATTCCTTGTACCGGTTGTGCTTATTGTATCCCTTGTCCAACAAAAGTTTCAATTCCAAATATTTTTAAAGAGTACAATAGACTTGCAATGGAAGGTATACTTGAATCTGGTAAAGACAGTGCGGGATTAATTCATTCTATTGCCTACCTCAAAATGAAAGAAAAAGAAACTGGAGCAGATAAATGTATTACGTGCGGAAAGTGTACCGTAAAATGCCCTCAGAACATTGCAATTCCCGAAGAACTTGCAAAGATACATGGAGAGCTAGCGTAGAGGGTTAACCGCCTACATATTCTGTAAAAGCGTAAGCGTTGTGGGTATGAATACTTTCAAAGGTTTCTGCCTCAACGCTAAAATAGGTAAACGGTTTTTCTATTTCAAAGGTTTTTAATGCTACATACACTTCACGCACTAAGTCTTCCACAAAGCGAGGGTTATCGAATGCTTTTTCTGTTACATATTTTTCGTCTTCTCGCTTTAATATAGAATATACATCGCAAGAAGCGCACCTTTCAACAAGTCTTATAATATCTTCTATCCAAAAAAAATGTGTGTTTTGAAGTTTTACCTTCACCACACCGCGCTGATTATGTGCACCGTACTCGCTTATTGCCTTCGAGCAAGGACAAAGACTTGTCACTGGTATCTCTATAGAAACAAAAAAATCAGTATCATTATCACTTCGAACAGAGCCTTCGTATGTACACGTATAGCACATCATCCCTTTTTGTTTTGAAACAGGAGCTTCTTTTTCCATAAAAAATGGAAACTTTACACTTCCAAATGATCTCTCCGCTTCTAAATTATTTCGTAATTCTTCAAGCATTTCCAAAAAGTTCTTCATAGAAAAGTCAATGCTGTATCTATGGAAGGTTTCAATAAAGCGACTCATATGAGTACCTTTGTAATGGTGAGGAAGGTTTACAAATAAATCTACCATTGCATTTGTCTGTTGCTTTTTATGAAGCTTATCTAAAACACAAACGGGGTACTGCACATTTTTTACCCCCACTTTTTGTAAGGGTATTTCTCTTTCATCAATTTCACTTTGTATATCTTTCATATCTACCCATTATTCTTTGCAGCTTCTAATGTATTTTGCATAAGCATCGCGATGGTCATAGGTCCTACCCCTCTGGGAACTGGGGTAATAAAACTTGCAACGTCTATTGCCGCATCAAAGTCAACATCGCCTACGAGCCTAAAGCCCGATTTTTTTGTATCGTCTGCAATGCGGTTTACCCCAACATCGATAACAACGGCATCTTTTTTTATCATATCAGCGCTAATCATTTTGGGACTTCCAACTGCAGCAACCAATATATCTGCTTGCCTTGTGATAGCTTTTAAGTCCTTAGTTCCTGTGTGGCAAATAGTTACTGTTGCGTTAGTTTCTCTCCTTGCCATTAAAAGAGCCAAGGGTTTACCTACAATATTTGAGCGGCCAACAATTACAACGTGCTTTCCATTTGTTTCTATTTTCATTTCTTTTAAGAGACGAAGAACACCATTTGGAGTGCATGGCAAAAATCCATCCCGACCAATGAGAAGGTTTCCAGCACTTACCGGATGAAAAGCATCCACATCTTTTTTTGGTGCAATTGCCTCAATAACGTTTTGCTCATCTATGTGTTTTGGAAGCGGAAGTTGCACCAAAATACCGTGTACTTTTTTATCGTTATTTAAATCATCGACTATGCTTAAGAGTTCTTTTTCAGTTGTGCTTTCAGGAACATACATTGCTTTGTCTCTCATACCTGCTTCTTTGAGAGCCTTTTCCTTTGCTGTAACATATGAAATGCTTGCAGGATTTTCTCCAACTAAGACAACGGCCAAACATGGTTCAATTCCCTTTTGTTTTAGAATTTCAACTTCTTTTGCTACTTCACTTCGTACTTTTTGTGCTATTTCAAAACCATCAATAATATGTGCTGCCATCTGTATTCCTTTACTTTTTTCGATATGGACAATGTATTTATAATATGATACACTCTCTAAGTATACTCTAGTATACATTTTTTTTCTATAGAGTATATTAAAAAAAACAGGAGATACTATGAAACATATTTTAATACTACTTGCAATGCTTTTTTGTATGTTTTCATTTCCGCTTGCTGCCCAAGATGCACAAGAAGAAAATGAAGCCATAGAGAACGAAGAAAGCTCCGTTGTGTATGAGTCAAACCAACAAGGCGATCAATACATAGCAATAAAGCTTAATGTTGACATCCCTTATCGCCCTTTTGGGAATTTAAAAGTTGGTGGTTCTGGTTCACTTGGATATCACCATTTTATTTTGGACGATTTAACAATAGGTGGAAATGTAAGTTTTGCCTACAGCCAAACAATTGGCGACAACGTATTCTATTTTGTACCCCTTATGTTTACAACAACATATCAACTTGATATTGGGCAGTGGGAAATACCTATTTCACTTGAAATAGGTGGCGCTTTTGAAAACTATATTGATAGAATGTATTTTGGCTTAGCAATTCGACCTGAAATTGCCGGTTATTATAGATACAACCAAGACTGGTCTTTTGGGGCTCACACAGGCTTATATATATTACCACAATGGTATAGTGATTCTCAGTACAACTATACAGGGCTTATTCACGATGTCGGACTATCGGTTCGATACCACTTTTAATTTTAGGACTTTATAATGAAAAAAATTATTAAACTTATACCATTCTTATTGTTATTTTTATTGATTGCATGCGAACAAGGAATTATTTTCCATGATATTGCACTAGAAATTGAACTCGAAGAACCAAATATTTTAGGAAACGTAAACTCCATTGTAAAGCTCAATGGCATGCTCTACACCCAAAATGGCAATATATATAATAAAGGCCTTACACAAGAGCGTGGTTGGACAAAAATGAGTGCACCAGGTAGAGTTACTGCCCTTGCTTCAAATGCAACTCACTTATATGCACTCACTGCAGAGCAAACAGATGATGAAGGTGAAGCCCACGCATATACAGTTTGGGCTTCTGTAGACGGTACAGGAAATTGGACAAAGGTTACTGGTGCTGCATCAGTAAATACAATTGTCCTTTTTGATAATGGTGTACTGGGAGATGCAGATGACTCAACAGATAGAAAAGCATATGTAAGAATTGAGGGAGAAGTAAAAGAACTAATAGGTACTGTTATGGGCTCAGCAATAACTACACATGGTGCAGACTCATCAACAGTAGCTGCAGCAAGAAGTAATGGCAACGATTATTTTTCAAATACTCGAGCTTTTTGTTCTACTGGAACCAAGCTCTACTCTGTCATAAATGATGTTATTCACTCATCCAGTACCAATACAGCTGAGGCTCCTACCTGGGACGATTTAGAAGTAAGTATAACAGATGCAACGGTAATGGTATATGCAGATGATAAACTCTATATAGGAACAAGTTTGGGCTTAGAACAGGTTAGCCTTGATGCATCTGGTGATCCAAGTCAGGCTACTAATCTTCCTTCAAACGCGGAAGCTACAACAGGAGAAAAAGAAATTAGTGCTTTAGGCTATTTTAGTTCATTTGGAAATAATGCGATTTACGCAGGAGCAACAGAACGGTATAGCTTAATTGGAAATGGCCTCTGGGGATATTACCCTTCAAGAGGCAACTGGAACTTTGAGTGATAATGTATAATTAATAATTGCAATTTATAATTATTTTGTACACCATTTAGTCATAAAAGAAAAGCTAGTAAAAATAAAACATATGGTTGAATTTTACTAGCTTTTTTTTACATTATACATTAT
>CAYJMR010000019.1:7508-21006 GCA_964371375.1 uncultured Treponemataceae bacterium
TTATACTCACCATATCCCTTTGAATCCATTTCTCCATATGGAATAAAAGTAAGTGAAGCTGAGTTTAAGCAATAGCGTAACCCGCCTTCATCCTTTGGCCCATCAGGAAAAACATGTCCTAAGTGGCTATCCCCCAAAGTGCTACGCACTTCAGTTCTTGTCATCCATAAACTATTATCCGTGTGTTCAGTAATTAAGTCTTCATCAATTGGACGAGTAAAAGAAGGCCAACCTGTACCGGAATCATATTTATCTGAAGAACTAAAAAGCGGTTCTCCTGTAACTATGTCCACATAAATACCCTTTTCTTTGTTATCCCAGTATTCATTGGAAAAAGCTCTTTCGGTTCCTTCGTTTTGCGTTACATCAAATTGAAGCGGTGTAAGCCGCTCCTTAAGCTCTTCAATACTCGGCTTTGTAAATTGACTCACAGTTTTTTCCTTTTCAGTTTCTAATACAACATCACTTAAGGTTTCAAATGTTATGTGGCAATATCCATTTGGATTGTTTTTTAAATAATCTTGATGGTATGCTTCTGCTAAAAAATAATGATCGAGTGGAATCAATTCTGTTACAATAGGAGCTGAATATTTTTTTTGCACCTCATTAAAAACTGCTTGGATTACATTTACATCCGCAGAATCAACGTAGTAGACCCCTGTTCTATACTGTGTTCCAACATCATTACCTTGTCTGTTTACACTTACAGGATTAATAATCTTAAAAAATTGTTCAGTTAACGTTTTTAAGCTTACTATACCAGGGTCATATTGAATATGAACCGTTTCTGCATGACCTGTGTTTCTATAAATTACATCTTCATAGCTTGGGTTTGCTGTTGTTCCATTTGCAAAACCAGATGTCACATCATACACACCTGGTATCCTTGAAAAGTATTCTTCAACACCCCAGAAGCAACCACCTGCAAAGTAAATGTCGTGTAGATTGTCCATATTAATGGTTACATTAGGTCTAGTTTTCATAGTTTCTCCGTTGTCTTGCTTGTTTTCTGATTTTGCTCCTGCAGAACATGCCATTAGCAAGAAAAAGGCTGCTACTGCGATAATGAGCTTTTTAGTTTTCATACTTATTAAACAAGTTACTAAAAAAAAAGTAACAGCGGAAAGTGATAAAGTTACGGTAAGGTTGAAATTAATTGATACTAATTATTAAATGTGGTGAGTGGAGATGGTGGGAAAGGATTGACACCCACAAAAAAAACCGCTAGTATTCCTACATGGAACCAATACAACTCATTGCCTTTTTAGGAAACTATGGCAGAAAATACGAAAAAAATAGGCATAATGTTGCCTGGCTTTTTGCAGACTCTTTACCACAGCTTAGCAGTGTAAACTGGCAAAAAAAATTTAAAGGACAGTTTGCTTCTTTTACTATTGAAGACAGACAGGTATACGCCATAAAGCCCGAAACATACATGAACCTCTCTGGACAAAGCATTCAAGAATGTGCTTCCTTTTATAAAATAAAAGCAGAAAACATACTAGTTGCCCATGATGAACTTGAACTTAAACAAGGCTTTTTTAGCCTCAAATGGTCTGGAGGGCTCGGCGGGCACAACGGGCTTCGCTCAATGAAAGAATGTTTTGGAACAGCCGATTTTTGGCGGCTACGCTTTGGAATAGGTCGTCCTAACCACGACGACATTTCAGGATGGGTATTATCAGACTTTACGAGTGATGAGAGCATTATAAACGCGCAAAGTTTTGATATGGCAAAACCGCTTATCGATAGCCTACTTACAAAAGACCCAAATAAGCTATTGAACGAATGGAAAAAGGTGAGCGTGAATCAAAACTAAGGAACTGTACAATGAAAAACAATGAAGCATTTGAAAACTTTCTAAACATTATAAAAAAACTTCGAGCTCCCGATGGTTGCCCCTGGGACAGAGAGCAAACACCCGAAACACTTCGCTCTACTTTTATCGAGGAAACCTATGAAGCAATTGATGCCATAAACTCAGGCGATATTGCACACATTCGAGAAGAACTTGGCGACACCTTTTTAAATGTTGCTATGATTGCCTACATGTATGAAGAGCAAGGCGATTTTACTGTAGCTGAAGTTTTAGATGAAGTGTCTGAAAAATTGGTACGCCGTCACCCACATGTATTTCCAGAATCTGAAGGACACGCAATTGTTGAAGACGAAGCTAAAACAAGCGGAGAAGTATTAAGCCAGTGGGATAAGATAAAAGAGCAAATTGAAGGAAAAAAAGGCGACAAAGGAATATTGGATGAAGTTCCAATGGCCTTTCCTCCCCTTCTTCGCGCCTACAAGATGCAAAAAAAGGCTTCAAAAAAAGGCTTCGATTGGGATAATGCTGACGGTTCATTTCATAAGTTTTATGAAGAAATTGAAGAACTAAAAGAAGCTCATGCGTCAGGAAACAAAACTCATACGGAAGAAGAAGCAGGCGATTTACTCTTTGCCGCAGTAAATGTTATTCGCCATATGGGAATTGATCCAACAATAGCCCTTGCCCAAGCCAACGAAAAATTTAAAAAGCGCTTTACCTATGTCGAAAAAGAATGTAAAAAACAAGACATTGAAATGAAAAAAGAAAACCTAGAAAAGATGGATGAGTTTTGGAATCAAGCCAAAAACAATGTATAATTTATAATGAACAATGCATAATTGAAATGGAACATTTTTCATTTTTGTAACAAAAATTATTAATAATTAATTGTAAATTATTAATTAAAATGCTATATTATATGTATACCACATTAAGGAAAATATATGATAATTTCAGACAGACCAATCTATGAAAATAAAGAAGCAGAAGAAGAAAAGCAAAGCGCAGATGCGCTCAGTTTAAAGTTCTTAAAAACTCGTCAAATACTTTTAACAGGCGAAATAAACAAAGCCTTGGCAGAAAAAATTATTCGCCAGCTTTTAATTTTAGAAGCAGATAACTCTGACCCAATTTATGTTTTTATTGATTCTCCCGGTGGGGATGCTGATGCTGGTTATGCAATTCTTGATATGATTAGATTCATCAACGCACCTGTGTACACAATTGGTATGGGACTTGTTGCAAGTGCAGGAGCTCTCATTTTATTGTCATCTCCAAAGGACAAGCGATTGGCGCTTCCAAACTCACACTACCTCATTCACCAACCCTTGAGCGGTATTAAGGGTGTTGCAACAGAAATTGAAATCCACGCCCGAGAAATAGAAAAAATGAGAGGAAGAATTAATACTCTTATTTCTATAGAAACTGGAAAATCTTATCAACAAGTTGAAAAAGACACTGACCGAGACTTTTGGATGGATGCAGATGAAGCAAAAAAATATGGTTTAGTAAGCAAAATTATTGCATCAAGAAACGAATTAACATAATAATTAAATAGCACATAACGGAGAACAGCAATGGGAAAACCTCTCGTATTTCAATCAGATTTTGGAACCTGTGATGGAGCAGTGAGCGCAATGTATGGCGTTGCATACTGTGTTGATGAAAACTTAAAAGTATTTAATCTTACTCATGAAATTCCTCAGTTTAACATTTGGGAAGCATCTTATAGACTTATTCAAACAGTTGAATTTTGGCCTGCAGGTACAGTTTTTGTATCAGTTGTAGACCCAGGTGTAGGCTCTGGGCGAAAGAGCGTTGTAGTTCTTACAGAAGGCGGTCAATACATTGTTACACCTGACAACGGCTCACTCACTCACATTAAAAGAATACTCGGCATAAAAGAAGCAAGAGAAATTGATGAGTCGGTAAATAGACTTGCTAACTCACAAGAAAGCCACACATTTCATGGGCGAGATGTATATGCGTATACAGGAGCTCGGCTTGCGAGTGATACCATTACATATGAGCAAGTAGGGCCAAGTATAAACGTTAATGAAATTGTTGAGCTTCCCATTATTGAAGCAAAATTATCGGATAACTCTATAAAAGGCAGCATTGATGTACAAGACATTCGCTTCGGGAGTCTTTGGACAAATATCCCAAGAACTCTTTTTTCAACACTTGGCTTAAAACACGGAGATGCTGTTGATGTTATAGTGGAAAACTCCACGCGTGTTTTTTATAGAAATCATGTTGTATTTATGAAATCCTTTGCAGACGCATACATCGGAGAGCCATTAGTGTATGTAAACAGTTTAGATTACATGGCACTTGCTATAAATCAAGGCAGCTTTGCAAAAGCCTATGGTGTTGAAACAGGCACCGAGTGGTCAATTACTCTACAAAAGGTACAAAAGTAGTGAGCAACGAAGCCAAGATGAATCCTGTAATTGATTTTTCAGATTTCTCGTTTCAGTATTTTGCACAATCGAAACCTACTTTAAAAAATATTAACTTACAAATTTACAAAGGTGAAAAAGTTCTTATTGTTGGGCCTAGTGGAAGCGGCAAAAGTACTATTGGCAATTGCATCAATGGGCTTATTCCTTTTTCATTCAAGGGAGAGGTTTCAGGAAGTTTAAAAATTGAAGGGGAAGAAACTCGAGACTTAAATATTTTTGCTTTATCAAAAAAAGTTGGCACAGTACTGCAAGATTCTGATGCCCAATTTATCGGTTTGTCTGTTGCAGAGGATATTGCATTTTCACTTGAAAATGATTGTGTTGCACAAGCGGATATGCACCGAATTGTAAAAAAAACAGCCTCTTTGGTAAACATGGAAAGTTTCCTAACATCTTCCCCCCACGAGCTTTCAGGCGGGCAAAAACAACGCGTTTCATTTGCCGGCGTTATGGTCGATGATGTAGAAATTTTACTTTTTGACGAACCTCTAGCAAACCTTGACCCAAAGACAGGGCAAACAGCCGTTGAGCTTATTGACGATATCCATGCCAAATTTAATAAAACAATAGTAATTATTGAGCATCGGCTGGAAGATGTTTTACACCGCAACGTTGATAGAATTATTGTTATGAATAATGGCGAAATTATTTGTGACACAACTCCTAATAAAGTTATGGAGGATGCCATTCTACCAACAATAGGTATTCGTGAGCCATTGTATATTACGGCATTACGATACGCAGGCATTTCTGTTACAGAAAAATTACAAAGTGCACAAATAGACACATTAGATATTCCAGCTGTAAAAAAGAAGCTTATACAATGGGATAAAACACAAGTAAAAAAACAAACTAAAGTGTGCTCAAACGAAATCTTACGCGCAGAAAACCTTGTTTTTAAATATGATATCAGAGGTAAACAGATTTTAAATGGCTTTGACTTTAACATAAAGTCGGGTGAAATGGTAAGCATAGTCGGAACAAACGGAGCTGGGAAAAGCACCCTAGCAAAAATTATTTGCGGTATTGAAACAGGGTACACAGGAGAGCTTTTTCTTGACGGCGAAAACATGCGAAACATGACCATAAAAGAGCGCAGTAAAAAAATAGGCTATGTTATGCAAAATCCAAATCAAATGATTTGTAAACCCATGATTTTTGATGAGGTAGCACTTGGATTGCGCTTAAGTGGAGTTCCTGAAAATGAAATAGAGCCACGAGTACAAAAAACACTTGAAATTTGTGGTCTCCTCCCATTTATTAATTGGCCAATATCAGCACTAAGTTACGGGCAAAAAAAGCGTGTTACCATAGCATCTGTTTTGGTTATGAATCCAAGTATTATGATTCTTGACGAACCAACCGCAGGCCAAGATTACCACCATTACACAGAAATTATGGAATTTTTAAATGAGCTAAATAAGAAAGGTGTTACCATAATTCTAATTACTCACGATATGCACCTTATGTTGGAATATACATCCCATGCGATTGTTCTACACGAAGGAAAGGTACTTCTCGACTCAACTGCAGTAGAAGCTTTAACCACTCCTACAGTAACTGAAAGGGCGAATCTAAAACTTACATCACTATACGCTCTTGCAGAAAAAGCAGGTATAAAAGATATTCAAAATTTCGTACAAAGTTTTATTGACTTTGAATCGAACAGTTTACATTCAATGGAGAAACATACATGAAAGTAAAGCTATTTGATTATATAAAAAGAGATAACTATGTGTACAACCTTTCAGGGCTTACAAAAATTGTATGTTTTTTCTTTTTAACATTTGCTGTAATGTTTTCGTATGATATTAGGTTTGTTCTTCCTGTTCTCATTTTTTCTTTTCTTGTTTTAAGAATTTCCGGTATCACCTTTAAGCAAATACGAATTATGTTAATATATGTAGCATTATTTTTACTCTTAAACTTTGTGTTAACCTTTGTATTTAGCCCAACATATGGTGTAGAAATTTACGGCAGCAAAACTGAAATATTTTCATTTGGTGGTAGATATATTGTAACACTTGAGCAACTTCTCTACCAAGTTACTAAAGCAACAAAGTATGCATCGGTTGTTCCCCTCGGAATTATTTTTCTTTTAACAACAAACCCAAGCGAATTTGCATCCTCTGTAAATAGAGTTGGCATACCATATAAAATAGCATATGCATTCTCACTAACACTACGTTATTTTCCTGATTTAATTAGAGACTATAATGATATATCAGCGGCACAACAATGTAGAGGCTTAGACCTTTCAAAAAAAGAAAAAATGAGTGTGCGTGTAAAAAATGTTATGACAATTTGTATACCTTTAGTTTTTTCAACATTAGATCGTATTGATATGATAAGCAATACAATGGATTTAAGAAGTTTTGGTAAAGAAAAAAAACGCACATGGTACTCATCTCGAAAACTGTACATTCAAGATGGCTTTGCATTAACTACTTGTGCTCTTATTTTTTTAACTTCAATCTCATTATCGATATTTGTAAATGAATCGAGGTTTTTTAACCCGTTTGTATAATTTTAATGAATAAGGAAAATGTATGTCACATGTAAACGAAAAACCACTATTGGTATTTCAAACAGATTTCACCTACAAAGAGGGGGCGATTTCTTCGATGTATGGTGTTGTAAAATGCGTAGATCGTAGCCTTGAAATAATGGATGGTACGCATGAATTACCGCAATTTGACACTTGGAGCGCAAGCTATAGACTATATCAAAGTTTAAACTTTTGGCCAGAAGGAACTATTTATGTTTCTGTAGTAGATCCTGGAGTTGGAACTGCAAGAAAAGCTTCCGTGGCTAAAACAGCTAATGGATATTACATTGTAACTCCAGACAACGGTAGTTTAACCCACGTAAAAAAGCATATGGGTATTGTAGAAATAAGAGAAATCGATGAAGACTTACACCGCTTAAAAGGAAAAAATACAGAAGGGGTTTCAATTTTTCATGGGCGAGATTTATTTGGTCACTGTGCCGCAAAGCTTGCAAGTGGAAAAATCACTTTTGAAGAAGTTGGACAAGCTTATCCAGTTGAAGAAATTGTAGAGCACCCTATTTATGAGCCAAGCTTTGAAAATGGTATAGTAAAAGGAATTTTTGAAATAGATGATCCTAACTTTGGAAACATGTGGACTAATATCCCGCTTAATATGTTTTTGGATAATGGGTTTAACTATGGTGATATGATTACGCTAAAGGTCTTACATAAGGGGACATCTGTATTTAATGAAAAAATTCTATTTCATAAAAGCTTTGGTTTTGCTGAATTGGGAAAACCCATGATCTACAACAATGAGCTTATGAAAATTGCTCTTGCAGTAAGTTGTGGCAGCTTTGAAAAACAATATAACACAGGTTTTGGTAGTGATTGGTCGGTTGAATTTTCAAAATAAATAAGTTTTTTGTTACATTATAACTTGACAGGATTCTATGTAAACGTTTAATATAGTAATGTGGATAACAGTTTTATCCTATAGTTATGGAGGTATTTATGAAAAAAATGTTTGCCGTTTCAACAAAAACGTTTGTGGCAATTGGGTTGGGAGCGGCTCTTTTTACAGTGCTCTTTATGTATGTAAAAGTTCCGAGTTTTATTCCTGAAACTTCATTCCAAACAGCATATGGTGTGGGAGCTTTTTTTGGTGCACTATTTGGACCTATAGCAGGTGGTCTTATCGCTTTTATAGGACATGCACTATCTGACTCTGTTCAATACGGTTCTGCATGGTGGAGCTGGGTTATAGCAAGTTTTGTTTCTTGTTTTTTAATTGGACTTATTTATCCTCGTTTAAAAGCAGATGAAGGAATTTTTACCGTTAAAGATGCACTTATTTTTAACATATTCCAAATTATCGCAAATATTATCGCTTGGATTATTGTAGCACCTGTATTAGATATACTTATTTATGCAGAACCAGTAGATTTGGTATTCGCACAAGGCTTAATTGCAGCTCTTATGAATGCTATTTCAATCGGTGTTATCGGAACGCTCTTAATATTTGCATACGCAAAATCAAGACCAAAGAAAGGTAGCTTATAAGCGTAATAAAAAGGCTTTGAAACACATTGTGTATCAAAGCCTTTTTTATACCTATTTCTTTTGTGAGCACTTTCCTAAAGCTATGTATTATACCCCTATTCTACTTCTTCAACTTCTATTTTTAATGAACGATTTTTCCATTCATATACCACAAGTCCTATACTTCCGAGTAGCAAAACAATTCCAATAATTCGAATAAACACTAAAGCAATTTCACCAGGCATGATAAAAAGCAATATAGCCAACGCAATGCTTGCAATAATTTCTGTAGTCAATACTTTTTGTGATAAACCCGCTGCTTTTAATTGCGACAAACTAATAAACTCTGCTATGGCTGAAAGCACAAGATATGTTGCCAAAACATAAATCATTATTGTCCATATAACTTCACCCAAAACTAATGGTAAGGTAATTGCCGCAATACCCACTGCTATGCTTGTAATAGCTCTAATGGTTATAATTTTCTTAAAATTATTTTCTTCTACCAAAGGACGCACACTAACTAGATTGTATACACCATTCCCAAGTGCAAAAACGCCTAAAACAATTACCGTAACCTTTAACCATGCTTCAGGCGAAATTATCATTAAAAGTGCTATGATAAAGACAAGAAAACTTGTTCCAATTATTGATTTTCGCATTATTAATTCTCCTCAAAAACCTTAATGTAGATATTGTACTTTTTCTCAGCATTTTATTCAATACCAAGGTTGTACATTTGTTTATTTTTTATCAAGTATAATTACCTGTGTATTTTGTTTTTTTTCTGCTCTTTTTCCATACAAGAAGAGTATAGAAGTCTTTTGATTTTCAAGCGTAAGAGGATTAATTGAAAACACTTCAAAACTTGAGTTTGTATAGGCTTCTCTTGTGCTTGACATATCGGCATGTTTCAACAAAGCTGCATGATGTTTATCTTTATCATAGCGTAAGGTAAAGCAATTGGGGTACGTTGAAGTTTTACCCATCATAAAGTAATCAAAGCGCAAAAGTTCTTGTAAAACATACATAGATTGCTCATGATATTCCAAAAAATACTCATATAAAAGTGAGTATAAGGTTTGCGTTTTATGCTGAACATCAAATTGTCCTTTTGAGCGGAAATCCCTCGCTAAGCAAGAGAAAAACTCAAAAGCACTTCCAAAGTTTTCAAGGACGTATTGAATGCTCGTATTAAAATTATGCGAATTATAATACCAGTCTAGTACCGTTTCAACATCATGCAAAAAACATAAATCATCATAGGACATACAAGGACTTTTCAATACTTCATGTGGCGGATTAGAAAGCCATTCATAGCTGTGGTTTTTTGCATACTCTTCCATTTGTGTTCCTGAAAGAATTTTCAAAAAGCCTAGTTGTAACATATCTGGTTTTAAACTAAGCGTAAAGTTAAACGAGTTTTCAAATTCTTTTAGCGATTCATACGGGAGCCCAGCTATTAGGTCTAGGTGGCTATGTATTGTTTTAGGAATTCTCCGAATATTCTTTGCGAGCTTTTCTATACTTACCGGCCTATTTATTTCTGTAAGTGTTTTTTCATTTGTACTTTGAACACCAATTTCAAATTGCATTATGCCCTCTTGGACGGTTTGCAAATACTCTAAGGCCTTTTCGTCTAAGTGCTCTGCAGATATTTCAAAGTGAAACATGGTATAACCATTGTGATTATCTACAATGTATTTCCAGATAGCAAGATATCTTTCAGTATTCAAGTTAAAAGTACGGTCAACAAACTTTACAATCCTTACCCGTGCATCTAAAAAATGTTGTATGTCGCTAAGAACTCTCTCTATGCTCATAAAACGGACCGATTTTTCAATTGATGAAAGGCAGTACGAACATGAAAATGGGCAGCCTCGAGAGGATTCGTAGTAGTAGAGTTTATGGTCAGGATCTGATAAATCTGTGTATGGAAAGGCCAATGTATCTAAAGCTAAAAGCTCTCTTACTCCGCCAAAATAAATAGTTCCGTCAATAGACTTTGTAAATACGCCTTGTATAGAAATAAGTCTATCCAAAAGTTGTTCTCGAAAGTCTGCGTTAGCGCCATCACAAGAAGTATATGCTTGTATAAGTTCTAATGTAGTTTTTTCACCTTCACCCTGTATAATTATATCCACATCAGTATGGCTTGTGAGTATTTCAGTTGCTCTGTATGAAACATCTGGACCACCAAAACCAATAACAATGTTTGGAAGCACTTTTTTGAGTTCTTGCGCCACTTCAAAAACAAGTTTCGTATTCCAAATATACACAGAAAATATAACCACTTTCGGATTATGAAAAACAATTCCTCTAAGAATATCTTGTGCAAAGTGGGCAGTGGTCCATTCTTCAAAGCATATACACTCATCTACATTTTTACTGTCATGTTTTTTTACATACTCACATATGGAGCGAACGGCAAGGTTTGTGTGAGAATAGCGAGAATTAATGGCAACAAGTAATACGCTCATAGTTTATGGAAAAATGTTAAAGTTTAAGAATATAGAAAAAAAGTGGTCGTAGCTTCCACCCCTTGGCATCATCCGATATGAACCTTCCACATTCGGTGCAAAACGACTTCCATGATATGAAAAATCATATCCCATATGAAAGCGGAACCCATTTCCCCACGGTGTTGATGTTGCTGTTGATTCTGTTTCCCCGGGCAACTGTATAAAATCGGTTCTTGACCCAAGCACATAATCCACCCCAAAATTAAAACCTGCAAGCTGTGGATATACTCTAACACCAGTAAAAAATCCATAATCTAAGTGGTTTGCATGTACCGACGAGTTTGTTGCTAGGTCTGCAAGTATTACACTTCCTGTTAAAAGCTGCACCCTATCATCTAATTCAATACCAAGGCCAAGATCACCTGTAATAATAAAACGCCCTGTTCCTTCGGCTCGTACAAGGGCATTATCTTCATTAATTTTTTCATCACCATATATTACGGCAGCAGTTCCCAAATCCCAATACCAAAAGAAAAAGTCTTGGCTTTGAGAAAAAAGAATATTGGTAGAGCCAAGTATGAGAATAAGTGCTAATAGCTTTTTAAACGTCATGATTGTATTATACACTATTTTATAGTTTTATGCTACGCTATTAATTAATCACTCCCCTACATTGTTTCTAAAAATGGCACTAATATAAGATCTAGGGCATTTTTGAGAACTGTAAGAGTACTATTTGCAAGAGTTAAACGAGGCAGTTTTAAATCTTCTTTGTCAGCTCCTAAAATAGGACAATCATGATAAAACCTACTGAATGCTTTTGCAACATCATATGCATAATTTGCCAATAAACTTGGGTCTAAGTTTTCTGCTGAGCGTTGTACCGTTTTAGGATACATCTCAAGTATTTTTACAAGCTCCCATTCCGCATCATGCTTTAATAGTGCAAAGTTTGCTTGACCATTTGAAAGCTTTAGGCCGGCTCCTTCTGCCTTTTTTAATATGGATGTAATTCGTGCACCCATGTATTGTAAATATGGCCCTGTATTTCCATTAAACGAAAGAGACTCTTTGGGGTTAAAGGTCATATCCTTTGTAGGGCTTGTTTGAAGCAAAAAGTAGTGAAGCGCACCAAGGGCTACCTTTTCACCAACTTCACTTACATCACCTACAGCATTTTCTCTACCCTTTTCATTTATTTCTTCAATCGCGCCATCTCTAAGTGTGTCAATTAAGTCGTCCGCATCTACTACCGTTCCCTCTCGACTTTTCATTTTCCCTTCTGGAAGATTTACCATACCATAGGATAAATGAAAAAGTTGTTCTGCCCAATCGTAGCCGAGTTTTTTTAAGATATAAAATAAAACGGTAAAGTGATAATTTTGCTCATTTCCAACAACGTACACTAACTGGTTAAAATCCCAATCGGTGTGCCTATAAATTGCAGTCCCAATATCTTGCGTCATATAAAGGGCTGTTCCGTCTTTTCGCAAGAGAACCTTTTTATCTAGATTTATTTCCGCAAGGTCTACCCAAACAGAGCCATCTTCTTCCTTGTAAAAGATTCCGTCTTGTAAGCCTTGCAATATTTCTTCTTTACCTTTTAGATAGGTTTCACTTTCAAAGTAAAACTTATCAAAAGAAACACCGGTTCTCTCATAGGTTTGTTTTACACCGCTTATAGCCCAATCGTTCATTGTACGCCAAAGATCACGTACTTCTTCGTTTCCTTTTTCCCATTCAACAAGAAGGTTTTGTGCTTCTTTTTCTGCCTCAGGGTTTTCGCTGCTATAATTATTGTACTCAACATAACAGTCTCCTACAAAGCGGTCTGTTTTTATGCCAAGACTTTGTGGTGTTTCACCTTTTTCTTGATGAAACTTTTGGTAGGCAAGCATAGACTTACAAATATGTACACCACGGTCGTTTATAATATTTACTTTGAATACATCAGCACCAGCGGTTTTTAAAAGACGCGAACAACTTTCTCCGAGGGCATCGTTTCTAAGGTGTCCTAAATGGAGGGGTTTATTTGTATTTGGACTAGAAAACTCAATCATAACACGTTTGCCATCTAAAGGCTTTTTACCAGTATCATCAAAGCAACCGTAATTTTCACCTTGTTCGATTATTTTACTAAGTACTATATTTGAAACGAGTGTTTTATTTAATTTTACATTAACGTATGGACCTACAGCTGCAAATGATCCCATTTCTGCAGCCTCGCAGTCGTTAACAATCATTTTTGCAATTTCACCAGCAATTTGCGGTGGTCCCATTCTAAATGCTTTAGCAAAGGCAAACATTGGAATGCCAATGTCGCCCATTTCTGGGTTTGGTGGTATCTCGATAGTAATGTCACTGCTTAAAACAGCATTCACGGAAAAACCAGAGGCGAGTAAATCTATTTCTTTTTGTTTTGCTAAAAGGGTGAGCATTGCCGCGACGGCACTTGCACATGTGGTACGCACATCTTGCATGGTACGAGGTATTTTATTTTCTGTCATAATAATACATACCACATAGAAGGGTAAATGTCAAGGTAGTTAGAAAATGCAGGTTTTGGCCGCAGATGAATAGGATGTAAAGGATGATATTTTTTATGGCATTTAGAACTGCACTTGTCTGTCATTCTGATTTTTACCCCATATTCTTGCACCCGTGAAGAATCTCCGTCGTGGCATAGACAATCTTTACTTTTACGTATGCCACCAAGATT
>CAYJMR010000020.1:0-20792 GCA_964371375.1 uncultured Treponemataceae bacterium
CAAAAGCTGGTACAGTTGACATTTCTGGCCTTGATATTTCTCAAGAAGAAATGGATGGTATATTAGCTGTAGACAAAGACGGATGGATTAAAGAGCTTGAAGATATTAAAGCTAACCACTATCCTAAATTTGGCGACAAATTACCAAAAGAACTTATGGCAGAACTTGAAGCTCTTGAAGGACGCTTAAAGTAATTAATAAGTACTAATTATTAATGGAGAGAGCTTGAGGAACATCAGTTTCTCAAGCTCTTTTTTTATTCAAAAAAATAAGTGGTGTTCTTAATAATTATCATCAAAGCGATAAAACATCATTCCTTCCATCTCAAAGCTACTTGAGCTTTCAACCTCGCAATTATAATCAATGTCATCGATAGTGATTTTGAATGAATTAGAACCTGTGCGTTCCCAGTGGCCAATTCTTGATGAGTATTCTGAATATTCGTTTTTATCTATTTGAATAGAACCATTTATCTTCACTTGTATATATAAATACAGATGATTATCTGGCTCAGAATATTCGTATGTTCCCATTTCCAATCCGCCGGGGGCGAATAAGCCTGGGCAACCTGTAAGTAAAAAAAGACTTAGTATAGCAATTGTTATAGTAAAAATAGTTTTTTTCATATATTTCCTCATTTTATTCACCATTTGAGTTCCAAACGATTTGTTCTGATCGTAAATCTCCATACCAGCTTTTACTCCACAAAAATGGCACTTTTGAAGAAGAAAAACCGATGTGTACAATTACATTTTCGCAAGAATAAAAGGCACTATCACTTATTCGCACAACACTTTTGGGAATTACAACTTTTTCTAAGCTGTCTAATCTTGAAAAAATATATGAATCGAGATAGGTCACTGTGCTTGGAAGAATAATTTCCTTTAGGCTTGTGCAACCTTCAAAAGGTCCTCCATTGTAATATGCAAGTTTTGAAACACCTCCTAAATTGATGCTTACAAGATTAGCACAGCCTTCAAATGTTAATGCTGCTAATTCAGACACAGTATGAGGAATAGTGATTTCCGTTAACCCTGTCTGGCTGAAAGCCTCTTCGCCAATATAGCGCAAGGTAGAGGGAAGGCTTATTGTTTGAAGGTGTTTGCTTGTAGAAAATGCATTTGCTTCTATTCGCTGTACTGTAGAGGGGACATCAAAATGGATATCAGTTTTTCCGTTAGGGTATAGGAGTAATTTTGTACCGCTTTTACTAAATAAAACACCATGAATGCTTTTAAAGTGCTGATTATTTTCATTAACGTTTATAGTTGTAAGCTTTGGTGAGTTTTGTGCTATGCTATATGAAACTACGCCTCCAATAGTATCTGCTTCGATTCTTTTTAATGTTGAAGGCAAAGAAATTTCTTCCAAAAATGCATTTTCTGAAAAAGCATTTTTGTGTATAGTTTTTACACCTTCAGGTATATCTAATTCTGTAAGACCTGTGTTGCTCAAGGCTCCATATTCAATTACGCCAATGTTGCTACTAAGCGAAATAGTTTTTAATTCTTCGTAGTTTTTCCAGGATGTGCCTAAAGAGGTAATCTTTCTTTGGTCATAGAAAGTATCGGGTACGTCAATATGAGTGACACTGGAATCTTTTAATAAAGAAACTGAAAATGATCTTCCATAATCACGTATATTAAATGTCATACTTGGATTATTATCAGGCACTGTTTTACCGTAAACTGTAATATGCTCTTCTTCATTTAAAAAATCTGTAAAAAGCTTTGTGCATGCTTCATCACTATACCAACCCACTAGTATTTCACCGTTTCCAACATCGGTAGGGAATAAACTATAGCTTGAAAATATTGAACCAGACGGTGAAAATCCTTGCTGATAAACCTTTCCATCAAAAATAAATGTAACATCTTCAAGGCTATCATCAAAAAAAATACAAGATGATGCAAAAAAAAGTATAAATATAAAAAGTAGTATAGATGTAGTATACTTGTGTTTCATATAATCCTCCTAATATAAAATAAAACACTACTAATTAAAGGATACTGCAGGAAACTCGATATGTCAAGATACATTATACTAGCTAAACAATCATTGTATAATATGTGTCTTTTTCAACATAATATTCCTATTTGTTTGTTTTTGCTTGACAATTAAAAGCAAATCTACTATAATAAATTTGAAGGTTGCGCGTATACAATATGTATAAGTTCAATCTTATTTTTTTTATAGGTAGTGTAGTGAATGAAAATAGTTATATGGTGTGTAGTCTTTTCTATTATTTCTGTAAATGCTTTTGCATTTGATAGCGGACATTTTTTATCGTTTAATGTTGGTGCAGGAGGTTCTTTTTCAGATCCACACCTTACGAGGGAAGTTTTGGATGACCTAAACCCTTTGGCTACCAGTATGACTGGGACAATGAGTACAATACTTTTGGGTGGTTCAGTTGATTACAGTATGGCATTTTTCGAAGATACCGCTCCCTTTTTAAAAAATACAGGTGCCTTTGATGGACTTGGTTTTTCTGTTGGTTTAGGAGCTGAACAAGGTTCTGCGGGGCAAAAAATAAATGCTCGGGTTTCTGCAGACGGTGCAGAATTTGATATATTTATGATAGTAGATTACAATCCTGTGCTTGCTGCTGGGGCTTCTTTAGATTTTTACTTTTTTGACAGTATGCGAATTAAAATTGGTGGTGGAACAAGAATCATTGCCGACATGAATCCTGAGTATTTATTATACACAACCCTCGATGATGAAACTGCAGCGAGTCTAGGCTTACAGCAACAAGTTGGAACCATTATTGTAACTGATGAAATGATATCAAAATTTAATGCATTTATGGGCTATGTCAAGGCAGATATCCATTATTATGTACCAATTTCAGAGACTGTAGTATTTTCAATTGGTGGCTATGGGCGCTATGATTGGTTTAGACCAGAATATATTACAATGCCTGCAAACATGTATCAAATGGTTATTGATAATGGAGGAGACCCAGATAAAGCCCAGCCAGACTATTGGCTGAACTCGATTGACTTTGGTATATCCGTTGGTTTTTCAATTGCCATTGGCGACAATAATCCTTACAAGTAGTAGAGGAGGCTTTTCTCATGATGTATGATATTGTAAAAAAATGCCGTGTGCTATTTTTATTATTTTTAGTTTTGTTTCTTTTTTCTTGTGGAAGTGGTTTTGTTACTAGAGAGATGATTCTTAATACATCTATAACTAATCAAAGTGGTCAAGGTGTAGGGGAAGGTGATGATTCTGGTGAAGTTACACCTGAAGAGCCCTCACCAGCTTCAGTGCCCGTATCTGCTGCTTTTAAGTATCTTTTGCCAAATGGAGAAGTTGATTCTACATGCCCTCCTGTGCTTAAAGCAACGCTAGAATCTCTTTATGCAAATTCTGGAAAACAATCACTTGAGTATTTTATTGATAATACATATAGAGTTAGTGTAGTAGAAACAGGCAACTTAACAAAGAGTGATTTTAGCGGAAGCGGTGCATGGTCATTATCTGATGCTGCAAAAGGTGAATATACCTACTATAAAGCTGGTAAGCAGTTTACAATTTATGCAGCTGTAGAAACAGCCGGTGTGGATGTAACCTATTACCAATATCGCTCTCTAAATCCGTTTTTTTCTGCCTATGGATCATACAATACTCGCGCCTTTGAAAAAATCGACGGAAGCCAAGAAACGTTAATGAAGCGCTTTCAGTTTTATAGGTGGAGTGGTTTTGCTAGTGGTCAGGGTGTAAGTAATTATATGATTGCCGTTGACACATACACTGGCCTCGTATTTCAATTTGCAGAAATAGACGAATGGGCAACTATTCTCGGAATTGATGCCCCTTCTAAGTATGCACCTTTTGAAAACTACGACGGAAGGCGCAATTTTTATGAGTACGACCCAATAGGATATGTAGCAGCTGATGGTATTATTGTAACAAATGAATGGTATAAGGACGATGTTATAAAGCCCTTTGCAGAAAGCAAGGGAACAACTCCTCCATTAACAGGGCTTTCTCCTTATTATTATGAAGATGGAAAAACAGAAAGTATTGATGCAACAATCCCGGAGCAAGGTGGGTACCCTGTGTCAGGTACACTAAAGGTACAGGCAAAGTCGCTAAAGAATGTTAACATTGGCGAGCTTACAACAATTATACCTGATGATACAGCGGTGGTAGGTGGATCAACGATGTATATTGGTAATCCGAAGTATACCTATCAAATTGGATTTGAAGCTTATAGCGGCACCTCAAAACCATCTTCAACACAAGATGATGCATCTTTGATTACAACCTTGGTTGCTCAAAATTCAGAGGTTGAAATTACACAAGGAAATTCTAGGACATTTACCAATTCTTCTTCATACACCTTTGCCAATGAAAAACCTTTGCTTACACTCGACTTGCACTCAAATATCACTCGCGGTGAAAAGGGCGGAGGAGACATCCGAGCAATTGGTGGCTTTCCAACTAGCTGGATATCATGGCTTCTAGAGAGCCTTTATACAGACCTTGTGTTACCCGCATCTTCTGTTTCTTCTTTAGATGTTCCAACAACACTTATTTATAATCGTGAAAACCTTTGGTGGGAAGATGGCAACGGTTTTTTTCTTAAAGATGGTGAAACAAAAGATTATACAGTAAGCTATGCGTACGGAGATGGTACGATGCAGCTAACCTACGCGCTATCTTGGAATCGCGGAGTTTCAAGTTCCGATACTGGAAATGTTATTGTTCCATCTATGGCAATTAGTGCGACAACACAAGATTCACAGCTTAGCTTAGAGTCTCTTACGAATAGCTATAAAGCAAAATATGTTGATAAAGATTTAGACTCAGCGGTACAAGAAAAAACTGTAGATTTCGATTTAACGCTTTATAATTTAGATGAACAAATAGATCCTATTATTATTACTTATACATATAAGAATTCGAATCTTATTCAAAATGTACATATTGGTGATGGTTTAATAAATAGGCGTGGTGGCTCTTTTGGAAAGTCAAGTATTCCTATTTCGATTACATTAGGAAGTTTACCGTGGAGTGTTCAAGAAGAAATTATAACATTTAAAATTGTCTATCCTGAAGAAGGCTACAATAGTGAGTACTCACCACAAGAAATTACATTTACCGTAATTCGCGAACATGAAGAAGAGGGCTAGGAAATGAAAAAAGCATCGTTAACCTATCTTGTTTTAATTATTTTTCTTTTTGTTTCGTGCAACAGTGGTTTCACTATCAACGAGACTGATTTTAGAGATGTTGCAGACTTTGAAATTCCTGAAATTGATGAGTCTACAGGTACACATGTTTATACTGCAGATTTTTCAGTAATTGAATGTACGGCAACAATATTATTAGAAGATAAAGGAAATATACATTACTTGTATGTTTCAGATATAGAAGATGACAATACTCAACTTACACTCTCTTTAAAACTTGATGGATTGGTAACAGGTGATTTTTCAAATGTCAAGGTAACGGCAGACTATACCAGTCTAACAAGTGACAGTGATAAACTGGTTGAGCGTATACAATTTGACGGCTACGGTGAAATGGTGTTTGAGGCAAATACAGGTGTAACATCTTTTGATCCAAGCAGTGCTGAAATTGTAATTGACTTAAATACTGTTCAAAAGCCTCAGCTTGGTTATATTACCTTTGATTTTGAATCTGCACACTCTGTGTATGACCAGACTCAAAGCACTCAATCGCACATATTATACATAAGTATTGCTGATAAAGAAGTAATTCCTTACGTATCATTTGTAAATGCAGAAACCGTAGCTCAGGACAATAATATGAACATTTCTGGCTTTAATTCGAAAGGGTTTACAGCAACATACACTAATGACTTAAGTGTTCCTGCAAATGAGATTAGCCAAAATATTCAAGTGAACCTCCTCAACGTAGAGCCTGAATATCCTTTAAATATACGCATTGTAGAAAGTGGACTACAAGGTGGTGTAGAGTTATTGCAAACTGAATCAACAGATGGTAAATTTGCATTTATGTTGTCCTATGCTGCTGAAACAAATAAAATTAAAACCACAGAACATGAATACGTTTTTGAAATTACAGATCCAAATGGATATTACACTGGACTTTCTGAACCTCTACACATTACGGTAAAAGCTGTTAGAACATATCCTAAAAATGCCCTAGCTGATTTAAAAGGAAATTTTTCTACAAACGAAAATGCAAGTCCTTGGTCTTGGCGAATGCACTATCGAATACGTGAAGAGGACAATAAGCATAAACGCTATGGTGTAGATGTAAACTCTTCGAATGTATTTAGTAATACGTACACATGGTAAGGTGGTTGTTATGCAAAAGAATATAAAAAAATATTGTATAGTTTTAGGAATGCTTTTTTTTGTACTTCCTCTTTTTGCGGGTGGTGAAAGCGAAAGCAGAGAACAGCTAACGAAAACTGAAAGTAATACGGCTATATTTTTAAACAGTATAAACCAAGCTCCCAGTGATGATGGAAGTAAAAACAATACAGGAGACGTTCGAACCTCTGCAGGTTGGCTTCAGTCTGAGGTTTTTACTATTTATCCTGATATAAAGTACTCGCTAAAAGCAACTGTTGTAGTTGAAAGTGCATCGGGAACTGACAAAGATTCAGGTGGAGAGAGAGTGCGTATGTATTTGATCCCGTTAACAAATACATCTGATGCCTTTACCCTTGCAAATGCTGGAGGTTCTGCTCTTATAAGTGTGAATGATAATGAAGCAGAATCACAACCCTTTATCGAGCTAGGTAGCGGAACACATACTCTAAATATTACTTTTATCAGCAATGAAACAACAAACATGCGAATTGTTTTTGAAAAGGGACAGCTTGATTGGGGGAATGCAAACAACTCTAAAATGGCAGGCCAAGAAGTAAAAGTATCAAATGTAATACTTGATTATATTTACGAATAAATGCTTTACAAGTGAGCATTCGTGCACTATACTTACATTAGAGGTAGTCATGAAAAAAACTTTTTTAATTTTAGCGCTTGTATTTCTTTTTTCAGTAAATGTGTTTTCACAAAGTGAATCACTTCATAGTCAATATGATACTATTCTTAAAACCTATGTAATAAATGGGCTTGTTGATTATTCCGCCTTAAAAGCTAATAGACAAGGTCTTGATAACTATTTAGATAATCTTGCAAAAATATCTAAAATGGATTTTAATTCATGGAACGAAAATGACCAATTAGCATATTTAATTAATCTTTATAATGCAGCCACCTTACAGCTTATTATTGATAATTACCCTATAGATTCGATTCGTGATATAGGCTCTTTTTTTAAGGGCCCTTGGGATCAAGAAGTTATTAGTCTTTTTGGCGAAATGATAACGCTTGATAACGTAGAACATGACATAATTCGCGTTGATTATGATGAGCCAAGAATACACATGGTATTGGTTTGTGCAGCACTTGGTTGTCCTGTATTGTTGAATGAAGCCTTTGAAGGTGAAACGTTAACTGAACAAATGGATAAACAATCTACAGTGTATTTAAACACTGATAAGGGCATTGTAGTTGATAGAAATGCGGGAAGGGTGTATCTTTCATCCATATTTAAATGGTATGGAAATGACTTTGACTCTGTTACAGACTTTGCAGAAAAATATTCTGGTGAGGATTTAGATGGTCTTTCTGTTAGGTGGATAGACTACGATTGGGATTTGAATGAGTTACAGTAAAAACTCACCCAAGGCTTCCTGAATTCTTTTTGGAAGCCATGCTTGAATTACAATACAGTCATCTTTCCATTCAGTACTTTTAATGCACCCATGTTTTCGAATAAGGTGTTCAACGTTGCTTTGAGAAAGTGGTACTGTGTATGTTTGTAAACTACCTATAGTTTCCTCATATATCTTTGCTTTTAACTCCTCAAAGCCGGTTTGTTCTTTTGCGCTTACTAATAAAGCGCCATGCTCCTTTACATAGGCCGTAATTCTGTTTTTGAGAAAAGCGTTGTGTTCCATTGCATCTATTTTATTGAAGCAGACGATTTTTTTTATCTCATTTGTACCAATCTCGGATAAAACATCCAGTGTTGTTTGATGTTGGCTTTCAAAGTGCATGTCTGATGCATCAAGCAAAATAAGGATAATATCTGCATTTGCTGCTTGTTCTAAGGTTGAACGAAATGAGTTTACTAAAGTATGTGGAAGATTTCTAATAAAGCCAACCGTGTCACTTAAAAGAATTTCTATATTACCATTTACAGATAATTTTCTTGTTGTTGGATCGAGTGTTGCAAAAAGGGCATCTTGTACAAAGCTATCTGCTCCTGTAAGTGCATTTAATAAACTAGATTTACCTGCATTTGTGTATCCGACAATTGCACACGTGTATGCCCCTGTTTTACTTCTCTTTTTTGATTGTACCGTTCGCTCTCTTTGTACTTTTTCTAATTCTTTTTTTATTAGGGCTACTTTTTGTAAAATTGCGCGTTTATCTAGTTCTAATTGTGTTTCACCACTTCCCTTTGAACCATAACTTCCACCTCGCTGGCGAGCCATGTCTCCGTACGAATGTGCTAAGCGGGGTAGGGAGTACTGAAGTCGTGCTAGTTCTACTTGTAAAACTGCTTCTTTTGTTTGGGCACGACTTGCAAATATTCTGAGAATTATTTCTTCTCTATCATAAACAGGAATACCGGCTAAGCGCTCCCAGTTTCTTTGTTGAGTAGGAGATATTTGAAAATCAAACACTATGCAGTCTGCTTCTGTTTCTTCGCTCCATGCTACAATTTCTTCTGCTTTTCCTGAACCTAAAATATAACGAGGGGATGGCTTTTTTATCCTAACATACTCGGTATGCACTGTTTGAAGGCCCAGTGTATCTGCAAGCCCTTGTAGTTCATTAGCTTGGTACATTGCCTCATCATCTGCAATATTGTATACAAGGAGGCAGCGGATTTTTTCATTTTCTTCTTGTTGAATTTCTATCATATCGTAGGCAACCATTTTTTTCGTAAAAAGTAAAAACTTATTGTGCTTGCTGCCATCGCCCATGTAATGGGGTAGCAAACCATAACAGTAAAGATTGTTTGATTGTAAGGCACAACCGTAGCAAGCCATACAATTCTAAAAAAGCATATACAAATTGCACTAATTAATGTTGGTATCAGTGTTTTTCCTGCTCCTCTCAAGGTTCCCGATAGAAGTTCTATGGGAATAAACATAACAAAAAATTGTGCAAAAAAGCGAATCATAAATATACCTTCGTGAATTACATTCTTATCTGTAATAAAAAGTGAAAAAATTTCCTCTGCAAAAATCCACATAAGTGTTGATACAATAACTGCAACAAAAAGTGCAATTATTACACAGGTTTTTGTTCCTTGTAGTACCCGTTTGTAGTTTTTTGCGCCATAATTTTGCCCAGCAAAAGTGGTAAGTGCAAGACCAAATGCATTAAGTATCATCCAGTAAAAACTATCTACTCGCCCAAAGGCAGCCCAGGCAGCGATGGTGTTTGTTCCTAACGCATTAATATTGGCTTGGATAATTATGTTTGAAAGGGAGTACATTACTGCTTGAATGCCAGCGGGAAACCCGATAGACAGTATTCGTTTGAGTATGGGTAGAGCAAAATGAATTTTTTTGGGGTGCAGTTTATAGGAATCTGTTGTTACGATTAAACACCTGCAAGTGAGTATCATACTTATGCTTTGCGCCGCAACTGTTGCAAAGGCTGCTCCTTGTATTCCCCAGCCCAATAGTCCTATAAACACAAGGTCAAGAATAATATTTGTAATCATACCTGCAATCAAAAAATATAATGGTCTTTTTGTGTCTCCAACAGCGCGTAAGATTCCTGAACTAATATTATATAGCATTAAGGGAAGAATACCTGCAAAGTAAATACGTAAATATATAATTGCTTTTTCAAAGATAACTTCAGGGGTACCAATAAGACGTAGTGCTAGGGGAGCTGCGAGCAAACTTACTAGCATAAGGATGACGCCACCTGTAATGGCAAGGGCAAAAGCTGTGTGTACTGCATACTGTACATCTCGAGTGTTTTTTGCTCCATAGAATTGTGAAACAATAACGGTAGCTCCAGAACTCAACCCAACAAAAAAGCCAACGAGCAAGTTTATAATAGTGCTTGTTCCACCGCCTACAGCGGCAAGAGATTCCTTTCCTAAAAATCTTCCTACAATTATGGCATCAACGGTATTATATAATTGCTGGAAAAATATACCGAATAGAATGGGGAAAAATAAGTATAAAATTTGTTTCCAAATAGTGCCTTGCGTTATATCTTGTAGGCTGTCTTTAGTAGAATTGCTTACATCCATTGAAATAGTTATATACTTATTTATGCTTTTAGTAAAGTGGGTAGGAATTTTAAAACGCATGCGGATACTTGAAAAACAACATTATTTTAGTTATACTATATATTATGGAGGTAACGATGGTTACTATGAAGAAGAAAAACGTTTTATTAGCTATGGTAATACTTGCAAGTGTTGTTATGTTTATTGGCTGTGCATCTACCCCAGATGAGGCTGTTGCCAAAGAACTTGAAGGTACTGTAAAGTCTGAAGTACTTGAGCACAAAGGATCTGCGTTAGGTTTAAATGAGCTTCCTATTTGGGTTGAAACATATATCCTTGAAGGTATTACAGGTCTTGAAGACATGAGTGATTTTGCAACCGATTATTGTTTTGTTGCAGAAACAACATCAGAAAACTTAAATGCAGCTCAAGCATGGGTAGAAGGCTTTGATATGCCACAAACCATTGCACGTAATGTTTCAACACGCGTTGAGGGAACTTTTTCAGGTGCCGAAACTGGTGGTGCTGGAGACGACTACGGAACATACTTTGAAAATGTTGTAAAGACTATGACAGAAACAGAGTTTTCAGGTGCTAAAAAAGAAAATGATTGGTGGGTTCTCACACGCCGCTACGATGTAGATGCAAAAGCTAAATATGTTGATGAATACAGAGCATTTGTGCTTTACACTATCCCAAGAGATTTACTTGATCAACAAGTCCTTTCTGTAATTGAGCGAATCGAAGAAGAAAATACATTGAGTGTAACAGAAACAGAAACATCAGATAGAGTTAAAAACCTACTTTCAAGTGTGGGATTATAATTATATTTATGCGTAGAAAAGGCTCCTCAGTGGAGCCTTTTTTTTAGTATATTCTTTGTATGTAGGTTTGTCTAGGAACAACAGTAATTTCTACACGCCTATTTGCAGCTCGCCCTTCTTCTGTTGCGTTGTCACCAATAGGAATATCTCCGCCGTAGCCTCTGTAGGTAAATAACTCTTCATTAACCCCACGAGCAACCATTTCATTGATAATAGCGAGAGCCCTTTCAACCGAGAGAATTTGCTCTCCTTCAGGACGACCTACACTTGCGGTATGTCCTTCAACAAGGATTGTGCTTTCACCGCCCTCGGTAGCAAGTATTAAAGACTGTGCAAGAATATCTAGGCGTTCATTCTCTTCAGGTAAAAGTTCTGCAGAGTCAGGAACAAATTTTAAGTTGCGTAGTGGTATGAGCATACCTCGATCTGTGTCGATAACTTCTAAATCTTCAATAATATTTTCAAAGACAAACTCAGATACTTCTTGAACCATATAAAAATATGCCTCATCTTTTACAGGTGCTTTTACTGGATGCTCTAAAGCTTCTTCATCTAATAACAGTATAACTTTTCCTTCTTTGAGAAGGTCAACATTTTCGGGAATAGATAGTATTCGTAAAGCATCATTTTTTGAAATTATGGGGTCTGTTCTGTGGATTCCAAAAACACCTCGAGCTGTAATGCGTAAAGGATCCGTTCCCACACGCTGTGAAAAACTACTATCTATTGTATTACTTGAATACATTACCAATCCTGAGTTTCGTACAATGTGGGGTTCAACCATGTTTATTTCATACAATAAATTCAAGTCTTCATCCCAAATTTTTGGAAAAAGGGCAGGACTTACCTGTTCGTGGGTAAATTCACCTTGTACCGGAAGGTGGCCTCTAGCATCAATAATAATTCCAGTGTAAGGACGTGAAGAAATTCTATCGATGGGAATATTGGGTGTATATGGACTCTCATGCTGAATAAGGGTGCTAGCTAAGTCTTGTAGAGAAATCATATGGTTTGTTGTTAGTGCATCTCCCGTTCTAGAGAACACTGTTGGAGTCTTTTTTCCTTCTGCAATGATATCTGCAACTTCACCTATTGTAATTAAGTCCCACAAAACTGCATCCCCAATCTGTGTAGATGAGTTTACGGTCAGTGTTAAAAGAGGGCTTTTTACCAATTGAGGTAGCTTTTGTTCAATTCTGCTTGATGCTATGCTCCTTCCAGAGGGAAGGGCTATGTTGGCCGCATCTGTATCAAGTAAAATGTTGGAAATAAAGACACCTTCTTTCCAGTTAATATAGCTTTCAGAGCTTAAAGCTTCATCAAAAGATGAGTTTTGAGCAAAGAGAAAAAAAGAAGATGTACATAGTAATACAAAGAAAAATTGATTTTTTTTCATTTTTATACTATTTTTATATAATATGTTAAATACTTTCACCGTTTTATCCTTATTTTAGTATCGGCAAAAAAAGTATTGTTCCTATACTCAAAATTGAATTTGGAGTACGATTATTTATTTCACAAAGAATATCAACTGTTGTATTATACTTTCTTGACAAACTCCATAGTGTGTCACCTTGTACAACTCTGTGGGATTCTAAAAAAGATGTGCTGTCTTGTTTTTCAATAGCATCAAGTATTATTACTTCCGACTCCGATGGAATCCTGAGCATATAATCTCTTGGGGGGGTAATAGCGTATTCAAATGCAGGGTTTAAGAATTGATATGTTGAATATTCTATATTTGTAAGACTTGCTAGAACTTCAAGATTTATTTGTTTATCAACTTGAATTTCTTTAAAACTAATAGAGGATGCTGCGTTGTAAGGAGGGATGTCTAGTTCGTAGTATTCTGCATTAGTAACTAAGTCTGCAACAGCTATAAACTTAGGCACATAGTTTTTTGTTTGGTTTGGTATATAACCATTTTCTGCTAAATACCAAAAATCATCACTACCGGCATTATTTATTGCCCTCTGTAAACCACCAAGGCCCATATTATAGGCTGCAAGTGCAAGTTCCCAGTCTTTTAATATGCTATAGTTATACTTTAATTTATGCGCTGCTGCCTCGGTACTTAACCACGGATCGTGTCTTTCATCAAGCCATTCATTTTTTTCTAATAACCCTGCAATACTGTTTTCCATAAATTGCCAGATACCAGTTGCCCCTGAACGTGAAACAGCACTTGTTTTAAAGTCGGACTCTATAACAGGTAGAAACTCCAAGGAAATTGGGATTTCTTCTTCTGCTAGGGTTTGGCGTATATGAGGCCGGTATACTGAAGCTCTTGACATTATTTCACTGAGTCGTTGTTTTCCAAAGTTAGTTAAATACTGATTTCTATGGTAGTCAATGAGGTAATGCTCTGTGTATGGTAAATCAATTTTTACATAATCAATTGATTCAGATATTGCTTCTTCAGGTATCTCTTCATTGATAACTTCATTCTCAGTGATTTGTGGTATGTCAAACATTTGCTCCGGTGTTTTTTCAGGAGTAGCAATATCAAATGACTCTTGCTCATCTTGTTCAAGTATCGGATTTTCAAGTATTTCTGTCGTTTCTGCTTGATTTACCATATCGGTACCTGGAGGCGTGTTATCACTCGACTCTTGGTTTTGTAAAGAATCTAAGAAGGGTTGTATAGGCTCATTAGTAGCAAAAAGAATCCCGCTACTAAGACAAATGAGAAAAATATATACAGCTTTTTTCATAGTTTTTCACCATAATAAATGCCCGCCCATTCCCATCTACCATGAATATTGGGGTCGAGTGGAAAGTTAACTTTCCTAAAGTACAAATACCATACGTCAACATATTGGCGCCAACCCCATGTCCGTAAATATGCTTCATCGGGGGTTGAAGATTGGTCGAGCTCATCGCTGTATCTAATTCTCTTGCCAGAAGCATAATCACTTATTAAAAAATCTACAACGGTGTTTGCACCTTCTTGCGTTTGTGTCCATGACATCGCAAAAAAGTTTACCTTTGATTTATATTGTTCTAAGTTCCAGTATTGATAATTTAAAAGAGCAGATTTTACCGCAGTTTCAAGTTCTTCCAATGTTTCAAATGTCCAGTCCTTTGGCGAATTGTTAAAGTCTACTTGTTTTCGCGCCTTACTATAGGCATCAGGAATACCTGGTATTTGCGTTGTGGGAGCGTCATCTTGCTCTAAAAAATCAGAATGGGCTTTAATTGCAAGTTCCCATTCTGCTAAATGTTCATATTCGTCCGCAAGACGGGCATACATTTCAGCTGTATTTACTTCGTTTGGAAAATGAGTAATGAGCTGCACAATATAGTCAACTCGGTTTTGTGGGTTTGTGCTTATTTGTAGTAAGTTTTGTAAGCATAATACATGAATGGACTGTCCCTGTATTGCTAAATCATCATAATTATTAATAATTCGCTCAAAATACATCTCTGCAATTGGTGCGGCATCTTCCTCTAAGTATACATATGCTGTAAGTAAAAGCCAATATGCATTATATCTATCATTCGGATTACTGGTAACATATTCGGTTAAAAACAATATTAATTCATTATTTTTTTCTAAACTGCGGTACTGTGTTGCTATTTGATTTACAATTGCAAAACTTTCCTCGTTGGTTGTTTGTGTTTTTTCTAACAGAGCAAATAATTCCTCTTGCGAGTTTAAAATCATTTCTGTTGAAGTGTCTTGACTTATTTCGTTCGAGCAACCACTCGAAAAAAGCAAAAATAGTGAAAAAATTGCCATTATTAGTAATGTCTTATACATTTTTTTATTATATCATGCTTGTTAGTTATTGGCAAGACTCTCATCATAGTGTATGCTAAGTATATGAAAACGCATTTTGAAAAGTATCGGTTAATACTCATATTGGGCTTATTTTTTGTTGTGTGTGGATGTAGCTTAATTGTTGCATTTTTCTCACCGCTTGATACATACTCTTTTCTCTTTTTTCCTTCAGCGATAATTCTAGTTGGATTTGCTATCTTATATCGTAGCCTTTTAGGGAAGCGCCATACATACTTTGTTTTTATTGGTTTATTGCTTGTTTCAAGCTGGTTGTTTTTTCTTTTATTTTCTTCAGGAATTCTTCCATACACAGTGGTAGAAGCGTGGCCAATCTTAATAATCCTTTCTGCTCTTATGCTTATTCCGCTTGGTTTTATTCGTTACGGGTTTTTACCAATTTCCTTTATTGTATCAGCCTGTGTGCTATTTGTGCTAGGGGCTTTGTTCTTGCTTTTTTCATTGGATATCATTAAAATGTCTATAACAACATTTGCCAGCCGTTGGTGGCCGATGCTTTTTGTGTTCTTTGGCATTTCTCTTATTTGGTTGTTTTTTTATACAAAAAAACACGAGCATGAAAAATGGATTAAAAATTCGGACGACTATGAGGATTTATCATAAATGATAAAAAGCCTATGGCCCTTTGTACTATGCATTCTCTTTATTAGCTGCGCATCATCTCCTGAAGACATTCAACTCGAAAATGTGCAAGGAGGCGAGGCTATCTCTCTTCCTAAGCCAAGCTTAGAAAAGGGTAATTTTTCGCCATACTTTAGTACTATTGATAATGCAATACTCTTAGATATTCAAACAGGTTCTCCTACATCCATTCAAAGGGCCATTGCCTCTCTTCGAAGCGAGTACAATAACGCTTCTGAGCAAGCACTGGTTTTGCTTGCAATTTGTGCAACAATAATGGATTATGCTTGGCCATCAAGAAGTCATGTTGCAATTATTAATGATTCTTTACCGACCAATGTTTATACTTCTACTGTTGAATCTATTCGACGTGGTATATATGAGGGCTCCTTTGATGACAGTGATTTTTTTATTTTAACACTTCCATCCTTGGTGCTTTTTTCATCAAATGACGATTATTATTTTTCTGAAGCTAAGCTTGCTCTTGAAAGAGCATTACGCCTTGACAGCAATTCAGTCTTTGCATTATACCTCATAGGTGTACTTGAAATGCGAATGGGGAATTATGAAGCAGCAAAAAACTACCTTGAAAAGGCTATAGTTCTTGATAGAGAAAATATGGACCTTATATACGCATATTTTAATGTACTCATTGAAGCAGGTCTTTTGCAAGATGCGTATACTTTTGGGCAAGATCTAATGCAACGATATCCAAGCGATGTAAGGGTATTTGAACTTGCTGCAACTGTTGCTTATGAGCGTAATGATTTTACAGAGGCCGAGTCTCTTATAGCACAGAGTATACGTCTTGCACCCGAGAATATTTCACTGTTGCTTTTTAGAGCAAAAGTTCTCTTCGAACTTGGCGATTACCTTGATGTTTCAAGTTTGCTTGATGTTTATTCAAGAACAAACCCTCAAAACAAAGACTATCTTATACTGCGTGCAAAACTACAAAGTACATGGAACAAAAATATAACATCAGCAATCAGAACTGTACAAGACGCAATTACTTTATACCCTAATGATAGCGAAGTACTATTACTTGCAGCGAGTTTAGCATCAACAAATGCGCAAAGAATTCTAGGTCAATCTGCACTTGAATTATTAACTGGAGTATTGGAAACAGAGCCTGAAAACATCCAAGCATATCAAATACTCGTAACAGAATCAATTGCGCAACAAAATTGGCAAGAAGCGTATGAGGCAAGCACTTTTGTTCTGTCTAAAGAAGCACCAAGTATTAATGCAGTTTTACAGCATGTAGAAATATGCTTGGCACTCAATTTATTGGATGAAGCAAGAAGCACAATTGATGAATACTATTCTCCTGAAACCGATAATGAAAATTTGCAACAATGGTATATTAGGCTTTTAATAGCAGAAGGTAGATACACCGATGCATCAAATCTTATTGAACGATTTTTACAATCCTCAAGTGGGAGAATGAAAAGTGTATTATATTTTGAACGAAGTAGGTTACAAAACAATGATACTCGTATACTTTCAGATCTTCGCTCAAGCCTTACGTCGAACCCTCGTAATGAGTACGCCTTATTTGGCTTATACACATATTATTATGAGCGACAGGATTACAGTAAAGCACAATATTACCTAAAACAAGTAATAGCTCTTAACCCTTCAAATACCGATGCCATAGAGAAAAATGCCGAACTAGATATCTTGTTACAATAAAATGTACCCATAATTCCTATTCCGCCTCCTTCTATCTTGACTGTATGCATGCTTTTGTGATATTCTATTTTGAACACAATGGGCTATCCCCGTTGTGAATACATTTTAGATTCAGGAAAGGAAGGTCTCCCTATGAACGTAGTATCATTATTACAAACAGCTGCAGCCCCAGAAGGCTCATTAATGAGTATGGTTTTACCATTTGCACTCATTTTCGTTATTTTTTATTTTTTTATTATTCGCCCGCAAAATAAAAAACAAAAAGAAACAAAAAAAATGATTGAAGCACTAAAAAAAGGTGACAAAGTTGTTACTATCGGTGGTATTCATGGTGTTGTAAGTTCTACAAAAGAACAATCTATTATTGTTAAAGTAGATGACAATGCAAAAATTGAGTTTAGTCGCTCAGCTATCGCAACCGTTATTAATGAAAATGCTCCTGCTAAACCTGTAGCAGAAAAAAAAGCAAAAGAAGTAAAAACTAAAGAAGAAAAACCTGAAGTAGCAGAAAAAACTTCAGCCAAAGCAAAAAAATAAGAATAATACAATAGTACATCGCATATGCGTATGCTATGCAACGTACTATTTGGAGTTTAATACATGAATAAAAGAAGCCGATTACTTCTGCTTGTAGTAGTTATTGCTTTGTGTGTTGTTTTTTTGATGCCTTCTGTTAAATGGTATGTAGGAACCCCAAAAGAACTTCAAACACTGGCTTTAAGCTCACTAGAAAAAATTAAAGACTACTCAAATGCAATGGCAACATCTGATTTGAATATGCTTGTGGATACACAAAGCAGTGATTCTCAAGCGCTTTTAGGTGAAGATTTTGCATATCTTGAAAAAGAAGCAAGAAATTTATACAAAGCACGTGGTATAGATGTTACCTCTCCTATAACAGTACGTGATGCATTATTAGCATTTTCTAACGAAGCAGAAGTAAAATCTGTTATAGAAGATAAATATAGAAATGAAATACTTGATGCTAAGTCAACATATGACAGTGCAGTAAAACTTGGGCTCGACTTATCGGGTGGTATGAGTATTATTGCTCGTGCAGACCTAGATGCTGCTATTGAAGCTATAGGCGATTCAATTACGACTGATAATGAAGCTCAGTTTAAAGAAGAAGCAATGAGCCAAGTATTGGAAATACTTACGGGGCGTATAGACCAATTTGGACTTACAAATCCGACTGTTAGACGTCAAGGGGAAGATAGAATCTATATTGAAATCCCTGGTGCAGCTGAAGCAGATACAATAAATTCTATAATACTCGGAAAGGGAATCCTAAACTTTCGACTAGTAGATACAGAGGCAACAAATGCTTTTAATGCATATTACGCACAAAATCCTACAACAACTTTTACCGCAACAGGTGCACTGCTTAATCCTTCCATAATACCTGCAAACACCGAAGTTTTGGGTCTTTATGTAAAAGATGAATACGGACTAGATGAAAGAGTAAGCTACCTTGTTCTTGAAAATAGTGTTGTGTTAGATGGGCAGCATCTTGCCTCTGCAACAGTAGGCTCAAGTCGTCTGGGACAGCCAGAAGTTCATCTTACACTTGATGCTGAAGGCGCAGTTATCTTTGCTGAAGCCACATCGGTAAATCAAGGAAGAACACTTGCGATAGTTTCAGACAATAAGGTAAAATCTGCAGCGTTAATTAATGAACCTATTCCAGGTGGAAATGTTGCTATATCTGGGTTTAGTTTAGAAGAGGCACACAATCTTCAAAACGTACTTCAAACTGCATGGTTAAATGTTCCTCTAATTGTTGAAAGTCAACAAGTTATAGGTGCCTCATTGGGTGATTTAGCAATTGAACAAGGTTTGCAAGCCGTTCTTTTTGGCTTACTTCTTGTAATGGTATTTATGCTCGTATGGTATACTGGTGCAGGAATTAATGCCGTAATTGCGCAAGTTCTTAACCTTTTTATGATGTTTAGTATTTTATCTGCCTTTGGTCTTACTATTACACTTTCAAGTGTTGCTGGTATGATATTAACAATAGGTATGGCAGTTGACGCTAACGTAGTTGTTTTTGAAAGAATTCGTGATGAATTAAAACTAGGTAAAAGTAGGGCAGCAGCCGTAGTTTCTGGTTTTCAACATGCTTTTTGGGCAATTGTGGATGCAAATGTAACAACCTTTATTGCAGCCGTATTCTTATCTCAATTAGGTACAGGTTCAATTCAAGGTTTTGCGGTTAGTTTGGCAATTGGTGTTGTGTCTTCGGTGTTTACAGCTCTCTTTGTTTCACGTCTTATTTTTGACTTTGGAACTCAGGCCTTACGCCGTGAAAAAATTTATATTGGATGGAGGCTTTCAAAATGAGCAAAAAAGTAATACATTTTAGTAAAGGCTTTATACCATTTGTTATTCTAAGCCTCGTAGTAATCGCCTTTGGTCTTTTTGGTGTTTTTACTCGTGGATTTAACCTCGGTCTTGACTTTGAAGCAGGCCTTATTCAAGAGGTTCGAATTGCACCAACTGCTATAGAAATGACATATACAGGTCCTGCAGGTGTTGCAGTTGAAGCTGATGATGTTTCTCTTTCAGTTATTATAAGTGGAACTGGAGCTGCAAACGAAACGAGAACGTTTTTATATGCAGAGTATCCTACAGTTGGAGAACTTCTTCCAGAATTAAATGCAATTGAGGGAGTTTCTGCCAGTGCACATGTTGCTGTTTCTACTTCTCCAATCGGTATGTATACAAATTCTTCTGTATCGAATGTGCTTTCACAAACTCCATTTAGGTTATACACTTTAGAAGGTGCAAGCCTTATAGATATTGACAGAGTTCGTGATTCGCTTTCATCGATTGAAAGTGTGGCTGTAAAAACTGTTGGGTTAGAAAGTGAAAATAGTTTTCAAATTCGTGTTGAAGACGATGGCACTAACCCCGATATAAGTAGTGCAACACAAGATGCAATTAACTCGGCCCTTGTAGCAGAGTTTGGTGAAGATACTGTTGCTGTTCTAAAAACAGACTTTATTGGAGCACAATTTTCATCTTCTCTGGTTGGACAATCAGCTCTCTTAGTGCTTGGAACATTAGCTCTAATTTGGTTGTACGCTACTATCCGCTTTAAGTGGGACTTTGCACTCGGTGCTGTATTTGCCATTATTCATGATGCATTAATTATGGTTACTTTTATTGTATGGTTTGGTCTAGAACTTAACGCTACAATGATTGCAGCAATCTTAACAATTATTGGTTATTCAATAAATGATACCGTTGTTGTTTTAGACAGAGTGCGTGAAAACGTAAAAGTCTTAAAAATTAAAAAGTTTACCGATGTACTTAATATTTCACAAACTGAAATTTTAGGACGTACCATTATTACAACGGTAACTACATTGTTGGCAGTGTTCGCCTTATACTTCTTTACTGACGGCTCAATGAAAGAGTTTGCGTTAGCACTCATCGTAGGTATGCTATCAGGTGTGTACTCTACAATCTTTATTGCAAGCTCATTTATTTCGTTTGCTCGTCGCAATTGGAAACCAAGTGATGAAGAAAAGAAAACACAAGTTGTAGAAGTACAAGTGTAA
>CAYJMR010000021.1:0-20154 GCA_964371375.1 uncultured Treponemataceae bacterium
TTCTTACTTTGAATGGGTTTGCACCTGTTCGGTCACATTTGTTAACAAATGCAATGCGCGGAACGTGGTATCTTTTTAATTGTCTATCAACGGTGATAGATTGTGATTGTACCCCACCAACAGAACAAAGAACTAAAACAGCTCCGTCCAAAACGCGTAAAGATCTCTCTACTTCAACAGTAAAGTCAACGTGGCCCGGTGTATCGATAACGTTGATTGTTGTGTCTTTCCATTGTACTTGTGTTGCGGCTGATTGAATAGTAATACCGCGTTCTCTTTCCAATTCCATGTTGTCCATAACAGCACCAACACCATCTTTACCACGTACTTCGTGGATAGCATGTATTTTATCACAATAAAACAAAATACGTTCAGATAAAGTTGTTTTACCTGAGTCAATGTGGGCGCTGATACCGATATTCCTCATTTTAGAAATATCAAAACTCATTTGTGTACCTCTCTAGTATAAATTTGCATCGAGTGCAATATGTTCAAAAGTATAGTAGAATAGAGTATACTGAAAAAGCAAAAATGTTTCAAGGGGGAAGGCAATTTATAATGAATAATTAATAATGTGATAAAGCTGTTTTAGCAGCATCCTGTCATTCTGAGTCTGCTTTTTGCTGAGCTACGCTCCTGTCATTCTGACTTTGCTTTCTGCTGAGCTACAGGAAGAATCTTATAGGTGGTATTACACGTATGATTTTTATCAGGGATGTACAGGATGTTACGGGATTGTTTTGCTACAAAAAAACACCTATCCTACCCAAACACCCGTTGCCTCTTTTAATTAAGAATGCAGAAATCGGATTTTTTTATTTGATAATTCTGAATTAATTAGCATTCATACTTCTGCATTAATTGCCTCGATTTCCTTTTTTGTAAGACCTGTAACTTGTTGAATTTTTTCAAGAGAATCGCCTGCGGAAAAAAGCATTTTTGCGACTTCCAAAGCCTTTTTGTGTGCACCTTGTTTGATTCCTTTACGTAGCCCACGCTTTTCACCTTTAGCAATAAACTCTTTTTCTCTAAAGCGTGGGTCAGAATCCCACCGTTGTACGCGCATTGCTTCTAAAAATAGAGCCTCTTCTTGCGTACAGTTTTTATATCGTGAATATGCTTCTCTCATTTTTTTGCTCCTTTTTAACAAGGTTTCTATATCTTTTTTTGTTTCAAAGCCGTTAGCCTTTCTGAATAATTCTACCCAATCTGCTAAGCTACTGTTTTCACTTTGCAGCTTTGAAAGTTCTATAAAATGCACCGTTATATCCCTATCAAGTACATCGGTATGGTCTTTTTCGTTTGCAAGCACGTACCAATTGTGATAGTCCTTTCTGCTTTTTAGTACGTTTTCTTTTACAAAGTTTATCCCAATTACAGGGCGTAACTTTGCGTACTCATTACCACGCTTCATTTGCGACACGTACTGTTTTCTAAGGTAGTACAAGCTTCGCTTAATAAACAATGTGTCATCATAACTTTGAACTTCGATGTCATACGTTTTACCGGTTTCATCCATTGCAAGTATGTCAAGCTCGGGCTTTTTTAGCCAAAACCGCTCGCCCAAAATAACAGGGTTTTTCAAAGATACCATTTTTATCTTTGTGTGCCCCGAATGCTCAAGTACAGCGTTAATAACATCGAGCAAAATTGCTGTACTATCCTCTGAGCCAAACACCACTTTGAAAACGACATCATTTGTGATGCTGATTCCATTATACTCTCGTTTTAAGGTTTTTTCAAGTTCAGTGTTCATAAAATTCCTCCAAAAATGCAAATTTGAGAAACATAAACTCATACTATATTATTAGTTTTCTTTTGCAAAAATTTTGCAGATTTTAAGATTTTTTTTATGAATTTTGAATAATTTTTTTGAAAAAAAGTGAGTTTTTTGGAAGTATCCGAAAGAATAACACAGATTTTTACCTTTTGCAGTACAAGGACAAAAAAACAGTGAAATGCATCATTTTGGAGTATTGCAGGGTTGGGTAAAAAAAAGGCTATATCGCTGAAACGATACAGCCTGCGTGGTTTTAGTTAGTGTGAAAGGTGGTTAGACGTATTAAGTATAACCAAATAAAACTAATCTAGTAACAATATTATCTTCAAACTCAAACTGAATACCTACCAGCTCATAGTCAATATTTTGATATCTAAGAGTTCCATTTGAATACTCTATTGTTGGGATTCCAAAAGTTTGTAAAACTTCTTCCCTAGAACTCCCTATTTTTAATCCATCGACAGTAATAACCGTATCATTTAAAGCCTCAATATACATTATTCTGTCTTGGTTATTCCAAGCAAACTTTATATCGTCATCATCATACCCATCGATAGGTCCAAAACGAACACCAAACATCCCTGTTTCAACTTCAGTATTTGACTTAGTTTTTATTACTTCTGAAACTCTGTCCCCAAGTGTAATACTATCTCCACTCTGTCGAACAATACGTAGTGATGAAAAATTTATTGAAGCACTTTCAATATATGTATAATCCTCAGAAGGAAAATCATCTATTTGACAATATAATAATGGTATAATTGCACATAGTAATACATACATAATTATTCTTTTCATAGTTTATCTTCATGTGCCCATGAAAATTGATAAAGAAGATACTACATCGTTTTCATCAAAAGTAAATCGTAATTCTAGAACATCAAAATCATTATTGACATAATAGAGAAGATTCGGATTTTCTATATTCCGATATGGTTCTCCATACATATCTAGAACATTTTTTTTTGCATCACCTACAGTTATTCCTGTTTTTGTTTTAACAACCTCAAATTCTGATGTAATCCCAAAAACTAACCCATCATCAGTGTTAGAAGTATACATTTTTCCCCACGGATAACTATATTCTCGTAAAGTAATGTATGAATTATCATGTAATTCATAATCAACCACACCAAGAAGTGCTATGGCATCTATAACTCTGTCCCCTAACGATATTTCATTATCGTTTATTATAACAGTAAATTCATCTTGTGGTAACTGTGAATATGCATTAAAACATAATGATAATAAGGCTATCACGTATGCTATTTTTTTCATAATTTCATCTCCTTATGGTAAATATAATTCAGGATCCACTGGAATCCCATCACGCCTAAGTTCAAAATGCAAATGCGGTGCGGTATTTTTCTTATCGCCAGTATAGCCGATCAATTCTCCCTTTTTCACTTTTTTCCCAACATCGGCTACAAAAGAATCCATATGTACATATCGTTGCTCGAACCCATTAACACCATCAACAATTAAGTAAGAACTATTACTTCTTGAATTTTCATACTCTAAGTCTGCTAACGTGACAATTCCAGATGATACAGCATAGGTAGGTGTTCCGACTGGTGCACGTAAATCAATACCTTGATGATCAAACGGTATTGCATCATCTCGAGGCCCAAAGCTAGAGGTAATCGTGTTAGTAGTAAGAGGCCATTGAAAGTTAGTAGAAGCTTCAATCCCTTCATACGGATTTCCCGCTCCAGTAAAATTGTCCCACACACTTCCTGCTACTGTAGGCAAAGGGGTGACACTCCCCGGTTGTCCGAAGCTCACTGTTTGCCCGATTTGCAAGTCTTCAGGGTTGCCAACATAATCAGATTCTGTCCAGTTTTGGCCGGTGGCATTTAATTGCCAAAGCATGGCTCCCGCTTGCGCCGTAAAAGTTCCATCGCCATTGTCAATCCAATTGCCAATATCAACGGCACTTAAGCCCCACAAATCTATAAAGTTAACAGGATCATGTGCAACATAGTTAAACCAGTTGTTTCCATCTCTAATTGGGTCAACCGTGGTAAAACGAGCTTGCTGAGGTGAGTAATCTCGAAAGCCATAGTTGTAAAGCTCCGTTTCTGCATCGTATGGTTTTCCAGTGTATCCATTATGGAGCCCCGAAATAAAATTGCCTTCGTATGGAGAACCAAAAGCATCGTATTCGTACCGGCTTTCAAGCTCTGCATAGTTTTGACTAGCACTTCTGATGCTACCTAAAATATCTTTTCCAAAGTAAAGACTATTTGTATGTGAGCTCTCGCTATAGTTTACCCCAACGATCTCTCCTTTTGCATACAGTGGCACTTTTACACCGATAAAGCGGTTTGCACCACTATTGCCTGCACTTTTATACACATCGCTTGTGCGGTTTTTATCCACAAAGAGATAGCGCTCTGATGCAGATTCAACAAACCTATACTCAATTCCGCTACCGTACCCTGAAGTAAAAGCCCCATTAAAAAAGACTTCAGCTTCTTTTATTATATCATGACTTTGCCCATCGTACAAGGTACGCATTGTTGTAAAACCTTCATTTTTCACCATGTTTCGCCTAGCAAAGGCATCATAGCCATAATGAGTTATTGTTTGTGTATTTTGAATAGTATTGTTTATTATTGATGTTGCCATACGATTTATGCCATTATACATAAACTGTTCTGTTTGATATGCATTGCTTTTTAACAATAAATTACCATTTGCATCATACTCGAAGTTTGTGCCTCGACCTTGTACACCCGAGTGTGTTAAGCGGTTTTCTTTATCATACTCATATTGTACGGTTCCCCATGCCGTTGTTTTTGTTAAACGGTTTGAGTTTTCATCATAGGTGTAGCTTTCTTTCCACACGGTTTGCACACTTCGCAAAGAGTTAGACCTAGCATAACCAACCATGTTTAATACCATTGAAAGAGCATTAACTTCTTCATTTGATAAGTATAGTAACTCACCCTGTTTCATATCACTTGTAAAAAAGAGACCTGCGTTTGCGCCTTCATTTTTATCAAGGGTTACTTTGTCTTCATTAAAAGGATAGTATACTATTGCAAGGCGTCCTTGCATATCATATTCATATTTTGTTACAAAAGCATTTTCATCAACTTTAATCTGAATTTGACCCTGTTTATTATACACATATCCTTCGGCTCGGATAATTTCACCAGGCGTATTTTTTTCAGTAATAAGTAGAACTCTTCCAACTTCGTCATACATCGTATATTGAGTTATTCCATTTGCAAAGGTTCTTGACACTTCCCTCATCATGGCATCGTAGGCATATTTTACAGAAAGCCTTTGGGAATTATCAATAACACTTAAAAGCTCTCCGTTTTTTCCATAGGAATAGCTCACATCTCTATTTCCCGAAACATAGCGCTTTCTTCTGCCTGCTTTATCATAAGAATAAACCGTTGATTCACCTGCACCTTCATCAATTTGACTTTCAAGCATACCTGCTTTATTGTACGTATATAAAATTCTACCCGTTTCATTGGTAGCTTCGGTAATTAAACCTGCTATATTGTATGTAAACTTGCTTTTTGAATTATCACTATAATTATTCACAACAGTATTTTGCTTATAATCCCTTACAATTGTTTGCACACCTTTGTTAAAATCAGTTTTGCTAACCAATTGCCCCGCACTGTCATAAGTAGATTGTTGAGAATATCCTAAGCGATTGTTTTCTTTAACTAATCTTCCAAATGAGTCAAATGTATAGGTATACTCGTTTCCCTTACCATCAATAAAATCCATATTTTTTCCATAATCAGAATATGTATACCTCTCAGTTTCAAGTCCACCAACATTCACACCTATAACCCTATTAAGAGCATCATATGTATAATTTGTTGTTGTAATGTTTCGCCCATTTATTTGTATAAGCCTTCCCGCCTCATCATACATACCCTGCCAAACAATTCCAAGTGAATCTTCAATACGTTCTAGCTTACCTATATTATTATATAAAAAATTTTCTTCATTACCATCTGTATACATAATTTTTGAAATTTTCCCAATTGCATTATATGCGTATACAGTTTCAGTATTGTACGCATCTATTGAACGCACAACTTGTCCAAGTCCATTATACTCATTTTTAAAAATATTCCCCTTTCCGTCAATGCGCTCGACAACTTCACCCCATGCGTTTAACAGTAAAATTTCTGAATAAATGCCTCCATAATCAAAAACAATACTTCTTGAGTTCGCAGTGTATGCTATTTGTGTATATTGCTCTGAAGTTTGAATGCTATTTGTTCTTCCTATTACTACGCGTGTTAGTCTTCCTACGGCATCATATGTGTAGAAGATGGAACCGTTTTCTTTTTTTTCTTGGATTAAGTTGCCCTGTGGGTCATACACATATTGTATGGTACTTCCGTTTTGATCTCTTTTAGACAAAAGGGATCCATTAGGATTGTATGCAAAACTTATACCTTCTTTATCCATTTCTGATGTATAACTAAGTAACCCCTGCGCATTGTATACCGACTCATACCAGCCCCCAAAGTTCGATTGTTCTTTAATGACTCTTCCTTCAAAGCTTGATATTTTTTGCAATTTTTCACCGTTGAGATTTTGGAACTCTATTAGCCTATCCCACGCATCAAATGTATATTCTTGATTTCTATTGAGAGGAAGTGAATGTACAATCTTTTTTCCTCCATTCATTAAACTCAGAGTTTCGGTATAAGTACTGCCAACTTGTTCTCCGTCTTCTGCAAACTTCCTTTTATGAATACTGTAATGTGAAGCGGAAAACAATTCATATTCTGTTACCCATGAAAAACCGTCACTATCACGATACGCTTCTGACTTTAATTCACCTGAGGGATAGTACGAATAGCTTACTAGTGTTTTATCATTTTGTAGTATTTTTTCTAACAGATGGCGCCTATCATACTCGTATTCAAAAATTCTTGTTTCATTTGTAAAAAGATCTGTTTCTGTCAATCGAACAAGGTCTTTTCTATTATTAATTTCATACACCCTTTGTAAACCCGAAGGGCTTATTTCTATGGTTGTCTTTACTTTATATTCATATGTCCATTTTCTATTCTCGCCATCAATATAGGTTGTGAGTCTACCAAGCCCATCATACTCAAAAGTTTCACTTACATTGCCGTTTGTCTTACGCACAACATTATAATGCTCATCATACATAAATGAAGTTATATTTCCGTTAGAGTCAATAAGCTTGATAATATTGCCTTTAATATCATAAACAGCTCGTTCCACAGATATATTTGCACTTTTATATTCTATGGGATTCCCTTGTACATCGTATACAACTTCTGTTTTTTTTCCATCTCTATCAGTATAGATTGTAACTTGATCAAAGAGGTTATACGCCCACTTTTTTTTGCTCCCGTCTGAGTACTGCTCAAGTATTTTATTCCCTCGTGCATCATATGTATATTGTGTTGTATTTCCATTTTTTTTCATTGCAGAAAGATTACCTATATCATCATAGGTATACTCTGTTACGATACCTGTTTTATCTATTTTTTTAATTGTACGATGAAGGTTATCGTAATATACATATTCACGAAACCCCGAATGACTTGTATAGACTGTATATTTGTTCTTTGTATCATATTCAAAGTGTTCAGAAAAACCTTCTTCATTTGTTGTTGAGGTTGTTAAATAATCACTATTTGAATTTTTAAGTCCATAAGTAAATGACACATAGCTGTTGTCAGGTTTTGTATAGCGCGTAAGCAATCCATTTCCATTGTAGTCATACGAACTCTTATCACCATAGATATCAGTAATTGAAATAAGATTATTTTCTGCATATTCGTAAGAAACAGTTTTTCCCTCAGGGGCGCTTATTGTTTTTAAAAATCCTTGTGCATTATAATCAAAGTGAATACTTCTTCCTTCTGGTGTTTTTATTGTTATAAGTTTTTTTGTCACAGGATTTCTTTTAAATAAAACTTCATTTCCATTTTTATCCAGTTTTTTTTCAAGTAAGCCCCACTTATCAAACCAAAGCTCAATACCACCCTTATCATATACAATAAAACCTTTTTCTGTGAAACTATCTTTTTCGTCACGACTTTTTATTTTCATGTATTGTGCTTTTTGTACATCTAAGGGTTTCCATAAGCCTGCTCCTACGTATTTAAATACGATCGCACTGCCATCCTCAGTGATATAGTTTAAATTATTCACGCCAATAGCATAGTGGTGTATTGGTGTATTTTTATTAACAACATATTTATTCAAGTTACCCACTGAACTCAAAGTATTTTCTTCTAAAAGAAGTTTTTGGTACATTGCATTTATTTCATCATAGTGTTCGCCTATCAACTCATATACTTGTTTAACAGATCTATATCGAAGCTTGCTCTCTAATCGGTCTTGTATCGCTATTAATCTTTGCATAATTTGATGTACTGATTGTGCATGTTTTTCAGAGGTTGAAGAAGTGCCTCTAATAATGCGAGAATCCAGAATTGATGCCCACCCTCGCCCCATTGCGTGTATTGAATTACTTGAACTTGTATACGTTCTCGATATATTCACTGTCGATAAACTTCCTTCCAGTAACATATCTGATTCTTCATGAATATATATACCACTGGTGACTAAAACAGGGTCTCCAACTTGGAGTGCGGTTTGAATAGCGTTTTGTTCTGCAACTTCACTTTGATACGCTTCTTCGGCTTCATCTCGTGCTGCAATAAGCTCTTCAATTTCTGCGTAAGAAGCTCCAGCTTCAATCGCTTCATCTAACGCAGCTTGTGCTATCTGAGCCGCGACTTGCGCAGGGGATGGGCCATCGGATCCACCACTATCATTTCCCCCATCGTTCTGGTTATCGGGATTACTTCCGTAATAAGGAGATTCAGGGTCATTCCAATCATAGTTTGGACCATCACGCACATCAGCATCAGGTTCTGAATCATTAGAATCTCCATTAGAACCACCAGAGGAGCTACCACCTCCCCCTCCACCGCTGTCGCCACCACCCTTATTATGAACTAAGACTCCATCCTTAAAGTACGTATGTGTATCCTGTACATTGACGAATGTATAAAACACATTCAGCTTTTCATCAACAGAAGTATTTAAAATAGATACATATTTTACTTTTTCATTTTTTAAAAACAGAATCTTATCACCTCGCTCTAAAAATTGCGCGCGGACCCATCCCCTTTCCTCTGTATATACAGGAATAATACTCGCAACCCGTAGTTTTTTAAAATTACCTAACCGTATTGTAACAGGGTATGCATAGTATTCAGCAATTGAATCATACTCTTTTTTTACAAGACGTTGCTCTATAACATCATAACTATCAACCTTGTTTTTTTCTTTTGAATAAAGACTTTGTACTGCTACAGTAAAAATGAGTGTAGCAAACACTAAACTAATTATTACATTTTTCATAACGCCTCCTAGATTTGAAAAACTATCTTAATGTAGTATTTCCGGTAGGTCTTTTTTTGACCCTTAAAGAATTACAAAGAACACCGGTTCTTTGTAGCACAACATGAATGAACCCATAGTTTTAAAGGTTAGAAAATTGAAAAAAATAATTTATTTAGTAAGGTTACACTTTTATCTTTTGTTGGAGTCCATCCATTATGTTCATTTACAAAGCTAATGGTATCTCTTTGAGTTTTATCATATACATATAAATCTGGATAAGATGCATCAGGTACACCCTTGCTTTGTAACGTAACAAAAAATATAGAAATCGATGATTGCCCTTTGCTATTTGTAACAAGTGCTTTTTGTAATGATGTTTGAACGTTTTCGGCTGAAATTACTAATGAGTCTTGAATGTGCATATCATCTGTTAGTACCGATGCATTTTCGACAATTTTTAATACGAGTTTTTCCATATCTAAAAACATATCACTGGGGTACGAAGATGCATGATATGAGTCTATCTCCGATATCATAAAATCCGTAACGCTCCGCTGTTTATGTACAGAATCAATTTGTTCTGCTACAAGCCGTGTAAACCCATCAAAACTATTTTTAACTTCTTGCACATTCTGTAAATGAACAATGGTACTTCCTTCTTGACTTCCCATTGCCTTAGTAAAATCGTCAATAGATTGGCCTGTATTTGTAAAAGCAGAAAATATCTCTTTGTACTTCCAACCTGCAGAAGACACTACACCTGAGGACCCAACAAAAAACTGTGAATAATCTTTTATTTCCCATAAGATTTCAATTGTTGCACCAAATGAAGTATCAAATGCCAATACATGCAATGGATTATCCCCAAGACCGTCTTTGAGTGCTTGGCTAAAATCGGGCAAAGACATTGTGGTGTTGGTATAATTATCAAAGGTTATCGATCGCCATCCGTTTCCATGCCCCCAAATAATGAGAGCATAATTCTCTGCCTTGTACTGCGAATATCCAAACTGTAAAAAACTCTTTAAGGTATTTGCACTGGCCATATCAAGTTCGGTAGCAGCCCCTACTGTCAGTGCAAGTTCTTTTGATGCTAATTCTTTTGATACCAAAACACCATTTTCGCCATCTTCATCAAACATAATTTCATACAATCGTGTGTCACTCCAGTCGCCGTTAGTTCCATCATGCCCTACACTTCTATCTAAAAGGCTTAGAATTGTTATACCTTTTGATTGTAAATTTAAAGATTCAAGCTCATTGATATCCTTTATAGCCTCTCCTTCCAAGTTATTATCTGCTGCCATGTACATCATTACAGTCCATTGGCGCTTATCAATGTCACTCGAAGTTGCAATACCATCTCTGATAAATACTTCTCTAAAATCATACGAACAAGATAATGAAAGAAGACACATACAAAAGAAAAACACCGTAAAATGCACTTGTTGTACTACTTTCATAATCCACCTGCTATCCATGAACCATACGGATCATCCCATACACTTCCATCACTATACTCAATTTTTGTAACATAAAAAAAATCAATTACATACGCTTCTGTAGGTATTTCGCTTATATATGGATCCAAGCTAAAAATAATATTTTCTCCCTCATGTGCGCTAATTGTCTCTAAAGAGCGTGCTGAAATAACATTGCTTCCAATTAGGGGACTACTTTCTCCGTCACTATCAAACACTACGCATGAAAATCTAAAGCCCGTAACGTGTTTTTCTGTGTTGTTATAAAATACAAAATGAATACCCGCAAACTCATGAAAACCATCCACTTTCCCTATTTTACATTCAGGTTCAGTTATTGCATAGGGAATATTTTCCATGTGCAAGCAGCTTGTAATACTTGCAGTTACCAACAAAAAGAACAATACCTTACTTTTCATACTTCCTCCTGTGCTTTAAAGCACACTACTTATAGCCAAAGTGAAAAACCCTCTTCACCTTTTTTCTTTACCAAATTATGTTTGAAGTAATTCTTCCGTCTTCAGTTACATAAAACAAAACTTCAGAACCATCAATTCTTTTTACACTTCCAATTTTACTATCCTGATATTTACGCTTTTCCGCCTCTATCACATGAGTATCAGCTCTTAATTGATTATCAAAAATAGCTTCCAGCAATAAGAGGTTTGAGGGGAATGAGCCATTCTTTATTTCAATATGAGCATTTACATATGATGCATTGTTTTCACACACCAAAGAAATAGTTTTTAAAGTTTTATTTTCCTCTTGTAGTTTTTTTTGTAAAACCATGAAAAAACTACTCCACTCAGAGAGAGGAATTACAAAGTTGATACTTTGGGTGTCCCAATTTTCCTCTTGAATAACCCCACCATACATTAGAATAGCTTCACGCATAAAAGCTGACTTTGTAGTGCTTGAAATTTGGCTTTCTATTGATTCAGTATGTAGAACATGTGACAGCGTAAGATTTAGTTGAGGAATATTTTTTTCAAATGTAACAGGAGAAATTTTCAATTCACTTTCATATTCTGAGATATCAAAAATACCTTGTTCACCGCCGTGAAAGCTATAAACTTCCTCTGGTGTTAAACCACTGATCGATGTGCTAATTATTACCTGACGCTCATTACTTTGTAAAACTATGTTTGATTCAGTATAACTAAACGAAAAACAAAGTACTCCATTTTTAAGCCATTTATTCATCTGATGATAAAAAGCTTCAAGAGAAGAACCTAATATATCCCCCTCGTTAGCAGGCTCTATACTCTCAATAATATTTTGTGCAGTTTTATTGTTTTGAATTGATAATAGTGTAAAAGCTAGAGCAATAAAGAGGGAAACAAAGAGAGCTATATGTTTTTGCGTATTGGTATTTTTAAGGCCAAATACTTTTATAAATGTATTATGTTTTGTATTACTTTTTTGGATATATAATCTTTGATTTTTTGTATAAAGTGCAAGTATTTCTCTATCCATTACAATTGCCATCAATGAAAGTTTTAATTTATTTAATGCTAGATGTATATCTACCGTACAATGAGAACCAAAAAATGGATGTATTTTTTCTAGCTCTGCTAATACATAATGTTCAATTCTATTATGCGAAAAAAATAGTTTCATTTTTCCAATAGAAAAATTTATATAATAAAAATTATAATCTTCACTGTTAATTATTGTTTTTCTCATCTTTTTTTCCCCCTATTTTTTCTTCATGCACAAGAGATTCCAGCAGATTTTTTGTTTTTTCTAAGTACACTTGCGTTTGTGTTTGATATTCAACAATTTGAATATTCACTTCAATAAATATTCTTGAAAAAACAGCAAGTAATGCACATACAATAAGAGCTTCAATTAACTTCATACCACTACCTCAAGTTATAGATAAGTTTTTTTAATCAGAGTGTATTATTCTTAGACTTTCATACTCAGCCTTCGCATAGGCATATTTTCTATATTCAAGTTCTAGCATAGTAAGTAAAAATAAAAAAACTACAAACAAAACTATAAGAGAATGCAACAACATAAACCCCTTATCATTTCCACGAATAAATGTTGTCATTTTCAACCTCACTAGTATCTAGCCCATCGGAGCCCAAACTCATTATAGAAAAGGGCAATCCTGCCTCATTTGTATTTGAGTACACATAATCATTACCCCAAGGATCTGTTCCTGGTTTTCTATTTACATATGGACCTTGCCAATTTTTTGGAACAGGATGAAAAACTGGTTTTTCCCAAAGAGCATGTAAGCCTTGCACCTGAGAGGGAAAAGTGCCACAGTCTAAATAATACGTATACAAGGCATTTGTTAAGATTGCAATTTCACTTATGGCAGCACTTTTTCTGGAACGCTCAATATAAGTAGATGCAGAAATGCCAATACCTGCACTTAAAATTAATATTATTGCCAACACTATCAGTGTTTCAATAAATGTAAATCCTAAGTCTTTTTTCATAATACACCTCCAAAATCTGTGATATAGGGAATAAATATTCCTTCCATTAAAACAGCCAAATATATCCCAACGATAAACAACAAAAGTGGTTCAATAAGTTGTGCACATTTTTTTTTCTTTTTTTCATGCTCCACCAATAAATCTTGCGCTATTTGTGAACACACCTGCGAAATACTACCTGTTTTTTCAGCTAGCCCTATTAAGATTACCATTTTATCAGTGGCTAGCTTTGCCTCTGTGAAAGCAGCGGAGACGGAATACCCCTTACTTATTTCATTGTAAGCATATGAGAGTCTTTCATGGCTGATATTTGAAAAATGACTATCCATAAAAAGTTCTAGTGATTTGCAAAACGTAAAGCCTGTTCTTTGTAAAAATGCTAGTGCATAATAAAACTGAAACAAAGGGTGTTCTTTAAGTGAATCAAATACAAATACTGCCAACAAGAATAAAAGCAGCAGTAAAATTATTAGTGCCCGAATAATAACCGCAAATAATGTTTCAATAGAAACATTTATTAAAAACAGGTCCTTCCAGTTTATAAGGAAAAGTGTTCCAACAAGTGCCATAGCAATAACTATAAGCGGGTAAATCATTGTATTTTGAATATCTAGTTTTATTTGCATTCGTTTTTCATTTTGTTTACAAACAAATACTAAAATATCTTTTAAATTTGCTGCTCTCTCTGCAGCATGAAAAAGATTCACTGTTCCCTTCGAGATAAAAATATAAGGGCAAAATAGCAAAGCTTGAGAAAAGCTATATCCTTTTTGTACAGATTCCAATATAGACTTAGCTATTACATAGCTTTTTTTTGCTCCCTTATATTTTCTTTCGCTATCTCCTAATATACTTAAGGCTTCAACTATTGGCATATTTGTTTGACTTAATGTATTTAACTGGTAAAAAAATTCAAAAGTATCAGATACACGCGACATAGTTTTTCTCCTCATGCATATTTTCTATGCCATTTTTTTCCATCCATTCTCTGTATTCATCCAGACTTGCCTTTTCCAAAATGAGCCTCGAAATATCTTTACATGAAGGAAGTACCTCTGCAATAGGAATATAACAAAGTTCGTCTTCAATGCTTCTACGTACCAATCTTTGACATAAAGCTCCTCCAAAAACTGATGCTAAAAGCCAATGTTCTATTCCCATATCTAATAGCCGTATAACTGCAGAGGGAGCATCACCTGCATGTATACTGGCAAGCACAAGATGCCCTGTCAATGCTGCCCTGATAGCAATGCGTGCTGTTTTTTCATCGCGTATCTCTCCCACCATAATCACATCTGGGTCATGGCGAAATGTGCTTCTTAGAACTTGTGGAAAGTCCATATCCAAATCGACATTAACCGGAATTTGTACTACTCCATCAACTTTATACTCTACGGGATCCTCTATCGTAATTATTTTTCGCTTATTTTCACTTATTCGATGGAGAATTGCGGCAAGGGTTGTACTTTTTCCGGCTCCTGTTGCACCACATACTAAAAACAGTGCATTTGTTTTAAAGCAAACATCTTCTAAGAAATCTTTATAAAAAGGCAAAAAACCCAAACCTGAAAAACTGAGATCAAACATTTTACAGCTTAACAATCTAAGCACACAAGATAACCCTAATTTTGATGGAAGAACAGAAGCTCGAACTTCAGTTTCTATTGTACCTGCTTCAAAATGAAAGGCACCATCTTGCGACCTTCTTGTTTCAGTAATATCTAAATTCGCTAAAAATAATATCCTCAGAATAAGTGCCGTCGCAGTCTTAGTATCAATAACAGAATACATTTCAAGTTCGCCGAGAATACGCATTCGGACACGACTTCCCCCATCAAAGGGTTCAATATGAATATCACTACCATGTTTTTCCACACACTCTAAAAGCAATGAATTTAAGAGGTGAATAATAGGTGCATCTTCAATGAGATATTCTAGATTTTCATGTTTTTCTGAAGGCATCGTAAGTGCTTGCTCATGATTAATTGCAAACCGTCTTGATGTTTCTCGAATAAAATAATCTTGGCTTATTTCCTTATATGTTATGAAACGATGAATGCTATCCTTATTAATTTGCGTGGGGGAATTACAGCGCAAAAACTGCACATAGCGCTCTTCAATTCGATTGCAAATATTTTTATCGGTAGTATCAAGTATCCCAATGACAATACAATTGTCCGCTTGTTCAAGAATAATAACGTTATTGTGAGCACAAAACACAGGCGATAGATTAAAATTTGTCATATGAATCCTCCTCAGAAAATGAGTCTACATGTGGAACAAGGTAAATAACCATTTCATTTTTTTCTTCAGTTTTTTGATGAGACTTAAAGAACCATCCTATAATTGGGATTTTAGCGATTAGAGGTGTAGCCTCTTCTACAAATGTCGAATCATTTTGAACAAGCCCACTTAAAACAATCGGTTCTCCACTTTTACCTCGTACCTCTGTAGTGACTATTTTTTCAGAGGTAGGAGGAGGATTCCCATTGTCAGATACGTCTGCTCCCCTTCTTGATAAAGATGCTGTAACCTTTGTAGTTACCATACCATCGCCAGAAACCCAACCTTCTATATTTAAGATAAGTCCTGCTATTATTTCTCTTGTAATACCTGAATAAACAGGCTTACCGGTATCAGGGTCTATTGCAGTATCTTGGTAACGATAGGTGTTAGTATTTTGAAAATGAATTGGACTTCCTGAAATGCCTTGTAGTTTAGTATCTACATAAACCTGTGCCTTATTTTCACCTATTGCAGTTTGTAACTCTGCTGCAAATGTATAACCAAAGGTAGAAACAACATCTAGATTTAAAGCAGCAACAGACCCTAAATGCCCTGTTATATTTGTTCTATCCCCTATAGAAACCGGGTCTACAGAAAGGTTTGGTTTCCACGTAAAAGATTCACTCTTCTGTACTTGTAATACCAGTAGATCATATCCAATTATTGTAGAAGGAGTATCTAAAACCAACAGAGCAGATTTAAGAAGCGCATAGGCCTCATCACTTCCAGTAAAAAATAAACTATTACCATCACCTAAGTCACTAAATTGCTCTCGGCGAATTCCTGGTGGCAAGTGTGCAAGCATTTTTTCACTTGTGATATACTGCAGTTCAACCAAATGGGATTTACTTGGAGTATCACAGAGGTTTATAAATATCTCAACCTCTCTAGCTTTTTTTACTGTTGTTTCAATTTGGATTTTATTTTCAGAAATTACTAACAGCTTTAAAGATGTAAACCGCTGAGAGAGTAAAGGAACTAAGGTTTCAGAAGTAATATATTTTAAGAAAAAAGTACGCCAAGCTGCATTTGACGTTTTTAAAATCTCAGAGGCATTCTCAAGAGTATATATTATGTACACTCCATCATAAAAAATAAAGCTTGCTTGAACTTGTGAACATAACATGTGCAATATAGTGTCAAAATCAGAATGAGAAAAAAGCAAACGTGTAACAAGTCTATCAGAAGACACAAGGTTGGAATACTGATTTTGAGATAAACCTAATAGTGTTTCTAAACTCTCAAAAAAGCTACCATTTTGAATATCCAAAGAATAAACACCCTTAGTTTCAGTAATTGATAACCTCCCACCATTTTGACTCGTAAATGAGATTTGAGAGTTATTTGAAAAACTAGTCTTAAGAATACTAATACTCTTTTCATTACGACTGACTGTGTAACCGGAAAAAGATTGCATCACTATAGATACAGCCTCCTCTACTTTTACATTTTGAACATGTAATGACACTGGTATTGAAGGGAGCATTTCATACGTAATAGGAATATGCGCTTCCTCAGATAACTTATTAAATAAAACCGTAGGCATGATATCATATGCGCTTATATTAAATGCTTGCGCAGCTGTGTTTATAGAGTTAATATCAATTTTCGATAATACTATTACCCCATCGACAGTCTTTGCATGCAATCTATTTGACAGTAAAAATGACTGCACAGCCTTTTCAAAGCTTTCCCCTGAAAACCGAAAACTGGTTTTTCCTACTACTGTATCATCACATACGATTGATATTCCCTGAGCTACGGAAACTGCATATACAATATCTTTAATATCTTGCATAATAAAATCAAAGCTTACGGTATTAGCAGAGGTCTGAGGATGCATAGTACCGATAGACAAAATTATTAATAACATGCATATTGTTTTTTTCACCTGTCCCTCCTGTTTGTATATATATCTTTTAGTATTTTTTGTAAAAAAATTTGATGTTTTTTATAAAAAAAAAGATTATTTTTATATTTTTATGTTCTTGAATAACAACAAGAGCCTTTTTACTTGATTTTTTCCCCATAGAGGTATAAAATATATGTAAGAGAATACAAAAAAACTTGGTAGACAAGAAGGGTTAAGCCAATGATAACGTACTGGGAAGAAAAAAATGGTAAGCTTATCCAATTTGACGAAGCAGAATCTCCAAGAAAAAAAAATCAGTGGATAGATGTACGCTCTGTTACTCGAGAAGATATTCGAATACTCGAAAAAAATTACAATGTAGAACAAGAACATATTTTAGACATTCTTGACCAAGACGAACTTTCTCGTATTGAACAAGCAGATGACTATACTCTTATAATTATGCGCCTCCCGATTTTTTCTCCAGATCATGATATAAGTTATAGCACGATACCCCTTGGAATAATACTTTTTAAAAATACAATCATAACCATTTGTTGGACAGATTGCGAGGTATTACACGATATAGCAGCAAATAGAATAAGAGACTTAACCTTAAGTGATTTTCCAGCATTTGTAATTAGAATTTTAAGTAGGAGTGACTTAACATTTTTACGCTACCTTAAAGAAATAAACAGACGCTCAACAACAATTCAAAGCACACTCGAACGCTCGGTAAAAAACAATGAACTAATGCTTTTACTAAACCTAGGTAAATCACTAGAGTTTTTTACAACTTCACTTACAGGAAACCAATTGTTGTTAGAAAAGTTAACAAAAACACATATTATTAGCTTAGACAAAGAAGATAAAGATTGGCTTGAAGATGTCGAAATCGATAATAGACAAGCTTTGGAAATGGCAAACACGTATAGAAATATTTTAACAAGTATGATGGATACGTTCGCCTCTGTTATTTCCAATAACTTAAATATTGTGATGAAGCGACTAACAGTAATCTCGCTTGTAATGATGGTGCCAACTTTTATTGTAAGTTTTTTTGGAATGAACGTCCCCCTTCCCTTTGCATCAGCAGGTTGGTCAGGCGTTATTATTATAAGCATAATTTGTTTACTTGCAGGCCTTCTCGCCCTTGCAGTATTGTCTGATTGGCGAAAAGCAAAATCTCCTAGAATGACAAAAAGAAAATCTCTGAGGTAACCATGAAAAAATCACAAATACTATTTTACTTTATTTTATTCTTTACATGTTTTTCTGTGTACACACAAGACACAGATTTTAATTTTGATTTGGAATTTTTACTTAGCACGGCAATTGATTCTAATGAACATATTGATTTTATCCCTCTTGCAAACGGCAAAGATGTCTTTACAATTGGAGAAGATGTTCAATCTGTAACGGCTATTAGAACTATTAATCCCTATTACATGAATGCCTACGAAACAACGTATGAATTATGGTATCATGTTCGTGAAATTGCAGAAAGCGCTCTTGGTTATACATTTCAGCATCCAGGGCAAGGAGGATCTTCAGGTAGAAGAGCACAAAAGCCAACAGAGCAAAATCGTTTTCAACCTGCAACTGTAATTAGTTGGAGAGATGCCATAGTGTGGTGTAATGCCTTTTCTGAAATTATGAATCGAGATCCAAGTTACACGTATGAAAATGAAGTACTTCGCGATGCGACAGACGCTGCAAGGATAGACTTAGCAACATGCGACTTTGAAGCAAATGGATATAGACTCCCCAGTGAAGCAGAGTGGGAATATGCAGCCAGAAAGATTAAGGGAAGGTCTGGAAGCAGGAGTTTTATGAGCGGGAATAATGTGTCAGGTCCAGCATGGGATTTTAGAGCAGTGAGTGCTGCTCATGAACAAAGTGTAAAAGACACTCTAAGTAATGAAGAAGCCGATTTTGCAATTTTTCCTTTAGGAACCGCAAATGTAGCTACAGCAAATAGTATTTTAGGTCCTACCAGTCATCCTAAAAGTGGGAAGCCAAATTCAATGGGACTGTATGATATGAGCGGAAATGTATTAGAGTTTTGCTGGGATTGGTTTACTGACTATACAGCGATTGAAGACGATACCTTTTTTGGAACAGAAAGAGTTATGAGAGGCGGAAGTTGGAGCGAATACGCTTCTTTTACTTTTGCCGCAGACCGTTATGCGTACGAAAGCGGCGAAGCATATAATTACATGGGTTTTCGATTTGTGACAAACGAACTATAAGGATTTTAGCTCGGCACCCTTTACAACCCAGTTATCATTTTCTTTTACAACTTCAAGCGTTGCATAACGTCCCTCTTCTAAAGAGCCCGGGTTTACAAGTGTTGTTTTTCCTAAGGTGTCAATTGCAAAAGACTCGTGAATATGGCCACTAATAACTAAAAGGGGCTCGTACTCAATAATAAACTCCTTTACAAGCTTTGAACCTACATGTGCGCCAGCAGTTATAACATCAAGCTTTGTATCAAAGGGTGGCTGATGAATTAGTAAAACTAGGTTATTATTACTTTCTAAGTCTTTTACCATTTTTAAGTCATTTATGATTTCTTCATCATCTCTTTCAAATGGAGTCGCTCCAGTGAACTTTAAAGCTCCTCCACTTCCTGAAAACACAAGTCCATCTGAAAATACAATAGATCCTTGCACACAAACATCATGCTCATCAAGTGTATCAGCGAAAGATGGCTCATCACAGTTTCCTGTAATACAAAAAAACCTTTCATGCTTAGTTAAAAGATGTTTTAACGTAGGTAGCCCACTCGGAATATCATTAAACTCTGCAAAATCACCTGCTACAAGAACAGCATCTGCCTTTGAAAACTCATCGTCTAATTTGTCAATCATTTCAATCGCTGCGTGAATATCTGATAGTACTAAAAATCTCATT
>CAYJMR010000022.1:0-20029 GCA_964371375.1 uncultured Treponemataceae bacterium
CGAGCAACTTCCATTCCACCTTCTAAAAGACCAACGAGCCAGTCTGCAATCCACACACCAACATAGGTTTGTGAAATTGAAAAAATTAACCACATTGCCAAACCAAAGAAAGGAATACCAAGCCATCTATTTGCTAGCACAAGGTCAGCCTTGTCTTGTAAGTTAAAACTGTGCGAACTTGTTTTTCTCACTTCAACATCTTTAATTATTGCTTTAACTTGCTCATATCTTTTTTTATCGTTTTCTTGAACAGTTTTTTCATCTGCATCATCGGTAATGCAAAGATCAAAAAAGGTTTTTTGCCCCTGCCCTTTTAAAGAAACAGCAGTTTCAATAAGATTTTGTAAACCGTTCTCTTTTGAAGATGTTGAAACTGTTTTTACAACAGGACACCCAAGTGTTTTTGAAAGCTTATCAGCATCAATATTTATTGATTTTTTTTCGTTCAAGTCATTTTTGTTTAATGCAACAACAACAGGAATGCCAAGCTCTAAAAGCTGTGTGGTAAAAAATAAACTTCGGCTAAGATTAGTTGCATCGACTATGTTAATCACTACATCCGGGTTTTCTTTTTTAACGAAGTCTCGTGTAATGTTTTCTTCAGATGAATAAGGAGACATTGAGTATGCACCCGGAAGGTCAACTGCAATTACCTTTTCTCCGCCTTTTACCAGTGAGTGTTTAATTTCACCTTCTTTTTTTTCAATGGTAACACCGGCCCAGTTACCAACCTTTTCAATTCGACCCGTTACAGCATTAAACAATGTTGTTTTACCACTGTTAGGGTTTCCTGCCAAAGCTATTCTCATAGCACTCTCCTATTATTTTGTTATAATTCACTAACAATTATTGTAAAAAAACTTACTCCACAATAATCGCTCGCGCAAAATCCTTATCAATGCTATATCGAGCATCTTTTACTACAATAACATATGTAGATGATACAGTAGAAACAACAGTTATATCTTCTCCAGGATAACAGCCTAGTGTAAACAAAAAGTGTTCCAACTCTTTATCATTGGTATCCAGGCGTTTTACTTTTGCCGTTTTATTGAGATCTACTGTTGTTAAATTTTTATCATTCATATAAAACACTCTGTCCGTAAACATAAAAGCACCACTTAAAAGTTATTTTTATCTAACAACACAAATATACAACATAACTTATAATTTGTCAATAAAAAAATATAGAATTATTGATTTTTTTTGCTTGCTCTTTTATATATTACTATTACCAACAATGTTGTCATAAACTCTGCAAATGGTATCGATAGCCACATGCCGTTCATTTGAAACAAACTTGTCATAAGTACAATTCCCAACAAAATGAAAACAAAGGTTCTTGAAAAAGAAATTAGAGCTGATGTTTTTCCATCGGAAAGAGCTGTAAAATGACTCGAAGCAAAAATATTTATTCCAGAAAATATAAATGAAAAAGAAAACAATCTCATACCAAAAGAAATAAGTTCATTAACATGACTTCCTCTTTCTGCAAAAGCGTTTGCAACAAGATTAGAGCCAAAAAATGCTAACAAAAAGACAACAACAGAAGTAGCAATAACAAAAGAAAAACTCATTGATTGTATTTTTTTCAAATAGGCCTTATTTTCTGCACCAAAATGGTAGCTTATAACAGGAGCTACCCCCATTGAAAAACCAAGAAAAAGAGCCACGAAAACAAATTGAGCATATAAAACCGCCGTGAGTGAAGCTACCCCATCAGAGCCTGCATAACGCATCATTAAAAGATTAAACACTAGGGTTGTAACCGCCCCCGATAAATTTGTTACCATTTCAGAAGATCCATTTGTGCATGCTTTTTTCATTGGCCAAAGCGCAGGCAACGGAACCGTAAAATGTATTCCTTTTTTATTTTTTATAAAGAATATCAACCCTGCAATTGCAGGAATACAAGAACCAAGACCTGTAGCAAGTGCCGCCCCTTCTATTCCCATATCAAGAGGAACTATAAACACATAGTCAAATACAATATTAAAAGCTCCTGCAGCAAGCGTAGTAATGAGCCCCAGTGTTGGCTTTCCGGCCGTAATAAAAAAACTTTGAAAAATAAACTGAAGTACTTGCGCAGGTGCAAACATCAAAAATATTCTAACATAGGCAACGCCATAGGGTAAAAGAACCTCGTCGGCACCCAAAAGCCTTATCAATGATTCTGTAAAAATATATGTAAAAATTGCAGCAACAATAATAAAAGAAATTGTCGTAATTGTTATAAGCGAAAAAACTCTGCTCGCTTCCCTGTCTTTTTTTTGGCCAAGCATAGCCCCCACAAGTGCGCTACCACCTGTTGCAACCATAAATCCAACCGACCCAAAAATTTGTTGCAGAGGGTAAATTATATTTAACGCAGAAAGTGCATCGGTATTTACAAAGCGTGCTACAAAAAGTCCATCAACAATAGTATATGATGATATAAAAATCATCATGATAGTTGATGGAAAAGCATAACGAAGCAAACCTCCAAAAGTAAATTCTGTTGCTATCTTATTACCATTCATAGAACCCATCCTATGAGATATCCTACTAGATTCTGTTCATTTAAGCAAGACAAACCTCATAACAACAAAAAAATACCAACACATGTTCATTTTTTTTTACACAAATAAAAAAAGCCGTGTTATAATTAAAGTAGTATCTTTACATAAGGAGAGAAAAACATGAGTGATTATTCTAAATTAACAAATGAAGTTGGAGCCCCTATAGGCGATAACGAAAATGCACTTACTAGCGGCCCAAGAGGTGATGTTTCCATGGCCGATGTTTGGCTCATGGAAAAAATGGCACATTTTAACCGTGAAGTTATTCCTGAAAGACGAATGCATGCAAAAGGCTGGGGCGCTTACGGAAAGTTTACTGCAACGCATGATATTAGCCAGTACACAAAAGCGAAGGTTTTACAAAAAGGAACAAAAACTGATGTTTTTATAAGATTTTCTACGGTTGCAGGAGAAAGAGGGGCTGCGGACTGCGAGCGAGATATCCGAGGCGTTGCAGTTAAATTTTATACAGAAGAAGGAAACTGGGATTTGGTTGGAAACAACACCCCTACTTTTTTTATCCGCGATGTACATAATTTTTCTGACCTCAACAGGGCTGTAAAACGAGATCCAAGAACAGGGCGCCGCTCACCGCAAAGTAACTGGGACTTTTGGACTCTTCTTCCTGAGTGCTTCCATCAAATAACGGTAGTTATGAGTGATAGAGGAATTCCTGCATCCTTTAGACATATGCACTTTTTTGGAGAGCATACTTTCTCTTTTTATAACAAAGAGAATAAGCGAGTTTGGTGTAAATTTCATTTCAAAACAAAACAGGGTATTAAAAATCTTTCAAACGAAGAAGCTGCAAAGATTAACGGAATGGACAGAGAATATCACGGCAAAGACTTGTATGATGCGATTGAAAAAGGTGATTTCCCAAAATGGACTCTTTATGTTCAAATTATGACTGAAGACCAAGCAAAAAAGCACTACGAAAATCCTTTTGACATAACAAAAATATGGAGACAAAAAGAGTTTCCGTTAATCGAAGTTGGGGAGCTAGAACTCAACAAAAACCCTGAAAACTACTTTGCCGAAGTGGAGCAATCTGCATTTACCCCTGCACATGTAGTTCCTGGTATTGGCTTTAGCCCAGATAGATTTTTACAAGGCCGACTTTTTGCCTATGGGGATGCCCATCGCTATCGCTTAGGGGTAAACCACAACCATATTCCTGTAAATAGGGCAAAGGTTCAAGTGAATGAATATCATCGAGATGGTGCTATGAGAACAGATGGAAACTACGGTGGAACGGTAGCCTATACGCCAAACAGTCAAGGTGTCTGGTCTGCACAACCCGAAGTTCTTGAGCCACCATTAGATATCTCAGGCGCAATTTATCGCTATGACCCAAAAGATGACCCAACTGATGATTGCTTTAGAGCAGGTGGAGATTTATGGCGTGTAATGACAGAGGACAAAAAAGAAATCCTCATTCAGAATACTGCAGGAGACATAGCGCCATGCAGTGAAAACATAAAGTACCGCCATGCTGTGCACTGCTACTTAGCAGACCCTGAGTATGGAGAGCGCTTTACAAAAGCTGCAGGCTTAGATATGAGCAAGGTAATTGAACTATCCAAGCTTAATAATGACGACTTAAATAAAGCGACATTGAAAATCTAGTAGTCAGCTAAAATAGGTACCTATAATTAGGTACCTATTTTTTACATTATTATACCAAAAAGGGTGACTCCTGTGAAACCGAAAAAAATAGAACTTTATTTTAATACAGCATATCTCTTGACGGCCTTTGTATTAGGGTGCCTGTTGCTCTCAGAAAAAAAATCCTTTGCATGGGGTGTTATGGCTTTGGTACTGGCTCTTGGAGACAGCACACACTTAATTCCAAGAATTTCCCAAATTGTAACAGAGAAAAAAAATCTAATTTTAATCGGCTATGGAAAAATGATTACTTCTATCACCATGTCTCTTTTTTATACTATTTTGTGGCTTGTAGGTATTAACCTTTTTACAAATTCCTATTCTTCTGTCCCAATCTATGTTCTTTGTGTAACAAGAATTATTCTTTGTTTGCTCCCTCAAAATAAATGGACAAGCGAAAAGCCCAGCTATTCATGGGGAATATACAGAAACATCCCTTTTCTCTTACAAGGCATACTTGTCTTTTTTCTCTTTTATTTGAACAGAGATGTAATCCCTGCGATTCATTACACGTACCTGGGCATATTTTTAAGCTTTCTTTTTTATATTCCTGTTGTCCTTTGGGCTCACAAGAAGCCAATACTCGGAATGCTAATGCTTCCAAAAACAATTTGCTATGTCTGGATAATAGCGATGGGATTTTATCTCTAAGCATTGACAGCATGCATGTACCCCTTTATAATATGCATTTAAAATATGTTTTACAGAGGTAGCTATGTTTAGCTGGATAGACTTTATTATATACGCAATCGTCACTTCAATCACACCAGGCCCAAATAATATTATCTGCATGACTAATGGTCGCCGCCTTGGAATTAGAAAGTCTCTTCCTTTTAATTTTGGCGTCATTTTTGGAGTTTTTATTCTATTAATTATAAGCGCATGGCTTGGAAGCATGGTTAGCAGCTTTCTCCCTGCAATTAGATTACCAATGACAATTATAGGTGCTGCATATATTCTGTATCTCGCTTATAAAACCATTACGAGTAAAAATGAAATCACAGAAAATTTCAAAAATACTAGCTTCGTTATAGGTATCATGCTTCAGTTTATAAATCCCAAAGCTTACTTATATGCTATTATATCTATGGAACTGTATGTGCTACCCTACTTTAAGGGTGATATCTTTTCTATTGTTTTCTTTGCGCTTATCTTGATTACAGTTACTTTTTTTTCCACTATTTGTTGGACTATTTTTGGTACCCTTTTTGCAAAGATTTTTTCACAATATGCTAAAGTTACAAATTCAGTTATGGCTCTTTTGCTCATATATTGTGCAATAAGTTTGTTTTTATAAATTTTACCCTTCCAACAAATTCTTTTGTTCTGCATCCTTGCTCTTGAAAGTTTTACAATTTCATGCTATTATATTATATTGTTTTTAACAAATAGGAGAACGTAGCTTGTCAAATGAACCCTTGGATTTAGGAAAAAAGGTTTTTTTTCTCCATGCCCCACCTGACTTTCAGGATATAGTAGTTCCCATGCTCTCTTCTGTTGGGTACGAGCTATACTTGTTATCAAGCTATAAGCATGCAAAAGCAATATTAAAAGAATACCCCAATTCAGTTTTTTATGTATGCATTGACAAAGAATTACTCATAGACCAATGGTATAACTTTGTTTCAAGTTTTTCTTCAGATCCAACCTTTACTGATACAATCATCGGCATAATGGCAACATATGCTGGAGACAATGAAAAAGATCATTTTTTACTAAACGCGTCAATCCCGGGAGGCTTTGTCTCTCTCGCCCAAGATCCAATTATTATACATGATTACATTCATAGCATATTAAGAATAAACAATGCAAAAGGAAAAAGAAATTTTGTAAGAGCTTACTGCGAGGATCAACAAGATGTCTCTGCCTCATATGAAATTAATGGCCATACTTGTCCCTTGGGAATCAGTAATGTAAGTTCAGCTGGTTTATTGTGTACCGCAAATAGTAGTTTAGCTGCCCTTTTTCCCAACGAAAAGCGCTTAGCAAATTTCACCATTACTCTGCGGGGGCAAACGATTCTATGTCCAACAACAGTATTCAGAACCCAAATAATAGGGCAAACACAACAAATAGTTTTACTTTTTACGGATGAGCTTCCATATATTAAGAGATCGCTCATTGATATGTATGTAAGAACCTTGCTTCAAGAAAGAATTGATGCGAAAATTAAAACTCTTTCTCAGGATACAAACGACTACAAAGAAAGACAAACCTCTGCTATAGCAGGCGACTCTGACGAAGCGTTTCTTATTTCCTTATAGCCTTTTAAAAATCTACCGACTTCCTTCGATGGTGCTCCGTTTCAAGTCCCTTTATCGTTGGCATAAAAAAAGCGCACCAAACATCATAATTAATTTTGAAAATCGCGACAAGGACTCGTTTAACCCTCTTGCTAATCTACTTAGTGCAGGGAGCGGAGCGAACTATGTCGCTACACTATATGGTCTCACGACGTTTTTAACAAAGTTAAAAACTCGGTAGTAAAAATTGGCAAGGATGCCAATTTTTACGAAGCCAACTCTGAGACTCGAACTCAGTACCTGCACGTTACGAATGTGCTGCTCTGCCAGGTGAGCTAAGTTGGCATATATTCTACTTTAATTGCTAACAGAAACCTTTTGCAATTAAAGATTAAGAAACATATTTGTACGGCAACTCGACAATAAATTTCGTCCCTTGTTTTGGTACACTTTTCACTTTTATGGACCCCTTATACTCCTTTATACGATCAGAAACCAAACTTAAACCAACCCCCCTACCTGCATGTAAAGAAAGTTCGTCGGCTGTTGAAAACCCCGGTGAAAACAAAGCTTTTACAAGAGAATCCTTGTTCAGTTTATTATCTTTCTCTGAATATAAATTTTTCTCTATAGCTTGTGTTTTCACTTTTTCAAAATCAATCCCTGCACCATCATCTGAAAACTCTACTTCTATCTTATTATGGGCTATTACAATTGAAAGAGTTATGACCCCGTCTAAAGCTTTTCCTTGAGCAAGACGCACTGCTCCATCCTCAAAGCCATGTATCATTGCATTTCTAGTAAATTGCATTATTACTTCTTTTAATACCCTACGATATTCAGTATCAATTCTGCCCCAGTCAAGATTAGTAGCTTTTACAATAGCCCCCTTCCCTGTTTCTGCTTTAGCTTTGTTTACGGTATTTCGAATTGACTGAAGGAGAATATCAGATGACCCTTGCACTTGTTTTGTAGAATCAGAAAAGTCTTCCATTTTTTTTACAACACCTTTGAGATTATCAACTATGTCCATTACCCTTTCCAGCTCAAATACTATTTCTAAAAGTTCTTCGTATGACATCGTTGAACTATCAATAAGAACAGCCAACTTATCTTCAAATTCGTGAAACCTTGCGGCCGCAGAATCAAGACCAATTACAAGAGCATTTGATTTCATAGCATGAATACCCTGAAAAAGATCCGTATAAATCTCTTTTTGTGACCGTGTCTTGTCTTTTAAAGATGTATTCATTCTCACAAATTCAAACTCTAACTCATCTAAAAAATCGTTTAAATTTTGCGGAGAAACCTGCATAACCTCGAACATTGCTTTCATTTCTTGTTGTCTAAACTGCTCTTCTTTTACAAGTTTTTCCTCGAGCTCACTCTCGTACGTTATATCTCGAGCTACGGCTAAAATTGCTTTTTCATCACCTTTTTTTTGAATTAATGTAAAATTAATAGATACTATTTTCTCTACTTTTGACTCTGTTATATATTTAAATTTCTGTAAAGGATTTACATCCTGCAATGTTTCAACGTCATGAACACCAAGAAAAACCATTTCAAGATAATCTTTAAGCAAAGTTAGCTCTTTTTGCTTTAACGAAAAATGTAATATTGAAATAAAATCAGAATAGTCCAATTTTTCTTTGCCCAAAATTTGTATTAATCCCTTTGAATACAAGGGTTGTATTAGATATGCAGAATCTAACAAAAAAACTCCAGCTTGTAAGTTATCTTTCATGACTTCAATTTCTGTAAGCTCATTTTGTAATTGCTCTCGGCTTCTCATTAGAGATAATGTCAATACTTGTGTTCTTTTATATGAAATTGAGGCAAATGCAACGGTAAATGCATAAATTACTGAACTGCGCAAGGCAAACTCGTATGGGTAAAAATCAACAGAAGCATTAAAGGCGTATATCATCACAACAGCTGCTATAGAACACGGAATAAGTCCAATATTCCCAAGCACATAAAAAGCAAGCGGTGGTAAAATAAATGACCAAAGCGCCGCAGAGTGTCCACCACTAGGATGTCCTATTAGCACGTAACACACAAATCCTAAATAGGTAAACACCAATAATGTTGCAGGTAAATAAAAAGATACTTTTGTGCGCGCTAAAACAAAGAGAAAAAAAACAAAACAACATAATGCACTGTAAGTTAGAACCACAGACATATCTGTTTCGGGACTAGCTGCTTCGTTAATCGTAAAAGGCACAAACATAAAAAAACCTACAATAACAAAGACATTAAATATCACATACTTTGTCACCAGATCCATTTCAGTAGCGTTAGAAATCCCTGGCACATACCGACCTGCAGAAAAAAATTTAAGGGATTTAAAACGGATTTTTCTTTTTAAATCTTCAACAAATTTGTCTTTTGTTTCATTTATTATTTCTTCTTTTTTTACCATATTATCGTCCTCTCCAAACTAAGGCCTTTTTATATTCGCCTAAGTGAAACTGATAAAGAAAAGGAGTGTGTTTCTAAAACAGTAAATGGAATGCAAACTTTTCGTACCCCTTGCGACTTTAGCCACACTACATCATGATTCATACCTTCAATAATAGTAGGCAAAGAAATAACCAGGTGATACATTCCTTCTAAATTTTTTTTTACATTTCCTGCAATTATATTGATAATCTCTCCAATCGCATCACATACCTCTTCAGTAACTTCGCTATACTCAACTCCAGTTAAAATCTCTGTGAGCGTAATGGCTAAATCTGTACTCAATGAAAGCACAACAGCACCCTGAGCTTCGCCAGCCAAACCTATAATGCCGGATATATCCCATTCATTTTTTTCATATTTTTCAATAAAATGCGGAGTACTTGTTGTAAGTTCAAGCCCAAGAAAATCCTTAAAAACATTACAACAAGTATCAATAAAAGGCTGCACATATTTTTCCATCTCTAAACACTCCGTTTACAAAATCTTTATTTTTTTGCTATTTTCCGTGTTAAGGTAAAGCTTTTAATACGTTACCGAAGAAAGTGTTTTAACAAACTTCTCAACACTGACAGGCTTTATTAAATATGCTGTCACTCCGGATTTTAATGCTTCAATTACGTTATACTTTGCAGCTTCACTTGTTACCATAATAATAGGGAGATTTTCATATTTTTTATTAGCTCTAACTTCTTTTAAAAAACCAAGCCCCGACAACTGAGGCATGTTCCAATCAAGAAACACCAAATTAATATCATTTTTTTCAAGCACAGACAGAGCTTCTTTTCCGTTTGCTGCCTCATAAAACACACAAGGCACATCTAATGTCGAAAAAGTATTTTTTACAATATTTCGCATTATTCGAGAGTCATCTACAACCAAAACATTTTTCATTTTCCTAGTAATCCTTTTTTTAAATAGTTATTAATATTATATCACATACTTTTAAAATTTTCCATTTTTTTTCTACGATTATCAGGCTTTTTTTGTAATAAAAAACCGCCTCCCAAGGGGGAAGCGGTTGCTAGAAGAGCGCTAAATATATCACAGGCTTTTTTAAGGCCTTAGTTGCTGCACATATTATTTTTTCTTTAAGTATTTTACACTATCGAGTGCAACAGCAGCAATAATAATTAAACCCTTAAAAACAAATTGAAGGTTTGTGTCTATTCCTAGGAAGGTTAAACAATAGGTTAGCCCTGTAAATATTATTACACCTACAACTGCTCCACCAATCTTACCAATACCACCACTAAAGGAAATACCACCAACAACACAGGCAGCAATGGCATCAAGCTCGTATCCTTGTCCTGTTCCGGCACTTGCATTAGCTCTAAACGCTTCAAAAAATGCACCAAAACCATAAAAAACACTTGCCATAATAAATACGCCCATTGTTACTTTTGTAACACTGATTCCGCTTACACTTGCCGCTTCTGCATTACCACCAACAGCGTACATATTTTTCCCAAAAATTGTTTTATTCCAAATAAACCAAGCAACTACCACAGCAAGAGCTGCAGGAATAATTAGCTTCGGAAAAGTAACAAGCTCTCCATTTAATACACCAAGAATCCATCTTCCGCCAAGCAGATCTTTTATTTCGCCATCAATCGAACCAACAGGAGTGCCTCTGGTTCCAAAGAATAAAAGTCCATAAATAATTAGCTGGGTAGCCAAGGTTGATATAAATGGATGTATCTTTAATTTTGCAGAAAAAATTCCTGCAAAGGAGCTAAACATTACACAAAGGGCAACAGAAATACTCAATGCCATTGCGAGGCGCGCCATCATTGGAATAGCAGAAAAATCCCAAGGTCCCATACCAAAAACAGTTACAATATTCATTCCTGGGTGCAAGATAAGCCCTGTCGTTACTGCCCCAAGCGCCACCATCCGGCCAACACTTAAGTCTGTTCCTGCTAATAAGATTAACCCTGCAACTCCAAGCGCAAAAAACATCCGTGTTGAAGATTGCTCTAAAATAGTAAAAATATTAGGAAGCGAAAGAAGATTTCCTCTTCCTGTAATAGGTGCAACAATTATACAAACAATAAAGAAAATAAGAATAGCCAAATACAAGCCGTTTTCAAGTAAAAACTTCGAACCCGTGAAATTATAAGCATAATCTTTAGCACTAAGCACGACATCTTCAGAAAAAACTGCTTTTCCATTTCTTAAACTTCTATTTAGCTGTACATGGTCAACAAAAGCTTGTTTTTTTTCTGCTTTACATAGCCCGATTTTTGTTGAAAAATGATTTTTAGCATCAAAAAGGGCTGATTGAATTTCATATTTATATGCTGCGATGTCTTCTTTAAGAGCAGTAACATCAACTTTTGCAGGCTTACCAATATATGAAGAACGAATTTTTTGAAGACCCTCAGACCCAGACTTTTTAATGTCTGCGACTTCTTTTTTATGTTCATCTTTAATTTTTATAATTTCTTCATTTTGCGTAGCAATAACTTGTGCATTATATTTTTTTGAAACTTTATTTGCATACATTACAGCTTCTTTTTCGAGCCGTTTTTCCTCTGCTTTATTCTTTTTGGCGACATTTTTTGCCAAAGCTATATTGTCTTTGTGTTCGGCTATGACGCGCTGCTTTTGAACAGCATCAAGCATCTTGTTCTTTTTTGCAATAAAAAGTTCTTGTTTTAATTCAAGTATTTTGTTTACGCCATCTTTACGTAATTCATAAAGTTTTTCTACATATTCTTGTATTTTTGCATCATTTTCAAGTGTGTTTTGGGTTAATGATTGATCTGACATACTTTACGCATCCTTTTTTACAAATATTTAGCTGATAGTCTCAGCAATTCTTCTTGGTTTGTGTCTTTTGTATTAACAACTCCAGCCAATTTACGATTAGACATTACGGCTATTCTATTTGTAATACCTAAAATTTCTGGCATTTCGCTGGAAACAACAACTACGGTCTTTCCTTCTTTTGCCATTCTTATTATTAGTTGATATATTTCATACTTTGCTCCAACATCGATTCCTCGTGTCGGTTCATCCAAAAGAAAAACCTCTGGCTGTCTTTCAAGCCATTTTCCTATTATTACCTTTTGTTGATTTCCACCACTCAAAGATGTAATTAAGTCTTCCACCGAAACACATTTTGTATGCATTACTTTTACTTCATGGTTTGCAGCTTCAGTCATTTTTCTTTCTGATAAAAGCCCAAATGTTTTGTAACTACCTAGATTTGTGATTACAGTGTTAAACTTTATGGTCCCTTTACCAAACATTCCATTTAGTTTTCTTTCTTCGGTAACAAGTGCGAAATTATAATCCATTGCATCCTTGCTGCTATGAAAACGCAGTTTTTTGCCATCTAGAATGATTTCTCCTGATGCTACAGTTCTAATGCCAAAAAGGGCTTCTAAAAGTTCACTGCGCCCTGCACCCACAAGCCCATAAAGTCCGAAAATTTCGCCTTTTTTTACAGAAAAAGAAATCTCATCCAGTATCGGTTCAAATTTCGTTGTGAGCTTCTTTACTTCAAAATAATCTTTACCTGGAACATTATCAACCGGAGGAAAACGGTTATCCAATGAACGACCAACCATGGCAGAAATAAGCTCGTTCATAGTTGTATCGCTTGTTGCTTTTGCCATAATCATTTTGCCATCACGTAAAACAGCAACTTCATCACAAATTTCAAATATTTCATCCATTTTGTGAGATATATATATGAAGGACACGCCTTTATTTTTTAAGTCATTAACAATTGAAAATAGTTTTTTTATTTCTACTTCTGTTAAAGAAGATGTTGGCTCATCTAATACTATTATTTTTGCATCATACGAAACAGCCTTTGCAATTTCGACCATTTGTCTTTGTGAAACAGACATTGTACGCATAACAGTTTTAGGGTTAACATTCATATTTAATGAAGAAAATAACTTTGTTGTCTCTGTAAACATTCTGGTTTCATCAACCACGCCGCCCTTTGTAGGGTAACGTCCTAAAAAAATATTATCTGTAACAGTTCTATCTAAACATTGATTGAGCTCTTGATGAACCATGGCAACATGATTTTCTAAAGCTTCCTTTGGTGTTTTAAAATTAATTGTTTTTCCGAGAAGTGAAAAATGTCCTTCATCTTTTGCATATATACCAAAAAGGCACTTCATCATTGTTGACTTACCGGCGCCGTTTTCACCCATAAGACCAATAACACTGCCCTTTTTAACACTTAAATTAATACCCTCAAGTACTTTGTTTTTTGCAAATGACTTTGAAAGATTTTTTATCTCTAATACTACTTCGGCCATTAAACTTCCTTTTTATATGCTAAAAACTGTGATAGCAAAAGCTACCACAGTTTTCAATTGTGAATTTTATTCAGAATTTACAATTAGAGTCTTAGTATTTTAGTTTATCTGTATAGTCAGGACCTGAGTTTGTTCTAACCATGTTAATAGCATATGCATCATATGCATTAAGGTTTGTAAATCTGTCTAAAACCACTGATTCGTTTTGACCATCACCTTGTACAATTGTTAAATCAATGTTTAATAAAGGTGCATAGTATTCCAAAGCAGGAACGTAGTTTGATGAAAGGAAGTTATCCCCTGCATTGTAAATAGTTAAAAGAACACTTTTTTTAGGTGCATCAGTTTGTTTAACTCCTGCGTCTCTTGTGCCTGCTGTGTAGTTTTGCCAGTTAGCAGCATTAACACCTGCATTTTCAGCTAAAACAGCTTTTGTTTCTGGAATGTAGATAACAGGTGCTGTAATTTTATTTCCGTACATATCAGGTTCTGTAATACCTTTTGTATACACATCTTCACCAGTTAAACCATCCATGAGGTTTCTAAGCACTTGAAGTGTAGCTGTTGCTTGTGCATCAACGTTTTGTGAAACAGTTCCGCTTACAATACCTGCACCAATATCTTCTGGCACACCTGGGTTTGCATCGTATCCAAATACAGGAACGCCTGCAGGGTAGTTAGAAGCTTGTAATGCTCCTAGAGCCATACCATCGTTATTTGAAATAACTAAGTCAATTTGTGTTCCATATTGTGTTGCCCAAAGACCCATTGCATCTGTAGCAGCATTTGCATTCCAAGTTGAACCATCAGTTCCAGTCATTGCCTTTCCTTCAAGCTCTACAACTTTATATGTAGTTCCTCCAACACTTACTGATCCTTCTTTTGCTTCTCCTGGATCTGTTGAACCGTCCCATGTACCAAGAGCACGACGAATACCTTCTGTACGTGCTTTTGAGTCATTGTGGCCAACATCGCCAATACAAAGAACATAACCAATAACGCCGTCACCATTTCTGTCCAAGCTTGCACTAGCATCTGCTAAATAATCTGTAATAAGTTCACCTTGAACTGCACCACCACCTGCTGCATCAAAACCAACATAGTAAGTTTTGTCATTCCAGTTCATTGTGTCCATGTCAATGCTACCAGTTGTTGGATCTGAAGGTTGTCTGTTAAAGAAAACAAGAGGTTTGTCTTGGTTTAACACAACCTCATCACTTGCTTGAGAACAACCAATTAATGCTGCGCTTACAATAAGCACTAACAACAAAAGAATGTTAATAGTTTTTTTCATTTTTCTCTCCTACTGAAAAATTATGCGCAACAAAGTGCGCAATGTTAATGGATGCACGTAAAAACATGCCCACGTTTATTATTGCACTGTTTAGAGAGGTTGTCAAGGTATCCTTGTATAGATAAAAGCATTTTAAAATGATTTTTTAAAAATTACTACAGTATATTTTAAGTACTTAAATTATATTGTTTTTTAGACGGTAGATTTTTCTATTTTTTCTAAAAGCGATGGCATGTCATAGATTGACCTTATCTTACCGTAAGCCTTTATTTCTACAAGCGTTCCTTCGTCATAACGGTCACTTTGATCTATTAAAATTCCTTTTCCACCTATATCAGAATACCCTTTTATATACTTTGGGTGATCATCAAAAAAAAGCGTTTCTTCAATCGTAAAACCCTTTTCCTCAATAGCCTTAAAATAAGCTTCTTTATGAGGCTTGCCTAAAAAATTGTTATCTTCTAGATCATACACACCATCAAACAAATCATACACCTGTAAATGATTTAGTATGCAATCTGCGTGAATTTTTGGGGCGTTTGTTAAAACCGTCAAATGATATTTTTCAGAAAGACTCTGTAAAAAAGGCCGTAATTTTGGATCAAAGTCAACCTCATCCTTTTCACATTCAGGATGTAAAAATTCAAAATAGCTTTTTGTATCAACAAGCCCTTTTTCTGTCATGAGCCATTCAAGCGTTGTCCCAACTCGAGTTAGTCCATCTTGCCGCTCTTCTGCAGCTTGTTCCAAAGAAACATTCAAAAAATTAGAAACACATGAGATAATTCGCTGTGTCATATTTCTATCAATTAAACTACTCTCAGGATATAAGGTGTTATCCATATCTAATAGAAGATTTTTTATAGTCATACTGCACAATAGTATAAAAACTCATTTTATGCAACAGTAAAATACAACAAATGTAAACTTTTAAGAAACTAGCTTATTTCTGATTGACACTTTAACCCTTTTTACTATACACTTTTAGCATGAAAATTTTATTGCTTGGTGGGAGCGGCACAATTAGCTCCCGAATTACACAGTTTTTGTATCAAAATGGGCATGATGTATATGTTTTAAATAGAGGAAACCGCTCAACATATGTAGCAGAACTCTGCTCAAATATAAAAACCCAAACAGGTAAAATCACCCATCTTACAGGTGACTCATATAACAAAGAAGAACTTGCAAGTATTGCCTTATCACCGTTGGGAATAGATGAGAAATATGATGCAGTAGTCGACTTTATTGCTTATTTACCCGACCATGTTCAAAAAGATTATGAAGTTTTCACGGGCAAAACAAAGCAATTTATGTTTATAAGTTCTGCCTCAATATATCAAAAACCTCTTTCCAACCCAATTATTACAGAGGGAACCCCTCTTTCCAACCCTTTTTGGGAGTATTCAAGAAATAAAATTGAATGCGAAGAGTATCTTTTAGATGCATACAGAAAAGAGGGCTTTCCTATAACAATTATAAGACCCAGCCACACTTACGATAACCGTTCAATTCCTCTTGGTGTCCACGGCAACAACGGAAGCTGGCAAATAGTAAAGCGAATGATCGAAGGAAAAGAAGTTATTATTCATGGTGATGGAACCTCTCTTTGGACCATGACACATGCAGAAGATTTTGCTCGTGCTTTTTGTGGTCTTATAGGAAATATTCATGCTATCGGTGAGACAGTCCAAATTACAAGCGATGAGTCCCTTACTTGGAATCAAATATACGCCTGTATTGCAAATGCACTAGGTTTACCATTAAATTCTGTACATATTTCATCGGAGTTCTTAGCTAAAACTGGTAAATTTGACCTATTTGGAAGTCTAATTGGCGATAAAGCGAACTCTGTGATGTTTGATAACACAAAACTAAAACGACTTGTTCCCAACTTTGTAGCAACAATTCGCTTTGACGAAGGAATTACGCGCACAGTGAATTATTTACTTTCGCACCCCGAATTACAAAAAGAAGACAACGAATTTGATGCATGGTGCGATGCTGTTATCGAAGCACAAAAAAACGCACTTTCTTTTGTAAAAGCAAGAATAGACCAGGAGTAAGCATGAAATCAGAACATGAAAAGCTACAAGAATATTGGAAGCCAACACTTAAAATATTAAAACCTATTTTAAAATGGCTTTATGGCTACACATATGAAATGGCACCTGAAATTGAAGGTAATTATTTAGTTCTCATAAATCATAACAGCAACCTAGATCCGTGGCTTTGTAGCCTTAGTTTTAAAAGGCAGATGTATTTTTTAGCAGGAGAAAATGTGTTTAGACTTGGATTTCTCTCTGCAATTGTCAAAAAACTTTGGTCGCCAATTTCCAAAGTAAAAGGAAAAAGCGATGTAACAGCTATGATGAAGCTTTTGCGCCACCTAAAAGAAGGTCACAATTGCAGTCTTTTTCCTGAAGGGAATCGTTCATTTGATGGGAGAACTGAGCAGGTTGGAACAGCAATCGGAAAGCTTGCCAAAGCCTCAGGAGCCTCTCTTGTTACTTTTAGGTTTGAAGGTCTCTATTTTTCAACTCCAAGATGGGGGACCTTTATCAGAAGAGGAAAATCGAGTGGAAAAGTTATCAATGTATACACAAAAGTGCAACTCAAAGAAATGACTGCAGAAGAAGTAACAAAACACATTAATGAAGATATTTATGAGGATGCGTACGCAACCCAAGAAAAAAATCCTGTAAAGTACAAAAATCATAAAAGAGCTGAAACAATTGAATCAATTCTATTTGCCTGCCCTACGTGTAATGCAATGAGCAACATAACATCAAAAAAGCATACTTTTTGGTGTAAAAAATGTGGGTCAAAAGCAGTTTTTTCCGAATATGGATATATTGAAGGAGACTTTAAATATAAAACAATTACCGAATGGGAATCATGGCAAAAAGAATATATCAAAATATATATTGATAACCACCTTAAAAAGACCCCACAAGAACCTTTTTTGAGCGATGAATATGTAGAGTTAACCCTCATCGATATTGACCATAATGAAACATTAATAAGCAAAGGAAGACTTGAGTTTTATGCCGACAAACTCAAAGTAGGAGATTATGAATACTCTTTAGATGGCATTAACAATTTTGACATGGTATTCAGACGCACATTACTTTTTAACACAAAACTCAATGAAAGCTTTCAAATATTTTCAAAACAATTTATGTGCGCACGAAGTTACATCTATGCATATAGACATCTGTTATCAAAAAAAATGCCATCAGAATAGGCAATATTAAAGGAAAAAAAATGGAAATCACAGCACAAAACATGGATTTATGGAATGGTGTAGTTCAGTTCGGAATACTGAGTATACTTTTATTGGGAACAAATATTATAAGAACAAAAATTAAGGCCGTTCGCAGCCTTCTAATGCCAACAGCGGTATTGGCGGGATTCATTCTTCTAGCGTTACGCAGCACAGGCCTCCTAGACATTAATGTTGAGCTCCTAGAAACAATTACCTACCATGGATTAGGACTTGGTTTTATAGCAATGTCGCTTAGAGTAAAAAATAAAAGCGAAATGGAAGCTAGCACTGGTTTTTTACCAGTAAAAAACGGTGCCGTGGTAGTTTCTACATACCTTGTACAGGCCCTTATTGGCCTTGGTATTTCTATTATTCTTTCTTTTACTTTTATGCCAAACCTCTTTAGAGCCTCCGGAATTTTACTTCCAATGGCTTACGGACAAGGCCCCGGACAAGCAAACAATATTGGAGCAAGCTATGAAGCTCAAGGTTTTATTGGAGGACAATCTTTTGGACTTGCTTTGGCAGCAGCAGGCTTTTTGTCCGCTTGTATTATGGGTGTAATATATCTTAATATAATAAAAAAGAAAAACAATGTTTCTGTTGCTCATTTTAAGCACGAAGAAACTGAACTATCAACAGATACTTTTCAATCAAAAGGCGAAATACCTATTGCAGAATCTGTTGACAAATTCTCAATTCAAATGGGAATGGTTCTAGCCTTGTATGCAGTTACCTATTTTGCAATGTATACAACAACAACAGCCATTGACACCTACGCACCATCACTTTCAACATTAGTTAACCCTCTAATCATGGGTTTTAACTTTATGTTTGGCGCAGCCTTCGCATCTATTACTGCAGCTATTCTTGCAAAACTCAAAAAAAAGAATTTAGTTAAACATCAGTATCAAAATAATTATTTGCTAAACAGAATTTCTGGCTATGCATTTGACCTTATGATTATAGCAGGAATTGGTGCAATTGATATTGGAGAGCTTTCAGGTCTCTGGGTTCCCTTTATTCTAATGAGTGTTGCGGGAGGTTTTGGAAGTCTTTTCTACTTGCACTGGGTTTCAAAAACCCTTTACAAGGGTTATGTTGAGCAAGGTTTTATTGCAATGTTTGGAATGATGACAGGAACAATTAGCTCAGGGGTTCTTTTATTAAGAGAAATTGACCCTCTCTATGAGTCTCCTGCCGCAAACAACCTCTTAACAGGAACAGCTACGGCTATTTTCCTTGCTCTTCCTATCTTAGTACTTGTAGGAATTGCTCCTCAAAGTCCAAGCATGTCAATAATAATTCTTCCAATAATAATTGTATACCTTGCAATTATGTTATTTATTATCTTTAAGTTAGGAAAGAAAAAAGTTTAGAGCCTTGCGCATAAAAAAAACCTGCTAATGCAGGTTTTTTTTATGTACAGAATAATGTTGTGTATAGCTTTATGCTTTATTTTATCACCTGCAAGTGTAAATCTCTCATTTGCTCTTCATCAACCAAAGAAGGGCATTCATCCATTGGGCTTTGTGCAAATGAGTTTTTAGGGAAGGCAATAACTTCCTTAATTGAAGTTTCCTTACACATAAGCATTACAAGTCTATCTAAACCAGGTGCAATCCCACCATGTGGAGGGGCGCCATACTTAAATGATTCTGTTAAGAAACCAAATTTCTTTTCGCCTTCTTTTTCATCAAAACCTACAATTTTGAAAATACGTTTTTGTAAGTCTGGGTCGTGAATACGAATTGAACCTGAAGCAAGCTCGTAGCCATTAAGAACTAGGTCATAAAGGTCTCCCTTTACGCTACCTGGATCACTTTCGAGTGTTGCATGATATTTTTCTTGCGGCATAGTAAACATATGGTGCGCAGTATCCCATTTATTTTCGTCTTCGTTCCATTCAAACATCGGAAAGTCAATAATCCATGCAAAGGCAAATTTATCTGTGTCACAAAGATTTAAGTCTTTTCCAAGTCGGGTACGAACAGCACCAAGCGCTGTGCAAGCAACTTTTCTACTTGTATCTGCTACAAAAAGAACTAAGTCCCCTGCTTTGGCACCAAAGGCAGCACAAACATCATCTGTTTTACCTTCAAAGAACTTAGAAATACCGCCTTCTAAACCGTTAGCACCTACTTTCATCCAACCTAAGCCTTTAGCTTTGTAGATTTTCGCAGTACCTTCAAGATCTTCAATTAATTTACGGCTATATTTTTCAGCTTGGCCTTCTACAACAAGCGCTT
>CAYJMR010000023.1:0-12286 GCA_964371375.1 uncultured Treponemataceae bacterium
TTACGCTTCGTGTCGCAAAACTCGATAGTAAAAATTGGCAAGGACGCCAATTTTTGCGTATTAGTGCTTTTGTTTTCTATAAAACTCAGAGTCTTTCATTAAACTTTGGCAGTCTGAAACAAATATTTTATTTTCTTTGAGTTTAATTTGTGCATTCTTAATAAATTGGCCTAACACAACTGCTTGCTGTTCTTTTGGAATACCACACATGTTAGCCAAGTCATATAAGGTTAAATCAAATTGATAGCTTGTGCCTTGTCCAGTTGGAACTCGGTTTTTTTCTAATTGTAAGGCAAGCATATCAAGCAATCTAAACTGTGGGTCTCTAAGATGACTATTTGTAAGTTGTCTTGACATTGACCATAACCTTTCTGCAAGGGTAGTGGTAAGTCGAGCAATAAGTTGTGGTTGAGTTGCAACCATTTGGTTAAAGTTGTTTTTATTTAATACCATAAGAGTACAGTCTTCATGAGCAATAGCACTTGCAGAACGAGGTTTGTTTTCAAGGAGTGCCATTTCACCAAAGAATTCACCTTTTTGCAAAACAGCCAAGATTACTTCATTTTCGTTAACAACTTTTGATATTTTAACTTGCCCTGATTGAATAATAAACATGTCATTACCCGATTGGCACTCAGAAAAAATCATAGTTTCTTTTGGATACACTCTAACCGTCTCTGAAGATGATTCAAAATAAACAGCTTGAGAACGAGATTTTAAGGTAACAAAACGTTTTTTTGCTTTTTCAACATTTACACCTGTAGGGCATTCTTTCATGTATTGATAATAACCATACACTGCTAAATTGTTTTTTCCCATTTGCTCGTAAAATGCTGCAATTGAGTACATTTGGTCAGGTGAGGCTGCAAGAGTATTTTTAAGCGTAAGCTGTGTTAATAGTTCATTAACTGAGCGCATTTGTGTTGCAAAGGTTCTGATAATTTTCATAGCAACAGGAGTGTTTTTAGCAATAAGATCAGGATATTGTTCTTTTCGTACCGAAATGGCAGAAATATCAGTAACTGCAATAGCTGTTTCAATTTGACTGTGAGACGCCATACACGGAATTACCCCAACGAAATCCCCTGGGCCATAAGTGCCTACGGACTCACCCGAAGAAGATGTAGTACGTACAGTACCGCTTTGAATAATGTAAAAACGGTCGTTGTTGGAATTTCCTTCAACAAAAATATATGAGTTTTTTCTAAAATTAACAAATGATAACTGCAGCACTCTTGTTCCTTTTTAAATACTATAATTAAGTATAAAAGAGAAGTGAATTTCTGTCAACAAATCTTACTGGAAATCAGGGAAATTTCCAATAAAAAGAATTTCACATTCTAAATTATATCCGGTTTTTTGCCATACTGCTTCTTGCACATGTTTGACAATCTCTTTTATATCATCGGCAGAAGCACCGCCTAAATTTATAATTATATTTCCATGCCAGGGTGCAATTTGTGCATTTCCCTTTGTAAATCCTTTTAATCCAACAGAATCAATAATCTGCCCTGATGGGCTTCCAAAGTTTCTATTGTTTTTAAACACACTTCCAGCGCAAGGATGTGAAAAGTGGCCTTTTGATTCTCTATCATTAATGTAGTGTTTGCACTTTTCATCTATTTGTGTTTTTGTGCCTTTATGTACGCAAAAATCTGCAGAAAGAATACATTTGTTTTTTTGAAAAGGTGATTTTTTATAGTCCCAATCACTAACATCCATTTTATATATTTGTGTCTTTTGTACATCATCAAGTTCTATAAATTGCGCTTGTTCTAAAACATCGCACACTGATATATCATAACAGCGGGCATTCATAAAAACAGCCCCGCCAACACTCCCTGGAAGACCTGCAAAAGTTTCTAAGCCTGTTAATTCATGTTCAACACAGAATTGGATTACTTGTTCTATGGTGCAACCTGCTTCGCAACGGATACGCATCGCCCCTTTAGCATCAGTTATTAACTCTATAGAGTTTAATTTTTCTGTTGAAATAACAAAACCGTCAATACCTAAATCACTTACAACAATGTTTGATCCACCGCCCAAGATAAAATAGGTTAGGTTATTTTTTATAATCTCATCTAAAAGAATTAGTAAGCTTTTTTGAGTATGAGGAATTGCAAATACTTGTGCATCACCACCGACTTGAAACGTTGTGTGAGTTTTCATGGATTCTAAAAAGAAAATATCGCCTTGAAATTTTTCCATTTTCTGTATGTTTTTTGCTGTATTATGTAGATTTATCATGTGATTTTCAGTATACTATAATTATACAAAAATATAAAGCCATTTATATTATAATTTTGGAGGATTCTGTGGCATTACAGCTTTATAACACCTTTGGACGAAAAAAAGAACAATTTATCCCAATTCAAGAAGGACGTTGTGGCTTTTATGGGTGTGGTCCAACAGTGTATAATTATGCTCACATAGGAAACCTTCGTGCGTATGTTTTTTTAGATACCCTTGATAGAGTAATGCGCTTTTTGGGCTATGATGTTAACCATGTAATGAATATTACCGACATTGGCCATTTAACAGGGGATGCTGATGATGGTGAAGATAAAATGCTCAACACTGCAAAAGAAAGAGGGCAGTCTGTTTTAGAGGTTGCCGCTTTTTACACAAATGCGTTTTATAATGATATTGACCGCTTGAATATAAGAAGGCCTGATATTGTATGTAAAGCAACAGACCACATCGATGAAATGATAGAACTCATAAAAAAACTTGAGCAAAAAGGTCACACCTATATGGCAGGTGGAAACCTTTATTTTGATATTTCGACTTTTCCCGATTATGGTAAAATGGCAAATATAAATCTCGACGACTTAAAAGCAGGGGCAAGAATAGACGTTGATGCAAATAAACGAAACCCGTACGACTTTGTTTTATGGTTTACAAAAAGTAAATTTGAAAACCAAGCCCTTGTGTGGGATTCTCCCTGGGGCGTAGGTTACCCTGGCTGGCATTTAGAGTGTTCTGCTATGAGTATGAAGTACCTAGGAGAAACCTTTGATATTCATACTGGTGGTATTGACCATATTCCTATCCATCATACAAATGAAATTGCCCAAAGTGAAGGTGCAACGGGTAAAAAATGGGTAAACTATTGGCTACATAATGAGTTTTTAGTAATGTCCAAGGGAAAAGGTGATGGCGAAAAAATGTCAAAATCTTCAGGGGGATTTTTAACACTACAAAGCCTTGTTGATAAAGGCTATGATCCATTAGATTATAGGTTTTTCTTGCTTGGTGGGCATTATCGTAGCCAGCTTGCCTTTTCTTGGGATGCTATGGATAGTGCAAAAAATGCACGAAAAACTTTAAACCAACGTTTGGGGAATGTACTTAGCCAAGCAATAAGCGAAGGATTGACTATAGAAGAAATAAAAAGTAAATATATGTCTGAAAACAGTGCAGATTTTAACATTGTAGTGTATTCCGATAAAGCAAAGGAATTTTTAGATGCATTTACTGTTGCCGTAGAAGATGATTTATCAATTCCACGTGCGTTATCACAATTACAAATGGCTGTAAAAAGCAAAGATATAGATGCTAAAGAAATAGTTTCTTTGGTATCACACATGGATTTTGTGCTAGGTTTAAAACTTTTAGAAAATGCAATTGTATTATCCGAAGAAAAATCAGAAGCAGCAAAGTCAACAAACGAAAGTACCGGAGATGCGGAGATTGATGCGCTTGTAGAGGAAAGAAATTTGGCTAAAAAGGCGAAAAATTATTCCCGCTCTGATGAAATTCGTGATATACTTAAAGGAAGGGGAATTGTACTTACGGATACACATGAAGGTACAACTTGGACACGCGTAGGAAACTAATAAAAAAAATTAGTTTTTTTGTAACTTTTGGGAGCTTACTTTGTTTGATACGCAGATATGTGTAGCAAAAGAAACTGATTTTAGAAAAGTTTACGATGCTAACATTACATTATTATTAAAAGTTGTCACACGCATAGTCAACGATGTCGACGTTGCAGAAGACTTAGTGCATGATTCTCTTATCAAAATGCACGAACGGGGTCTTGTGTTTCCATCGATGGATGATGTAAAATACTGGTTGTTAAGAGTAGTAAAAAATGCTGCCTTAAACTATGTGAAGCGCCGTAACCGTGAAAAACTTGCCTATGAGAAATTTATTAAAACCGATGGGCATGAAGTTGAAACCGGCGAAACACATTTGCTGAGAAATGATACTCAGCAAAAAATAAAAAGCTCATTGGAAAAACTTCCTTTGAACTTAAAAGTCGTATTGATTTTACGAGAATATGCCGAGCTAAATTATAAGGAAATAGGAAAAATACTGGATATTACGGAGGGTAATGTGAAAGTTCGTGTTTTCAGAGCTCGAGAACAATTAGCTAAGTTAATAGGAGAAGAAGATGTCTATTTGCCAAAATAAGAATATTCTTTCTATGTATATTGATAATGAACTCCCAGACTCTACAAAACTCAGTGTTGAAGAACACCTGCAAACATGTGACAGTTGTGCAAAAAAAATAGAAATGTATATGGGGTTAAAAAAAGGATTAACATCTTTACCCCTAATTGAAGAAGACTATGATAATGAAGAAGCATATAAACGATTAAAAGCAAAGCAACGGTATAAGGCTAATTTAGCACCATATGGCTCTTCACGAGATCCTTATGTTATTTCAAAACTAACACCAATTTTAGCAGCTGCTGCAATGATAGCTGTGTTTTTTCCTGTATTGAATATTTTTACAGGAATACAAGAAACTGTACAAGACAGTACTTTTGTATCAACAAATGTTGAATCCGGTTACCTTTTCCCTACGGTTAATACTACTCAAATTGCCCCTATGCAGGAAAAAGGGGTAGTGGTTGACGATGCTCTTATTTCTTCTCGGATAAACTCAGACTCTTCATATCTAAGTCCTATTTTGTTGGATGCATCAAAGTTAACAGAATTTGATGTATTTAAACCGAGTGAACTTAGTAATAATCAATCAATTGACATAATACTTTTTGACTCTCCAGCAACAGTTTTTCACGAAACTGATAGCTTTGGTATTTCTCATCCTGTATTTTTGTTGTGGGAATAGAGCCTTGAGTCTACGTTCTAAAATTAAATATTATTTTCTTAAGCATTCAGTTGTTCGCACTGTTGTGGTTGTCGGTCTAATATTTTTAGTGTTTTCATTTTTTGCCTTTCTGTTTTCTGGGGTTGAGTCTCAACCTATTATTCACGATATAAATCCCGCTGTTGGAGAACCTGGCGATGTTATGACTATAACAGGACGACACTTTGGTTCAAAAGCCGTAGGCTCTCGCGTTGAAATTGGTGGAATGCAATTAACTTCTTCAGCCTTTCTTTTATGGTCTGATGATGAAATAAAGCTAGTGCTACCTCACAATATTCCTGATGGCCTTGTGTATGTTGAAACTCAAAATGGACGATCTGCCCCAAGCGTCTTTGCAAATCGTGAAACTATACCTGTTCCGATTCGGCAAAACACACGAATGGCAATACCGCTTATAGAGGCAGTTCAAACATCTGGGAATGCAGTGGGCTCAATACTAACTATTGACGGGTCTAATTTTGGAACAAGCAGGGATACCTCTGAGGTATTGTTTTCCTTGCCTGGTGCAACCCCTACAGCCAGAAGAGAGCTTATAGCCTGTTCTGAATTTGACAAAGATTACCAATTTTGGAGTGATACCCAGTTACAAGTAAGAATACCAGAGGGAGCTTCAAGCGGGCAAATATATGTGCGTACAACGCACGGTACAAGCAATGGTTATGCTATAACAGTGTCTCAAAGTGTGGGAACAAAAACATATAGTGAAAAGAGATCCTATGTTCTTAACATTAATGCAGATATTGCAGCGATAGAGGCTCAAGAACATGCAACGTTAACCCTTTTTATGCCTGTTCCATTTACAAATACTACGCAAAGAAATTTTGAAGTATTGTCTTCTACACCGAACCCACGGATGGTGCATTCAAATAATTTTGTACACCAAGTATCCCAAAATGAAATAACCGGAAATAAAATAACCTTTGCGCACTCTTTGTCCATTGATGTTTATAGTGTTGCAACTAATGTAAATATTAATTCTGTTGGACAGTACTCAGACAATGTACTTACATACTATAGCGAGTATTTAAAAGCGGATACCATAGTGCCTTCTGATGATCCAATAATTCTAGAACTTGTTTCAGAAATTATAGGTTCAGAAAGGAACCCATGGAGAAAAGCAAGTCTTCTTTATACATGGATTACAGAAAATCTTGAAATTCTTTCTGATGTTAGAAGTGCTGAATCTCCTGTACTAAATGCTCTAAGTTCTAACTCTGCCGATGCATATGAAATTGCAATTATTTACACAGCATTACTAAGAGCGGCAGGTATACCGGCCATAACAAATGCTGGAATTCTTGTAGATGCAGATTTAGAAAGTCAAAACCATTGGTGGTGTGAGTTTTATATTGAAGGCATAGGTTGGATACCAGCAGACCCTGCATTAGGGGCTAACCTTGCATACAATGCATTTCAGCGGATTGAGAATGTGCAAGAATACTATTTTGGAAACCTTGATGCGCAGCACATTGGTTTTTCTCGGGGTTGGAATAACATGAGCCAAACACAAATTACTGGAAAAAAAGTGTATAGGCCAAAAACATATGCATTACAAGCTATTTGGGAAGAGTCAACTGAGGGTATCATAAGGTATAGTTCATACTGGCAAAATGCAATGGTAGTTGGAGTATATTAGTATATACATAACAGGAGGTATTTAGTATGGTAAAAGTTCTTTCAGTGGGTGGATCAATTGTTGCCCCCGATAGCCCCGATACAGCTTTTTTGATGGCTTTTTCTGCAATGGTTAGAACATGGTTATCAGAACAAGACGACAGAAGATTGATACTAGTTATAGGTGGCGGCGGACCTGCAAGGGTTTATCAAAATGTATATTCAGAATGTACACGTTTGAGCCACGGAAGTGCAGGCGAGTTTTCTACAAATGAAGCCGATTGGATAGGCATAACCGCTACGAGATTGAATGCACAACTACTACGAGCTATTTTTTCTGATATTTGTCCAAATGATGTTGTGTATGACCCAACAGCGCCTTTTAATTTTAATGGACGTATTTTAATTGCAGCAGGTTGGAAGCCTGGTTTTTCTACCGATACCGATGCAGTCTATTTAGCAGAACGTTTTGATGCAAAAACAATTGTAAATCTTTCTAATATTGAAAAAGTGTACACCGACGACCCAAAGAAAAATCCTGATGCAAAACCACTAGACGAGATTTCGTGGAAGGACTTTCGAAAAATGGTTGGAGATGAGTGGACTCCGGGAAAAAATTGCCCCTTTGATCCGATTGCAAGTAAAAAAGCTGAAGAACTTTCACTTAAAATCATTTGTGCCGGTGGAAAAGATATAAATAATATTCAATCAATACTAAATGAAAACGATTTTGTAGGGACAACAATAGGCTAGCATTAATACCATGCCATGCGTGATAAAATACCTTCTAGTTTTATCCCGTATTGAGTATCGGCAGCCCATGTTCCTGCTAAGCCGTGCACCGTTGGAGCTTTACCTTTTGGATTGACCCATTTATATCTTGGGTCAACGAGCTCCATGTTTAAAGGCTCTGCACTTCCATATGCTTTTAGATGTTGGATATGTGCTCTTACACCCAACTGTTCTGTTTCGAACACATTGCCTCTTTGTGTTTCGTCTATTGCACCAAGTCCACAAAAATTATTCATATCTTCGGTTACTAATCCCCCAAAACGTAAAAAGCCTGTTTCTAAACACATTTGTGCAAATGCTATATCTGAGTTTACCCCTTCAAGAAGTGCTTCATCAACATATAGTTGCGCTAATCTCTCAACTTTTTCTTTATTTGCTATAGGATTTTCGTTCATAAAAAAATTCACAAGAGACGAAGGGCTTTTTATACCGTCTTGCATGATTGTGGTTGAGGGAAGTCTATAGGTAATTGAATCGATATCGACACCTGTTCTTGGTTGTGAAATACAAGATGAGAGTAATAACTGAAGTCCCAAAAGGAAGCAGAAAGCACTGCATTGAAAATTTATTTGTTGTAGTGATAAAGGCTTTTTCATACTAAAGAGTACTTTTTTTTTGAAAAAAAAGCAATAAGCGAATAAAAAAATGAAAAAAAATACTAAAATTCTAGTATAGAAAATGCATTAAAATATAGGTGTTTTCTAATAGGAGGTAAAGATGAATACAGTAACGGATTGTTCTTGCATTGATTATTCACTTTCTGCACTGACCTTGATGAAAAACGAAAAGCCTGATGCACGCGAAAGGCTCTTAGAAAAGGGTCCGGAAGCTTTAAGTAATCAAGAACTTATGATGGTTCTTTTAGGAAGCGGTACTGAAAAAATGCCAATACGAAAGCTTTCAAAAAATGTTTTAGGTGTGTTGAAAACCAGTCCATCAGAAACAATTGTGAACTCTCTGTTATCTGTTGAAGGAATTGGGCCTGGAAAGGCTTGTTTAATAGGTGCTGCCTTAGAATTGGGGAGAAGATTAAACTCTGGTCCTGGTTCTAAAATCTTTAGTCCTCTGGATATCATACCGTTTATAAAACATATTACGCTTGAAAAGCAGGAACACTTTTTGTGCATAACGCTTAATGGAGCCCATGAAATATTAAGCATTCGAACAATTTCTGTAGGAACTCTTAACCGTTGTATTATTCATCCCAGAGAAGTATATGCTGAAGCATTAAAAGAAAGGTCTGCTGCAATTATTTTGACACACAATCATCCCTCAGGAAACACCGATCCTTCAGAAAACGACATTGAAATTACACAACAGCTATATGAAGTTTCAAAAATTTTGGGCATACATCTTTTAGATCATATTATCATATGCTCTAATGAATATTTTAGTTTTGCAGAGCATGGACTGGTTTTTTTATAGCTCCTATGGTATACTATATGCATGAAAAATCTTTTACGTTGTGTAGCTATTGCGTGTGCTGTTTTTTCTTTTTTTGTAAGTACAGTAAGTGCGCAAGATGCCGTTGAAACAATTGTGCGTGAAAATACAGAAAGTAAAAATACTGCTATTGTAAATGTGCGCACAAATATAAGCGGAGTTGAAATATATATTAATAACCTGTATAAGGGTATAGCGCCTTTAACGGTTGAAGAAATGGTACCAGGACTTTATACTATACATCTTAGAAAAGATGGGTGGGAAAGAAAAACCGTTTATGTTGAATTAAAAGCACAGACTGAGACAAATCTTTATTTTGAACTTGTTCCTATTACGGGATTTTTACGTATTTATTCAAATATTAAAGATGCAAATATATATCTTGATGATGTTTTACTTGAGCAAAAAAGTTCTTTAGATAGCGGGTTAATTGAAATACAAGAAGGCTCTCATACGGTCAAAATAGAAAAATTTGGCTATGAAACACAAAGTAAAACAGTAACTATTTTTGATAGTTTTTTATCGGAAGTGGGTTTTTCTATGGAAAAATCTGTGTTTGCCGTACGTTCATTTTCATCAAACCCTCTCACATTTAACCCACTGACACCAGGAAACTTAGGCACAGCCAAGTTTAGTTTTACCATTAGTGCTCCGGGAAGTGCTCTATTTGAAATCTTAGATAAAAATGGTGTTGCAATTTTTACACAACAATTTTCTAATCTAGTAAGTGAATACCATAGTGTAACTTGGAATGGTAGAAACTCTTTAGGTATTGCTTTACCTGAAGGTATATACCGTGCTCGCTTGAGTGCGTTACCTAGCGAAGGATGGGAAAGCACCGTTGTACAAGATGAACTATCTGAAGGTGTTAGTCCTATTGTAACAATGACTGAAACAATTATTGATAATTCTATTTTTTATCCGCTCCTTACTTCTGGTGCAGGAGGCTCTACTGTTGGTATACCGAATGCACGACTTATGCCCGTAGGTTCCACTTTGATTTCGATAAATGCAGCAGTAGATTTCTCAACGGCTTCAGGCTTTCAAGCTTTTCCTTTTTTGATTAGTGCGAATTTTACACCATTTTCAATGACAGAGTTTTCACTTAGACTTGGAGCAGAAAGTGCTGATTCAAGTTTTCCTGTATTTTTTGGTGGATCTTTTAAAGTTTCGGGTAAGCTAGAAAATGGATACATTGGCGGAATAATTCGCTATACTTATGCCACCGAGCCTACATATCTTTCGGTTTATTCTGAGCCAGGATTAGGCGTTGGAGTTATTGGAGCCCTTGAATATGGACATATGTTATTCTCAGTTTCTGAAGAAGTAGTTTTTGGAAGTGAGCAAGGAAATGTTGCTGCATTTGACGGGCACTTAAAAAGCGCGCTAGGTGTACAATATCAAAAAGGAATTTTTTCGTCAAATGTATGGGCTTCACTGTATTCACCATTTTTTACTTCGGGGATGCAATTGTTTTCTATGGTTGAAAGTGGTGCCGAGGTATCGGTTTTAATTCCGAATACAACAGTAGTGCCAACAGTGGGATGCTCGTATGTGTATTCTAAAGATAATGAACATGATGTAGTGCTTCGCCTTGGAGTAAATTTTATTCTGCAGTAACTATATTTTTTTTATCGAGCGAAGTCTTTATGTAAGAGGAAATAAATGCAAGAGATACTTCAGTCTGATATTATTCAATGGCTTTCTGTTTTAAACTATTTGTTTGCCATTTTCATTTTATTCTTTGAACGAAAGGGATCTGCGGGTAGGTTTGCATGGATTTTAACCCTTATCTTGCTACCTATTCTTGGCTCATTTTTATATATTATTTTTAGTGGTCATTTTTTTACAAAAACAAGTAAGATGGATAAGGCTAAAAAACGAGTTCATGATGAAACGACGCAGGTAATGGAAAAACAACAGGAGTTTTTTCATGCTCAAGCAGGAAAATTTCCTAATACAGTAATAAATGAATACGCTTCACTTATAGATATGAATCTTCGGTATGGGCAAACGCTTATGACTTTTACTAGTTCTGTAAAAATATTTTTGTGGGGCAAGGATAAATTTAAAGCTCTTTTTGAAGATATTGAAAAAGCACAGCATCATATTTTTATTCAATACTTTATAATTAGAAATGATAAAATTGGCAATGAGTTTATGGACTTACTTTGTAAAAAGGCAAGAGAAGGTGTTGAAGTAAAACTTTTGTATGATGATTTGGGATGTATTAGAACCTTTAGGTCTTTTTTTAAAAGACTAGATAAATCTGGTGGGATAAGCTTGCCCTTTTTTCCTGTTAGGCGAGGAAATCTTTTTTCGGTGAATTTTAGAAACCATCGTAAAGTTGCCATTATTGATAATAGAATTGCCTATACAGGTGGTTTTAATGTTGGCGATGAGTATGAGGGTAAAAAAGGTTATCTTTGGCGTGATACACATGTACGTCTTACTGGTAACTGTGTTTATGACCTTCTAACACTGTTTTGGATTGACTGGTATGCTGTTTCAAGTGGAAAGCGCGCTCAAATACGTTTTGGTAAGGCAAGTAATGTGACAATTCCCGATATTGCTTCTATGAATAGGCGCGTTCTTCAAGCGCTTAAAACCGATGTTACGGGAGACTCTCACATTCCGACCCAGGTTGTGTCATCGGGTCCCGATAATCATCAAAGGGCAGAAATACGCGATGCTATGATTCGTATGATTATGAGCGCTAAGCAAAGTGTATTTATTCAAACGCCATATTTTACACCAGATGAAGCATTCTTTTCTGCTTTAAAAATTGCATCTCTTTCCGGTATAGATATTCGCATTATGGTTCCAGGCCGTTGGGATAAGTTTTACGTACGGGCCGCTGCCTTTGATTACATAAAAGAAATGATCCCCCACGGGATTCAGTTTTATAAATATCCTGGCTTTATCCATTCAAAGGTTATCATTGTTGATGGAAAAATGCTTACTTTAGGAACGTGTAATATAGATTCGAGGAGTTTTGACCTTCATTTTGAAACAAATATCTTTTTTTATGATGAAGTTTTTGCAAAAGACTATGAAAAGGTTTTTTTAGATGATCAAGCGGTGTGTGAAAAACACAAGCTTGAATGGTTTAAAACACGTTCTGTTTTTCATCGTGGGTGGTGGAGTTTTTGCAGATTGTTTTCACCAATTATGTAAATTCTTTTATGAAATATAGACATGTGTCAAAAAAAGAGTTATACTAATTTTAGGAATGCATAGAAAATAATAGGATAGATATATGAAAAAAATTGTAGTGTGTGTATTGTCATGTATGCTGTTTTTTACAGGGTG
>CAYJMR010000023.1:12386-14784 GCA_964371375.1 uncultured Treponemataceae bacterium
AGTGATTTATGGATAAATGAAGCATTATCTGAATCAACAGAAATTTTTATGTTAGAGGCTATGTCTGGAAGCAGGCTTGGTATTTACAATAGTACGAGTTATCCTTATCATAATTCAATTGTAAATGGGAACTATTTTTACACATGGAATACCGACGAATATGTACTTGCAGATTATTCTACGGTCTCATTGTTTATGTATTGGTTATATTTAAATAATGGGGGAAATGAAATTTATAAAAAAATTGCAACTGGAACTAACCGTGGTAGTTATCAAGCCGTTCTTGATGCTCTTAATGATAGTAGGTCATGGGAAAGGCTAATGTTTGATTGGCTTAAGGCCAATCAAAATATAAGTTCTGGGTATAATGGCGGGACATACGCATACTGGAATGGTGGAAAGAAGGTCGAAAAAGCTTTAGAGCTTACCTCTACAGTGTATTCTGGGAGTAGAAAAAGTGTTGATCTTTTTCCAGGTGATGCTGTTTTAACAAACAATGTAACAAGTGGGTCAAATGAGAAATTAGGAAGAATCAATGAAGATGGTTTACATATTACACTTAATAAAGACACACCTAGAGATTCTGAAAACTCTGTTCCTATTGGAGTTACCTTACAAAGTAGCCCAGTATTAGCAAGGAGTATTCAATCAAATGCTCCTACTATGCCAGAAATAGATTATAGAATTATTCCATATGAGCAAAAGCCGCTTAAGCTTGAAAACCAAAAGGTGATAAACGAATGAGCCGTTTTTATAGATTCGCAAATGTTTTACTAGTAATCTTTATGGCGCTGTTTATTTCAAAGGGAACTGAAATAGAAGGTGTTGTCAGACTTGTCGGTACCTCTATTTTTCCAAGTGTTGTAATTACTACGCAAGAAGGCATAGATTACTATGTTGATGATGAGCTTTTTGAACAATTTGTAGAGTTTCAACACAGAACTATTATTATTAATGTAACGAAGCTTGAAGAAGAAACACTTGAGCTAGCAGATGGTAGCAGAACCTTTGTGCGGCCTACCATCTACGAAGCAGAAATTTTAGAAGTTAAGTAAAAAAAATCTTTACCAATTTGTGTACCTATGTTATAATGCGCTATGGATAATTTATTGAGAACAGAGCTTTATGATTGTCATGTTGCACTAAACGCAAAACTTGTAGATTTTGCAGGTTGGCACTTACCCGTGCAGTACACTTCTAGCTTAGAAGAGCACATGGCAGTAAGAAATACCTGTGGTATTTTTGACATTTCTCACATGGGAGAAATAACACTAAAAGGAAGTGATGCTACGGCATTGTTGGAAAAACTTATTCCCACATCGCTCGCAAAGTTAGAAAATAACAAAGGCATGTATACCATGTTTTGTAACGAACAAGGCGGAGTAATTGATGACTTGTTTATTTTTCAAAATGCAGAAAATGATTTTTACCTAGTTGTAAATGCTTCCAGAATAGAAACAGATTTTAATTGGCTTACAACTCACTCACAAGGTATGGATGTTGCGCTAGTGAATGAATCTACTTCAACGGCAAAAATTGACTTACAAGGCCCAACTTCTATAAAGGTTATTCAAAGCCTTTTTCCCTCCATTACTATTCCCGAGCGCTTCTTTTTTTGCTATACAAATTTTAATGGTGAAAAAGTCATGATATCAAATACGGGCTATACTGGCGAAGTTGGCTTTGAATTATACTGCGATAATGCACTAGCACCAAAACTATGGCAAGCTCTACTTGAAAACGGCAAAGATTTTGAACTTTTCCCCTGTGGTCTTGCAGCAAGAGATTCGCTTAGGCTTGAAGCTGCCTATTCACTCTATGGTCACGAATTAACAGAAACTATTACCCCGATAGAAGCAGCCCTCGGCTGGGCAGTAAACTCGGATAAAGACTATATTGGCAAAAAAATATTAGTAAATCAAAAGAGTGAAGGGGCTAGTAAAAAGATTTTTTGCATAAAACTTATTGACAGGGGAATCCCACGAGAAGGTTATCGCATACAATTTGACGGAAAAGATATAGGCTATATTACTAGCGGGTGTTTTTCGCCCCTGTTAAAAGAAGGTATTGCTTTTGCTCTGTTGGATATAGAAAAAACAAAACAAGAAAGCAGTATTGATTTGGCAATTGGTGTAGAAATTGATGTGATTATACGTGATAAACCTGTAAAGGCCAGTATTGTAAAAAGACCTTTTTATACGTATAATCAAGGATAAAAAAAGATTTTTATAGGAGAAATAATGAATGTCGAGTCACAAATGGTGTCTCTCCATTCATTTAGGAGTTTGTAGTGACAAACTCAATATTAATTGCCGTTTTTAATTGTATTATAAACGGCATGAAAAAAGTGAAGATGCAAAAACGGAAGTTTTTTCACTTAACTTTTTATAGGAGAAAT
>CAYJMR010000023.1:14884-18256 GCA_964371375.1 uncultured Treponemataceae bacterium
AAAAGTGAAGATGCAAAAACGGAAGTTTTTTCACTTAACTTTTTATAGGAGAAATAATGAATGTCGAGTCACAAATGGTGTCTCTCCATTCATTTAGGAGTTTGTAGTGACAAACTCAATATTAATTGCCGTTTTTAATTGTATTATAAACGGCATGAAAAAAGTGAAGATGCAAAAACGGAAGTTTTTTCACTTAACTTTTTATAGGAGAAATTATGGCAAACGGAAAAGAAGTAGTTCAAGGGTTACGATATTCAGAAGATCATGAATGGGTAAAATCGAATGGAGATGGAAGTGCAACATGTGGTTTGACCGATTATGCACAAAATAACTTAGGTGATATTGTTTTTGTTGAAATGAGTATTACTGAAGGAAGTGTAAAAAAAGGAGATGCCGTCATTGTTGTAGAATCTGCAAAAGCTGCTTCCGATGTATACACTCCTGTTGGGGGCGAAATACTTGATGTAAACAAAGCTGTTGAATCCTCTCCTGAAATGCTCAATGAAAGCCCCTATGGCGATGCATGGCTTTTTAAGATAAAGCTAAGTGATGAAAAAGAACTAGATGCTCTTATGAGTGCAGATGATTATATAAAATTTATTGAAAATAATTAAAATCTTTTACCCATTATAAACTAGGATATATAAATGACATACACAATGTTAAGCGAAAATGATAAAAAAATCATGCTTGAAAAAATCGGAGTCAATAATGTTCGAGAACTTTTTGCAGATTTACCAAGCGATATTTTAATTGATAGCCTTACAGGACTACCCGATGCTTTAACAGAACTTGAAGTTGTTGAAGCTTTTGAAATAATTGCAAATAAAACGGGTAAAAGCCAGTTTTGTGGAGGTGGTGTGTATGATCACTATGTTCCAGCTTCTGTCGATGAACTAGCAGGAAGAACTGAGTTTTATACAGCCTACACGCCTTATCAACCTGAGGTAAGCCAAGGAACCTTAACGGCAATTTTTGAGTATCAAACTAATATGTGTCGGCTTACCGGTATGGATGTATCCAATGCTAGTCTTTATGATGGGGCAACTGCCTTAGCAGAATCTGTTATGATGTCTTGTAAAGAAAAAAGAAAACAAAAAATTTTGGTTAGCGAAGCGATAAATCCACTTTACAGACAAACACTTAAAACATACTGCTGGGCTGTAGGTATAGAAATTATTGAAGTTCCTTGTAAAAACTTACAAACCGACGTAGATAAAGTTACGAGCATACTTGACGATTCTTTTGCAAGTGTTGTTATTCAGTCTCCAAACTTTTTTGGCGTCATTGAGCAAACAGACGAAATAGCAAGGGTAAAAGATGAAAAAAATGTAGACCTTATTTTTACGGTGTCTGAGGCTTTAAGCTTAGCCTTGTTAAAAACACCAAAAGATCAGGGAGCAGACATTGTTTGTGGTGAAGCTATGAGCTTTGGGAATTATCCTGCCTTTGGTGGGCCTCTTTTAGGTTTTATGTGTGCAAAAGAAAGTTATATGAGAAAGGTTCCAGGTAGGCTTGTTGGCTTAACGGTAGACGAAGATGGAAACCCTTGTTATGCACTCACACTACAAGCCAGAGAGCAACACATTCGACGCGACAAGGCTACATCAAATATTTGCTCTAATCAGGGATTGGTTGCCCTAAGAGCTGCAATATATTTAAGTCTCCTTGGAGTAAAGCTTTCAAACCTTGCAAAGTTAAATCATAGCAATGCAGCGTATTTGCGCGAAAAGCTTATTGGTATTGGCTTTGAGTCGATAGCAGGTGGGGAAGCACCATTTTTTAATGAGTTTATCTTAAAAAAACCATCAGGTTTTTCATCTGATTTGTCTTTTGGTATTGATATAGGCAAGTGGTATCCCGAAATGAAAGATTGCATTTTGTTTTGCGCTACCGAAAAAACGAGTGAGACATGTATTGATTCGTTTATTAATTCTATAAAAGGAGGAAAATAATGGCTACTATTTTTGAAAAATCAAACAAGGGTACAAATACCTATGCTATTCCTCCTCATAATACAAAGTATGATTTAGATAAAAAACTTTTGCGGGATGATTTAGCGCTCAGTGATGTAAGTGAAGTTGAAGTTGTAAGACATTATGTTAATCTTTCAAAAACTAACTTTTGTGTAGATGAAAACATGTACCCCTTGGGTAGTTGCACTATGAAGCATAATCCCAAAATAAATGAAAAACTTGGAAAAGATGCTCGTTTTGCACTACTTCATCCTTTAGCAGGGGATGCTATGAGTCAAGGTGCTTTAGAAATAATGCACAATATGCAAGAGTATTTTAATATTATTACCGGTATGCATGGAACAACCTTTAATCCTGTTGCAGGCTCTCACGGAGAACTCACCGCTCTTATGGTAGTAAAAAAATACTTTGAAACGAAGGGTGAAAAAAGAAACGTAGTGCTAATTCCTGACTCTGCGCACGGAACAAACCCTGCATCAGTAAGTATGTGTGGTTTTGAGGTGAGGGAATTAAAATCTACTAAAGAAGGCGATGTTGACTTAGACTTTCTAAAAGAAGCCCTAGATGAAAATGTAGCTTGTATGATGTTAACAAGTCCTGCAACTACCGGTCTGTTTGATAGGAATATTCACAAAATTGCAGACTTAATTCATAACAATGGCTCTCTTTTTTATGGAGATGGTGCAAACTTAAATGCAACAGTTGGAAACGCCCGTTTTTCAGACATGGGTTTTGACCTTATGCATATAAATGTGCATAAAACTTTTTCAACACCACACGGTGGCGGAGGTCCGGGCTCAGGTCCTATTTCTGTTGTAGAAAAGCTTACTCCTTTTTTACCAACACCAAGGGTTGAGAAAACTGATAAGGGCTATACTCTTGTAGAAGAAACAAATGATTCAATTGGGCGAGTACATAGTTTTTATGGAAATTTTTTAATATATCTTAGGGCATGGGTATACATTCGCCTTTTAGGATCTCAAGGATTAAAAGATGCTAGCGAAACGGCCGTATTAAACGCAAACTACTTGCTCGCTCTTTTAAAAGATGAGTATAACGTTCCACTAAACCGCAGGTGTATGCACGAGTTTATTATTAATGATAAGGATTTTCCAAATACAGATAAGGGAATAACAACAGATCATATTACAAAGAGATTACTTGATTATGGCTTTCACGCTCCAACGGTATTTTTCCCGCTTATTGTAGACCATGCTATGATGATAGAACCAACAGAAACCGAGTCTAAGAAAACGCTTGAAGATTTTGCAAGTGCACTTATAGCTATTAAAAAGGAAGCAAGCGAAAACCCTGACCTTGTATTACATGCTCCGCACACAAAGGCGGTAAAACGTGTTGATGTGGTAGGCGCGGCTCGAAAACCGGTATTGGCAAT
>CAYJMR010000024.1:0-14619 GCA_964371375.1 uncultured Treponemataceae bacterium
AGCCTTTTTGCAAGTTCTACTGCTTGAGTTTCGCTCATACCGTACATAATGCCATCGGCCTTTGCATCTAGCAAAACAGAGCGGCGAACCGTATCGGACCAAAAATCGTAATGAGAAAATCGCCTCAATGAAGCTTCAAGCCCACCTAAAAATACTTTAACGCCTTTAAAGGCTTCTTTTGCTCGAGCTGCATAGGCGATTGTTGCTCTATCGGGTCTTCCACCGCCAACGCCACCAGGAGCATAAGCATCTTGCCTTCTCGGTTTATGAGAAACGGTATAATTTGCTACCATAGAATCAACACAACCTGAGGCGATTAAAAAAGCCAAGCGAGGGCGCCCCAGTTTTTTAAAATCGTCTGCATTTTTCCAATTTGGGCGCGCAATAATTCCAACTCGAAAACCTTCAGCTTCCAAAAGCCTCGATATTACCGCTACACCAAACGAAGGATGGTCAACATAGGCATCGCCTGTTACGCAAATAAAATCAACTTCATCCCAACCGCGCTTTTGCATATCGTCTATACTAATTGGAAGAAATTTGTCTCTGTCAGTTCTTGGTATTTTTTGATTATTGGCTTTACTCATTACGTACAGTATACAGTGATTTTTACTTTTTGTCAGTGTTTTTTAGCACCACAATCATTGAATCTGATTTTTCCATTTCTTCATATCGTTCTATTGATACAATTTCATATAAGTCTCGAACCATATCTTCTATATCACTTTCTAAATAATAGGTAAACCTTAGCTCATCGTTAAACATAAGCTCTTCGCGATATTCCCCCCGCCACAAAGTCATAAAAACAATGCCATCAGGTTTTAATACTTTTTTTTGTTCTAGTAAAGAAACTTTAAAATCTTCTCGAGTTAAATGCTGTAATACCTTGTTTGAAAAAATACAATTAAATTTTTCTGAAATAGTAATATTTCGCGCATCTAAAAGGATGACGTTGGCATTGGGATGATTTTTTTTATAATCTTCTATAAATACTGGGGAATTATCACTACCTGTAACGGTATAGTTTTTTGAGAGGAATTCAAAATCCACTCCAGTTCCCATTCCAAGCTCTAAAACAGAATCTCCGTTAGAAATGTACTTCCCCAATTTTTCAATGATTGGCATTGGGTCATAATCTTCAATCATATTTTTGTACTGTGCGACATTTTCTTTTTTCATAAAATAATTCATAGCCTTCTCTCCCATGGAAAAAAACTATCGATACACACTTTTTTGATATCCTTACCTTCGTCTTACTTACTAAAAAGAGAATACGTATTCTTGCCCCGTTTTTTTGACAAATAAAGTGCTGTGTCAGCATTTTTATACAGCTCCTTAAAACTGTTTCCATGCTGCGGATACATTGCAATGCCAACACTTATAGACACCAATACTGTTTCGCCTTGCTTGTCTGAAAAAGGAATATTAATATCTTTACATAGCTCATCAGCCTTACTTTCAATCATTTCAACAGATGGAGCATTTTTTACAAAAACAACAAATTCATCTCCACCTATGCGCCCGACTAAGTCATCACCCCTAAAAGTATTCTCAATTCGTTTTGCTAAATAAATAAGCACTTTGTCGCCAAAGGGATGCCCCTTCGTATCGTTTATTGTTTTAAAATCATCAATATCAAGAATAAAAAAAGCTCCTTGATTGATTGCATCAAGAGACTCTTCAATTTTTGTTTCAATAGCCCTTTTATTATACACATCCACAAGAGAGTCTCTTTCTGCTATATTCTTTGTTTTAATAAGCTCTGTATTTTGGTCCTCAACAGTTTGTTGTAAAACATCAGACTTTACTTTATATCCATGAAGGTAATCGAAACGGATAAGCAAGGCAATTGCAAGGGAAACAACTCCTAACCAAGCAAAAGGTGTTATTATTTGATGAATAAATATATAGTGTGAAGTAAAGCTAATTGCATTTGCATAAATAAAGGAGTTTAATGTTAAGTATATTATTGCAAAACATAAAAAGCCTAAAACAAATAACACCTGTTCTTTGTTTTGATTAATAATTCTTAAATACTTTAATGAAACAAATTTATGTACAAAAAAGATAAGAAGCATAACAAAAAACCACGATATATCGATAAGTAAAAATAACAGTAAGTGATTTGAAAAAACCTCTGAAAGATTCGCATCAACGATTAAAAAACCTGTTGCAATTGTTATTGATTGTATGCATACAATAACTATGAGCATCAATAAAGAATACATCAGGTTACCTAGAATATTATTTTTAAACAATATGAAAATCTCAATCATCGAACATATTAAAAGCAAAATATAAATAACAGAGGGGTTAACATTTAAAGTAGTTGTGATGATGGTAAAGATAATCGTATTTATAAGAGAAGTGATACTCAATGAACTTCTTTTGAATCGAGACTCATCCATAACCGAATAACAGATACTGAAGTAAAGCCTAGTTGCTATAAAAAAGCAAACAAAATAGAAAACTGTTAAAATTTGAAACATCGTTTTGTAATACCTCTCTTACTAATATTTTAAGTCAAAATTGAACATTTGTAAAGAATTAAAACGCAAAAATATAGCATTTGTTTGAAATTGAATGAACATATTTTTCAAAAAAATCTTATTATTTTTTTCATTATCAAAAAAAGTGTGCTATACTGTATAAAGCACTTTATGGAGAAGCTTCTATGAAACCACAACTAAACAAATCACTTGGAACATCAAATTGGATTGCAATTATCTTTTTAGCATTTTCAGGTCAAATTGCTTGGGCGGTTGAAAACACATGGTTTAACACCTTTGTAAACGACATCATATCACCCGACCCACGCGTCATTTCTTTAATAGTTGCAGCAAGCGCTATTACAGCTACGCTTACAACTTTTTTTATGGGCTCTTTAAGCGACCGGATGGGAAAAAGAAGATCCCTCATTTTTGCAGGCTATATATTATGGGGAGTTTCAACAGCACTTTTTCCATTGGCCGGCTTCATACAAACAATTTGGTTTTCTATTTTTGCCGTAGTGCTGCTCGATTGCATAATGACCTTTTTTGGATCAACTGCTAATGATGCCGCATTTAACGCCTGGGTAACAGATATAACAGATGAAACAAACCGCGGTCGAGTTAGCGGGATTTTAGAAATCTTCCCCCTATTGGCACTGGTTGTAACAACAGTCGCCTCAGGAATTATTATTGAAAACCTAGGATACACCATTTTCTTTTTGATTCTAGGAGTAATTGTTATTTTTTGCGGTCTTGTCGGTGGCCTTTGTTTAAAAGAAGGAAATGTTCAAAAGGTTAATTCTACCGGCACTTTTATATCTCAACTAAAAGAAGCCTTTTCTTTTGCACCTCTTAAAAAAAACAAAAAACTTAAATGGCTTTTGGTAAGCATTTTCACTTTTACTGCAGCAGAACAAATTGCGCTACCTTTTCAAATAATTTATTTTACCCAAACACTCGGCTTCGGCTATGATGAAGTAGGTCTATACCTTGGAGCGATGACCCTTTTATCAGGTCTTTTTGGCATAGCCTTTGGCTTTATAGTTGACAAAATAGGGAAAGCTAAAACAATGATTTTTTCACTTTGTATTTCTGCACTTGGTTTTATCATGGTAGCTTTAGCCCAAAACCTTGTTTTTCTTTGTCTTGCAATTTTCTTTATGGCATTTGGTATTGTTACTAAAATCATTGTTAGTGGTGCATGGCTTAGAGACCTCACTCCACAAGGAGAAGTCGGGGCATTTCAAGGGATTCGAATGGTATTCCGTGTACTTCTTCCAATGATTGTTGGCCCCTTTATCGGAGAGCGCATTATTACTTTTTTTGGAGCACCCATTGTTACTAACGGGCAGGCAGGATTTTTACCAACCAATTTAATTTTTGTTGCCGCAGCCTTTGTAACACTTTTAGCATTTATACCTGTAAAGAAAGTTTTAGAAAAGAAAGGAGTTTAGTTACATGAAAACAATATGGGGAGAAAACCTAAACATCAACAATATTTTACAAGAATACCCAAGACCTCAATTAGTTCGAGATTCTTACATAAACTTAAACGGACTATGGGACTATACTGTAACGAGCGGTGAGAACCCTACATCTTATAAAGAAAAGATACTTGTTCCCTTTTCACCTGAATGTGAGCTTTCAGGAAATGTAACAGAGCCTACTGCAGAGCAAACTCTTTGGTATAAAAAAACCCTCCCTCTACCAAAAGAATTTAATGAAGGGCGAGTTCTATTACATTTTGGAGCCGTCGATTGGCATACAAGCGTATTTATCAATGGGAAAAGTGCAGGAGAACATAAAGGAGGCTACACTGCTTTTTATTTTGATATTACAGACTTATTAGTAGAAGAAGGGAATGAATTAGTAGTTCAAGTTGTAGATCCATCAGATTTTGGAACGCAACCAAGAGGAAAGCAAAAAACAAAACATAGCGGTATATGGTACACACCACAAAGCGGAATTTGGCAAACGGTATGGCTAGAAAGTGTTCCTACTAATTACATACGCACTATTGATTTTGTGCCAAACTGCAAAAAAGAAGAAGTACTCGTTACTGTACATACTACTATTGATTCTACATGTGAGTTCACACTTGACGGAATTACACATGAGATTCCTACAAATAAGCAAATCCCTATTTCCATGAATAACTATACCGCATGGTCACCCGAAAATCCACACTTATACGATGTTAGAATTACGCTTGAAGACGACCTTGTAAAAAGCTACTTTGCAATGAGAGAAATGACAATTCAAGAAGATGCAAGCGGAACCAAGCGCCTTTTCTTGAACGGTAAAGAATATTTTAACAACGGTGTGCTTGACCAAGGATATTGGAGTGATGGATTGTACACAGCTCCAAGTGATGAGGCCTTAAAGTACGACATAGAAAAAATGAAAGCGCTTGGCTTTAATACTTTACGAAAACACATTAAAGTAGAGCCAATGCGTTGGTACTACCACTGCGATACAATCGGAATACTCGTTTGGCAAGACATGATAAATGGAGGTGGAAACTATAAACTTTCAACAATTACCGCCCCTGCTTTTTTGCCTTTTAAGCTAAAAGACTCAAACTACAAGGCTTTTGCAAGAGAAGATAAAGAAGGAAGAGAACAATTTTGGAAAGAGTATGAAGAAATGCTCCATCAATTAAAAAATGTTCCGTCCATTGTGTTATGGGTTCCTTTCAATGAAGGATGGGGGCAGTTTGATTCAAACAAGGCCTATAAGCTCACAAAAAGACTTGACCCAACACGTGTAATTGACCATGCAAGTGGATGGCACGACCAAGGGCTTGGCGATTTTAAAAGTCTTCACATTTATTTTAGACCGTACAAGTTTAGAAAAGATAGAAAAAAGCGTAGTGTTATTTTAAGTGAGTTTGGAGGCTTTTCATACAAAGAGCAAACAGGAACAGGGCAAGAAAAAACCTTTAGCTATAAAAAACTTCAAACTAGGGGTGATTTTGTAAAAGCCGTAAAAGATTTATTTGAAAATCAAATTGTGTTTGCAAAACGACAAGGTCTTTGTGCAAGTATTTATACCCAACTTTCAGATGTTGAAGAAGAAATAAATGGACTTCTAAGCTTCGACAGAAAAACATGCAAAATTGACAAAGAAGATTTAAAAGATATTTTTGAAAAACTTAAATAAAAAAGCCGTACAAAATTTGTACGGCTTAGGTCTCTATACTATTTTATAATGATTCAAGTAATGAAATAACAATTTTTCCTGAATTATCTGAAGCTATTTTAAACCAGTTATCATAGGCATCATGCGCAGCGCCATCAGCTTTATCAGAAAGTGTTCTTACAACAACATATGGTACCCCGTATTGGTATGCAACACGAGCAATAGAAGATCCTTCCATTTCCGTGGCATACGCATTAAACTGTTCTTGTAAAAAGCGTACTGTATTTTCGCTGGCAACAAATTGATCTCCTGTTGCAATTACACCTTTAAATACTTTTTCTTCACCACAAACTGCAACAGCAGCAGCGTAGGCTTTTTCAATAAGCATAGGGTCTGCGGGAATAAGCCCTGTTTCATCAATACCAGCATTAGGCTCCCATACAAAACCATCGTTTGTTTCATCACCGTAATCATGTGTAACAAGAGCAGTAGAAATAATAACATCTGTTATAGATGTTTCATCTGCTACACCACCTGCTATTCCTGTAAAGATAATTGAAGATACATTAAATTCATTTATAAGTGTTGCTGTTCCCGCAGCGGCTAATGCTTTTCCGATTCCGGCTTGTACTAAAACTATGTCTTTTCCTGCAATGCGTCCAACATGATATTCTACACCACCAATAACTTCAACAGTGTCTATTTCTGCTTGTGTTAACAAGTATTCAATTTCTACACTCATTGCGCTAATTACACCAATAGGTGCTTTTGCATCTCTTTCACTTGGGCTTACACATGCAGCCAAAGCAATACATACCATTAGTAAAAAAACAACCTTTCCTAATTTTTTCATACGTTCTCCTGATTCTTTTTCCTTATGCTATATTTAAGTTCTTGAATACTCAAATTTGATATAACATAATTCCATTACATTACTATATTCACTGAAGCCTTTCCCCAGCAAATACCAACATTGAATCTGAGTATATCAAAAATAAATATTCTTGACAATCCATTGTATTTTCCTTTTCAGCATCATAGGTCTTCTATCTTTTTATATAATGGACATTGATTTCACATTATGCTATGATATAAAGTATACTGTTATTGCGAGGTATTCTATGATGAAACAAATTCTATTAGTCCTTATTATTTTAATCATTTGCACTTTACCTGTTGTCTCTCAAGAAACAACTTTTTCTGACACCAGCTCCCAAGATGATGACATAACGTTTAAAGTTAATAAAAACTGGTGGCTACCTATCACCGAAGCAATAGCAAGTGACTTAATTCTTTTAGGTATAAATCGCTATGTTCGCAATGCTCCATATGCTTACATCACATGGGATTCTATGTATGAGAATCTAACTAATCCATGGGTGTGGGATCAAGATGAGTTTTCAGTTAATCAGCTTGGACACCCATATCAGGGATCCTTTTACTTTATTGCAGGACGAGCAAACAACCTCAACTACTGGGAATCACTCGTTCCAACAGTAATCGGTAGTGTTTTTTGGGAAATATTTATGGAAACAGAAAAGCCATCCATAAATGATTTTATTGTAACAACTGTAAGTGGCGCTGCTATGGGTGAAATGTTACACCGTCTTTTTTTAGAAGCAGAAAATAATGATTCATGGTTTTCACTTGTATTAAGCCCCATGGGCTCCTTAAATGTTGCAATTACAGGTAAACCTGCAATGCGTGTTAATGAAAAAATTGAATCTTTAAATGTTGGTTTTAGTCTTGGATCTGTTGCATCATTTCGCAAAATCGAGAACAGATTAGAATTTCAAGAAGTAGAAGATTTTCCAGTCACACTAGGTGCTAGCCTTGGGCTTGTGTACGGGAATCCCTATGGACATGAAACTAAAACACCTTTTTCACACTTTGATATTCAAACACAAGTTGACTGGAATAGATATTATTATTCCTTTTCTCTTTTTTCTAGTGGGCTTTTATGGTCAATTGCGCCTCCGTGGAATGAAAAAAATGCCGACACAACTTTTGGCATAGGACAACACTATGATGTTATCCTCTCAGAAGATCTGTGGTATAATGCAAACTCAGTTGGTCTCACCTTTAAACAAAAGGTGTACCTCCCTAAAGAAAGCCAACTCAATTGGTCTCTCCACCTAAATTGGCTCATTTTGGGTTCTTCAGAATACTATTACTTTATTTCAGATGAAATTGGAAAGCCTGAAACTGGAGAAGAAAGAAGAGATTATGACCTTTCTACGGGTGAGAACATTAAATTCAATCTCTCGGTTGGAAATAAAAAAATTGGAACTTTTTCTTTATGGTCCATAATAAACGGAATGCACACTATTGCCGGCTCAGTCCCTGAAAATGGCTCACCTGGATTTACATTAATATCTATAACAGGATTTTCGTATGAACATCAATTGGCCTCTGAAAAATATGTTCTGGGTTTGTCAAATTCGCTGTATCACAAAACTGGATTTTACAGTACTGCAGACAATGTAACAAATCTTAATGATTATACTTCGATATATTTTAAGATAAAGCTTAAGTAAAATATTGCTCACTAGAGGAGAAAAGATGGCTACTAACATTGTATTCAAAACAATATTTGCCCTTTGTATATTTGTGCTTATAAGTTGTGAATCCCTCCAAAAAGCAGATACACCTCGTGTTGCTAATGACGAAGAACATGACCTCATTGAAATTACAAGTGATGTAGCAGTAAACATTGAGGGTACAATTACTGAAGTAAGCAAAGATGGAAAGAGTTTTAGACTGGACAATGGGATGTGGATTATTATTGATAAGCACACTGAAATGGGCATCACAGGCCCAAATGCAGCCCCGAAAGAAGAGCAATATTTTGAACCAACCTTTAGGGTTGGGAACTCAATTGCAGGCTTTACTGAATATCCTGACGGAGAAATTATTTTAGCCTATGCGATTTATACCAACTGGAATTGGGATAATCCAATAAAAAAATAAAGCTAAGCCTATCATGGCTTAGCTTTTCCCTAAAAGGTTAAAAACTTAAAAAGGTATTTCTTGCTCAAAAACTTCTGAAGTTTCTGCATCGGTCATTTTAAAGGTAATCCCAGTTGGCTCAATACCTGCCAAAATTTGCATAAGCACAATATCAGGATAAGATGGGAGAATTAAAAAAAGCATCCCATTTGAAGACCCAGCAGCATCGGTAACAGTTCCTTCCAACACTGTTCCATCCTCACTGAATGCAATATCAATAATTATATCAGCATTTTGTTCTTTAATATTTGCAATAAATTCTTCAATATTTGTTTCTAGCTGAGTTTCCGTTTCTTCACTCATTGTACTACGTACTTTCTCAGAAATTGTATATACAATTGTTCCTTCTTCTGTTTCCACAAAAGATTCTGCTATATCAGCTAGATTATAACTTTGTAAAACGTCTTGATACTTTTGGCTTACACTGATTTCTGTTGTTTTTTCAGCACATGCCGTTAATAGTAGGATTGTCGCTGCAACCAAACATAATGTTACTTTTTTCATTTTCTTTTTCTCCTAAAAAAAAAGCTAAGTTTCAAAAAACTTAGCTTTTCACTTTGGGCCCACTTGGACTTGAACCAAGGACCAACGGGTTATGAGTCCGTTGCTCTAACCAACTGAGCTATAGGCCCTATTCTTCTCTGTAGCACTCTACAGTGTTCTTATATTACCATAAATACAATGTGTTCGTCAAGATGGAAGACCAAGACTTTCTGTTTTTTCCTTTAGTGTAACATAGTTTACCCTACAACGTAAAAGGGCAAATAAAAGAATTACAACCGCAAACCACCTCAAAGGTGAGACTTGTGCAATAAAATAATTATAAAGCGAATGTAGTAAAATACTCATTAAAAAGGGGCCTATGTATCGCACTTTGTTTTTAAGAGCCCACACATAATAACCGGACAAGAGGGCACAAAGGGTGTGAATTACTACCGCCGTAAACAAACGCGTAATAGTCCCTGAAAATCCTGTTACTAAGTACATAAGCGTTTCAACACAACCAACCGTACACCCAAAAATAAGACAAGCAAACATAAAGTTTTTTAATGTAGCAATTTTTTTTGGAAACAAAGGGATTAAAAGCATTTTAACAGATTCTTCCACAAAGGCAAAAAAGATAGTTGAAATAACTATCCCGATAAGCCCCTCAAGCGAAAAGGAAAAAATTGAGCTAACATCACTTACAATAGTCCTCACAACTATAATTAATACAATTGCAATAAAACCAAAAAATACGGAACTAAGGGCAAAAATAACCTTAAAATCTTTTATAAAAACTATGCAAAGAATAATTGCCAAAAGAAGAGGTATAAAACAAATTGCTAGAGAAATAAATAAACTCATTATTTATAATAACGTAAAATATAGTTTATTGCAATAAAGAACTATTCAAAAATAAAAAATGTAACGATATTATATATATGAATAAATGTATCATTTTAATAGGTGTTAAACATTCTGGAAAAACAACAGCAGGACAGCTTTTTGCCTCTGGCTTAGAGGTTCCATTTTTTGACATTGACCATATAATTGAAAAACAAACAGGAAAAACTTGCAGAGAATTGTACACACAAGAAGGAGTGGTAGCTTTTCAAAAAGCAGAAGAAGAAGCATGTAAGTTCTTTGTTGAGGCCTCAAATAACCTTGTTGTAGGAATCTCAGGTATTAAATGCGTTGTCGCTGCCGGTGGGGGCGTAGGGGAAAACACAGAAGCATTAAAACTCTTAAAATCGGTCGGCATCTTTGCGTACCTGGATGTGCCAAAACAAATTGCCTTTGAACGAATTTTACAAAACACAAAAAAAACGAATAGTATTCCAGCAACTTTTTTATATGCAGACCCACAAGGTGAACAGGAAATGCGAAAAGTATTTTACGAACAGTATGAAAGAAGAAGTGAAGGTTACCGCTCATTAGCAGATATTATAATAAATACAGAAGGACTCAGCCCCGAAAAAACTGCTAACGAACTCATAAAAAAAAGCATTTCAAAATCGTAAAACAACTTCAAAATGCTTTTCTAAATATTTATCAGCCGCAGCCGCAACCACCACCACAGCTCGAACAATCTGATGGAGCGCAACCGCTGTCAGAACCAGAACTACCGCACCCACAACCTGATGATGAAACAAAGGCCGCAATCTCGTCTTTTGTTGCTTCTCGAACAGATTCAATAGTTACTTCAAAATTAAGAGTTTGCCCTGCAAGCTCATGGTTTGCATCAATAGTTACCGTGTCACCTTCAATCTTGGTAACAGTAACAATTCTTGGGCCCGCTTCAAATTGCATACCAATTTGAATCTCAGCATCAACTTCAAAATTTGCCTTAGGAACTTCTACAACCAATTCATCAGAATACTCACCATAACCATCTTCTGGCTTTATAGCAACAGTAAAACTGTCACCAGCCTTTTTCCCTTCTAACTCTTTTTCAAGCCCAGGAATAAGATTACCATAGCCATGAATGTATTCCAACGGCCCCATGTCTTTTGATGTGTCAATCACATCGCCCTTTTCATTTTTTAGGGTGTAGTCGATATTTACGACTGAATCTTTTTTTATTTCCATATTATTTTAGAAAGCCTGAACGACTTCCGTTACCTCCGCAATTTCTTCTTTCAAGTAAGCCTCAATCCCTTGTTTTAAGGTCATTGTAGACATAGGACATCCATTACAGGCACCCAGTAGCTTTACAGAAACCTTCCCTTCTTCACTCACACTTACAAACTCGAGGTCTCCCCCATCACGTTGCAATTGTGGTCTAACAGCCTCAAGGGCCTCTTTTACTCTTTCTTCAAGTGACATATATTTCTCCTGTCATATATAAAATTCATTTTAATTGTTTTTGTGCCCCCGCAAGCGGTCGGGCTTTCCGGGGTTCCGCCATTCGGCTCCATTCGCTCCTGCGGGTTTGCCGCGAGCAAAACCCTGCCGTCGCGAACCGCTACGCGGCCCCTACAATCCCTGGCATTTGTACTAACCATTCAACTTTGTTTATGCGAGAAAGTCGCAACCAAAAGAACATTTCGGATATTATGTACTTGTTAAATATAATACATTTTGTAATAAAATAAAAGCACTTTTGTGACAAAATACCAAATAAAAAAGCCTGCCCATAAGAGCAGACTTTCCAAAATAATTATGCATTAATCAAATTATTGAACACCACCAATAACGGTAATTCTTCCATCTGTTGACGGTGCAATAGGTTGTGGTAGGGTTTCTGCGTACCATACAACAATGTCACTCATTAACATAGAAGTGTTGTATGATGCTACTGCCTTTGTTAAAGGTTCGTAAGCATCTCCACCACCTGCAAGGTAATTATTTACAGCTATTTGATATGTTCTATTAGGATCAATTGGCTCACCACCAATCATAACATTAGATATAGTACCTGTCCCGCCTACATAGGTAATTGTGTAACTTACCTCATCAGACATTTGAGCCCAACCACCTGCACCTTGAGGAATTGAACCGATAAAATCAAACAATGCAATTACATCTGTTCCTTTGAGATCAAGAACGTATACATAGTTTTCAAATGGAAGCATTGTTAAAATATCTTCTTTTGTAACATCTCCTTCAGGAAGAGAAGCACGAATATTTCCACCGTTTGTAAATCCAAAATCAACCATTACACCAGTTGAAGCAAGATACTCAACTTGAGCATCACTTACAAGGTTTCCAAGGGCGGTTTCTTCTTTACGGCTTGCTCTGTCACCAGCATCAAACATTTCGCTTGTTATCATAACTACGTCTAATAAACTTTCGTTTGCAATATCAACATATGGTTGAATAAGGGCTACAGCTTCTGCATCAGGTGGGAACGCTTCTGTTGTAATTGCAACAGGCATCCAGTCATAAGATACAATTTTTCCGTCTACAATTTTTAGGTCCATTTGTCCTACAAATTTTCCCCATTCGTTTGCACTAACAAGAATTGTACCATTTTCTTCTACAGCACTTTCAAAGAAGGTATGTGAATGTCCATCGATAAAAATATCAATTCCATCAACAGCAGCGATAACATCGTTTGAAGTTGTAAATGTTTCTGATTCTTTTACTGTTCCAAGGTGTCCAAGAGCTATAACAATGTCAACCTTTTCTTTGTTTCGCAATCTATCAACCATTTTTTCTGCAGCTTCAATTTCACTAATAAAATCTAAGTGTTCAGAAGGGCTTGCAATAACTTGCGTTCTATTTGTTGTTAAACCAAAAATACCAACTCTAAAACCTTCATAATCTTTTACAACGTATGGTTCAACAAAATAGCCGTTTCCTGCCATGATATTTGCAGAAAGCCATTCAAACTCGGCCATTGCAACTTGATTAACCATTTTTTCATGTGTGCCATCAAATTCGTGATTTCCAAGTGTTACCGCTTCATACCCCATTAAGTCGTATGCTTTAAGATCCACTTCGGCTCCAAACATGTTTGAAATTGCTGAGCCAGTATTGATATCACCTGCATCTAGCACAAGTACATTTTCATTTTCTGCTCGAACACCATTGATAAAGGTTGCTCTTTCTGCTAATCCACCCTCGCCATCTTTTGCAAGAACTGCTCCATGGTGGTCATTTGTGTGCAAAATAGTTAAACTATATTCTGCATTTGGATCTCTTTCGGGTGCAGTTACACAACCGAAAATTAACGCTACCAGCAAAATAATACTGGCAATACGAAATGTTTTTTTCATTTTTCCTCCATTGACTTCTTTAGTCATTCTAGATTTTAAATTACGTACATTTATTATATCACAGATTTAGAGAAAAGCAAGAGGGCTAAGACCAAAAAACTATTCTGCCTTTGCCTTTACTTCTTCTGCAGACGGAATAGAGCTCTGCGCTCCCTTTCTAGACACCGTAATAGATGAGGCTTTATTAGCATACTGTACAGCCTCTAAAAGTCCTTTTCCTTTTGCTATTTGTATTGCAAAAGCCGCAGTAAAAGTATCCCCGGCTGCCGTTGTATCAACAACAGGTGCAGGGGATGCAGGTATTTTTTGGACTCCTGTTTCATCCGAATTAATTAACAAACCTTCAGGTCCTAGTGTTACAATAACAATAGGTACCCCCTTTTGGCGAAGCTTTTCACTTCCCACCATAAAGTCACTCACCGTCTCACCTAAAATTTGTGAAAACTCTGTTTCATTGGGTTTTATTACATCTATGTATTGAAAAAGTTCTTCAGGGAAAATTTTAGGAACAGGGGCTGGATCAAGGATAACCATTTTCCCATACTTTTTTGCACACTTTGCAACGGCAAGTATAGTATCTATCGGTATTTCCATCTGCATAATTATTATGTCAGAGGTTTTTATTAATTCTTCATTAGCATGAATATCGTCTACCGACAACTTATTGTTTGCCCCAGGAAGTACTATAATACTATTATTTCCTTGTGCATTTACCGGTATCCATGCAATACCCGTTGCAGTATTACTTTTAACTAAAAGCTTTGATACATCAACATTAACAGAGCTCAAACTTTCCCGCTCCATATCTGCATATGAATCATCGCCTACGGCTCCGAGCATTGTAACATTGCCTCCAAGTCGTCCAACTGCATACGCTTGATTTGCACCTTTGCCACCAGCAACATACTCTACTTCACTACTTGCAAGAATGGTTTCTCCTGTAGCAGGTATATGGTCAACTTGCACCACCATATCAACATTTAAACTACCAATCACCAATATTTTTTTCATATACTATACAATCCTTATGTTACCTTTTCTCAAAGTGAAAAATTTCTATAAATATTGTCGCATGAGTTTATTGCTTTGTCAACAAGGTAGAGAAAAAAACACCTTGTCTACTCCGTATAAACAAGGTGCTCTATTCTAAATATTCTCTGCTCCTAAAACAATCCTTTCAATAACCCTGAAGCGGCTTCTTGAACACCGTCCTTCACAGCCCCTCCTGCTTGGTCTCTAAGACGTCCTTCAAGCTCTTCTTGAATTCCTGCAAG
>CAYJMR010000024.1:14719-17718 GCA_964371375.1 uncultured Treponemataceae bacterium
TCTATTGCTCTTAAAATATTTGAGTACATTTCGTATACTGTATTGGGCTCAAATGATTCAACCGAAAGAAGTGCCGGGTTAAAATCAAAATTTGCTGTCGCCTCAAAATCTCCTGCTAGCTCAAAATTCAGCGCTGCTTCAATATCTGCATCTCCACCTATACTTGGAACTCCAAGGGTTGATGATGATGTAAACGAATTTGTATCAAGCCCACTACCTTCAAAATCAAGCTCAACAGGAAAGCTGTCGGTAAGAGTTCGCAAATCTACGATAGCGTCAAGCTTACCCGAAAAATCTGCGAGTGAAAGATCTAAATTTGCAACAGCAGGCTTCTGTATTAAATCGGGATCGTTAGAAATATCATGGGCAAAACCTGAAACAGAAACCCATTCACCAGAATCTGAACCTGAAAAGGTCACATTGCGAATAAGAAAACTTGGCATTTGTGCGTTAAACTGAATTGTTCGACCCCTAAGCCTTTCAAAAGCCTGTTTTTCTTCTTGAGCTTCTTCTGAAGATGCAGCCTTTACATTTGAAAGAACATCTAAGACTTTTTGAACCGTAGGATAATAATCTCCTAAAATACCCACAATTAAACCTTCAAACGTAGAGCTCACCATCCCTTGTGCATCAGAAAAAGTAAATGATGTTATTTTTTCAATTTCACTTTGTATAAAGTTTGTATCAGATCTTATTGCGCTTTCAATTTCATCAGAAAGGGTTCCTACTGTATCAATGTCTCTTTCAAGCCTCTCTGATACTTGGCTCACTTGACTTTGCAAAGCTTGCCCTTGTTCAACTAGGTTTTGAATGGATGAAATACCATCGCGTATTTTTCCTGCATCAATTGTATCAGAGTCCAGCAGTGCTTGTACCTCTTCAACAGAATCAAAAAGCTCATTCCCAGATTCTTCCAGATTTGGCGCTGCATTTTGCCAGTACACGGTAATATCCTCAACTGTTTTTTCTGCCGCATCAATCATTTCAGGAATTTGCAAGTTTTCTAAATAAGAAGAAAGCATATTTTCAGGATTATATGTTTCTACAGCTTGCTCAATTATATTTTTTGAATTAGAACTTAAATTTTGTTTTGAATCAGAAATTGCCAGTGCAAACTTTCCTTCTTTCGTGTCTTCTTTTGGCTCTGCTTCAGGAATAATCCGCTTCAGTTCCCCCGATGTTTCCCTCTCCGTTCCGAGCAAAACACCTTCAATACTGAGCTCATCCGCAACAAATCGACCAAGAAAAACCTGTGTCATATCAAAATCGATGCTTGAGCGTGAAAATTCAAAAAGGTTTTTCATAGGACTAGCTTTATCTGCAAGGGCAAAATTCTCAACTACCAACGAACCATCCATAAGTTCTAAGTCAACATTTTCAATATCGCACTTAGCTCCATATTCAGATTCTATTACTGAAACCATGAGGTTTTTTACAAACATATCCAAAAAAAGCCTTTCAAAAACAATGCCACCTGCAACAAGCACAATGACTAAAACTAAAGGACCAATTCTTACTCTACCCTTTGGTTTTTTTTCTTTTTTTTGTTTAACTTTTTTACCAGGCTTTATAGTTTTCGAACCTTTTTTAGCTCCTTTAGACAAGCCTTTATCCTCGTTCGGTTTTATGGAAGCTTTTGATGCTGTAGTTTTCTTTGTTACTGTTTCTTTTTCTTTAGCCACGAATTGCCTCCACTTTTGAATATGCTTTGTAAATAGTGCTTACAATTGGAAGCTTCATAAAACCCTTTACAATTTTATTATTTGCAAGTATTGGACTAAGTTTTTTTCTCCATATTGCAACAAAAGCCCTTCCAAACAAATACATCGGAACATAGGCAACTATCGAGAATAAAAGAGAGCCCATAACAACAGAATTATTAATCTTTGTGTATGCCATAAGCGGGATGTTTAAAAACGTTGCCATAAAGGGGGCTATGAAATCGATAGTCAAAATGGTATATCCAATAGTGTCAAATATGGGGTCAAGAAAAATTGGCAAAAGAGAACCTAGCAAAATTATAAGAAAAAAAGCTCCCTTATTTATTCTCAAGAATAAAAACACAATAAAAATAAGGTACCACAAAAGATTATCTTTTGGCATAAGCCCCAAAACCAAACCACACGATGCAGCGTGTGCAATTTCACCGGGGTGAGAATTATCATTTAACCCCTTTAAAAGTTTTACAATTAAACTAATCATGTTTTAATCCATTATATAAATTCCGTTTCGCAAAAAAATGCAAAACTCAGTCTTTTAAAAAATATTCAACAGTCGTTACCACACGAACGATTTTTTTTTCAGGGAGTCCAGGACTGGCATCTTCAATTGAAAATAAACCTTGTGAAGCACTAACTATCTTTCCTACCTCACTTCCAGAATCTATAGCAAATTGCTCCGCTGCCTCTCTAGCATTTTCGGTTGCTTCGGCAATCATCTGAGGCTTAACATCGTTGAGTTTGGTAAACAAATACTGTACCTGTGAGTCGTACTCATTTCTAAGTGCAATCCCTTGCCCAATTAAATCAAGAGAAGATGCTAAAGCAGTTTTTACAACCTCAACATTTGAAGATCGAACAAAGACTGTAATTTCTGCTATATATCTAAATGGGGCATCATTTGCAGAATAATAGTTTGAAAGTGCATCGGTTACGGAAGCTTCTTTTATTGTGATTTCATCTTCTGCAAAACCAAATCTATCAAGATAAGCGCTAACAATGTTCAGTTTATTGGTAATGTCATCACGTACAACTGCTAAATCATTTCCTGATACACTAAATTTCATAGGCCAAACAGCAAAATCGGCATCATATTCATGCTCTGAAAGTCCTCTCACTGTAACAGTTCTGTCAGTAGCTGTTACATTAAAGAGCCCAAACGCAATAAAAGCAGAAGCTATAACAATCGATAAGGCAATGATGACCACCGGTACAACAATTTGATTTTGTTTCATATATACATTATACAAACTACAATAGATTTTTCAAGTGGAGAAAGAA
>CAYJMR010000025.1:0-17644 GCA_964371375.1 uncultured Treponemataceae bacterium
TCGTGTTTTTTTTCTTCCACTAAATTAATTTCTTAACCTAGCTTCACGCTCTCTTTTGCTACATAATTGCTTATGTACTATTAAAACTTTTCAATTTTAACTATCTTTCTTTCCTTCCCTATTTATCTCTCAATGTTCTCTTCTCGCTCTCTCTGCTTGTGCTTCTGCAACTCATCAGCGGCGAGTGTTGATAATATATCATAAACACATATTTTGTGTCAACAACCTTTTTAAACTTTTTTCACTTTTTTTCGTTTTTTTTTGCTTTTTTTTATATTTTCTTGCTTTTTTATAATTCTCTAGCTTTTTTCGCTTTAAAGTACAACAAAATATAGTGTGCAAAGGACGCATAAGATGCTAACACACAGACTATATACAATACAATATTAGCGCTAACAAGGATGTTCATCGGTGTAGACCCTGCAAGGCCAAAGCGAACAAGAGTAACGAGTATCAAAGAAAACATCCCCGTAACAATATAGAGTACTGTTTTTATCTTCCCACCCATTGCAGCACCCATCGCAACACCTTCACGTTGAGCCATCAAACGAACAAATTGAATAGAAATTTCTCTTAAGGTAATAAGTAAAAGACACCATATTGGCATTAAACCTATAGATGCATAGCAAAAAAATGCTGTTAAATGCAAAATAACATCGGCAAAAGGATCAAAAAATTTGCCAAAATCACTGACTGCATTGTGCTTTCTTGCAAAATAGCCATCTAAAAAATCAGTAAATTCTGCAAAAATAAGCAAGGGCCATAAAATGATTAGCATAATTTGCGAATGAAGTCCTGTCCATTCGGGAATCATAAATAAAACATAAAATATTGGAGCGAAGATTATTCTAACCCATGTAAATGCATCTGCTGTTCTCATGTTTTCAAGTATAACAAGAAAAGGTGTAAATGTAAACCGCCAAAACTAAAAAGTTTCGTATATTATCTTTGAGTCCTGAACATGTACAGATAATTCAATTTTTGACTCTTCTCCTTGAATTAGAAAACCATCGATACGAATTATTTCGGTATGACTGTTTGTTTCAAGCATTAAACTTGAAAACATCTTTATTGCAGTTGAAAGCAGTGAATCTTCTCCAACTTTTGAAATTGAATAAGAAAAGATTTCTTCCTCTTGCACAGTACTGACGTCACCAGAAGATACTATAGGCATACTCATCCAATACCGTGGAAGCGGAAGTAAATTTCTATATGAAATGGTAAGTGTTTGAAACTCTAGTGATTCACCTTGACTAAGTTCAAAAGAATAATCCTTTGGTATCATCGAGTAAGAGTGAATAAGCAAAAAAGCAAAAACAGCGCAGTATAATACATAAATACCTAAAAAGACCGGTGCAAGCACTCTAAAGAAGAGTATGAATACGAGTGTTGAAATAAAAATCACAAAATAATAGAAATAGTCTTCAAAAAAATAGCTTGCTAAGATAGCGTCCCAGTCTGTTGCAATAATAACTACCGCTGCACTCGCAATACATACACTAAAAAAGGTACATGCTGCCTCCATACAGTGCCGACAGGCTTTTGATACTGTGTCGTTAGCTTTTGATCGAATTTTTACAAGCAAATAGAACCACTTAATAAAAAAACCCAACGACACAGAAAAACTTAAAACAAGAATAATTGAAGTTATGTCAAAAAAATCAGTCATTGTTTAAGGATAAGCCTTAAAGTCTTGAACAATGCTGATTGCAGACTCTATATTTTTATCATTCATTATTTCTTTTGAAATTGACACAGCTTTCTCAACAAGCACCGCAGAATCTGCAATACCCTGTAGTGTTACCGTATTCCCCTCAATAACTGCTCTTAAAAAGTTTATGTTTAGCTTATGCTCAAATATTAATTTATTCACAAGCTTTTGAGCATCCAAAAGCTCAGCTATTTTTCTACTTCCCTCTTCTTCCATTTGAGGTGTTATTAGACTACTTATCATTTCTGTTAACATCCCAGCTGCTGTTTCTTTATCAAAAACACCTGTATTTAATACCATATGGAATGAAGATGAATCTTCCGTAGAAAGATTAAAAAAACTTTTATGAAAACCAACCCTATTTGTATCACTTTCTTCTATCCGTTTCAAAGCTTGTTTTTCATCCCAGCTAAATTCTTTCATGAGCCTTTCGATTCTAACATCTTCTTTTGCAACAAAACGAACAGATAAGAGGTTTGGTACATTTTCTAATATAACAAAGGCACCACGGCCAATTAAAATACAGTTCCCTTGAGAAGCAGCCTCTAACACAGCAGTTTGTAAGTAGTCAAGATATTCGTCCCTATCTTTTGCTAATGACGCAAAAAATCCAGGTTTTCTTTCATCATACTTTTCAAGCTTTTCTTCTGCAAAGCCAAGTTCGATAATTTTTTTTTCAATTTCTTTTCTACCAACAAATGTATAACCAAGTTTTTTTGCTAATTCACTTGCTACTTCATCTCCAAGTGCTGCAACCTGTCTTGAAATTGCTATAATTGCCATTGTGTCCCCCTACAAGATAGTGATTATGCATATAGTAGATATACATAATTAAAACTTTTATTCAATACATGTTACTAATAACAATGCAATACAACTTGACATAATGTCTTACATATATTATACATGTGATAGACTCAAAAAACAAGACATATAATTAAAAATTTTATCAATCGAGAGAAAAAAAATGGGCAAAAAATTAGAATGGAAAAGTTTAAACAAAGAACTCTTATTAAAAACAAGAATAATGGATATCAACACCCAAAGTGCAGTTTCACCAGAAGGAAATGTATCCACTTTTATTGTTTTAGATGCACCTGACTGGGCAATTATTGTTCCTTTTTTAGATAAAGACCAGGCGTATCAGGAATACGGCATTACAGAGGATTGTTTTTTAATGGTTTCACAATGGCGGCACGGAAGTGAATCACTAAGCACAGAGTTCCCAGGGGGTGTTGTAGATAAAGGTGAGGATCCGCTTATTGGAGCAAAGAGAGAACTTTTAGAAGAAACAGGTTATGAGGCAGGAGAAGTAATTCATCTTGGCTCAATAAATCCAAACCCTGCGATTTATAAAAACACCCTTCATATTTACTGCGCAAAACATTTAAAAAACACACACACACTAAACCTAGATGATGATGAGTTTGTAAGCTTTAAAGCTGTGCCTGTTACAGAGGTAAAAGCAAACATGGGCAAAGAACCTTATGTCCATGCTTTAATGGCTACGGCTTTAATGTATTACTGCCAAAGTGAAAAAAGTGAAATCTAACCAATAAAAAAGGCATTCAGTTATCTGAATGCCTTTTATTATACGCTATTCTTGCGCACCGTATGTATCATATGAAACGTTTGGTGAATATACACCTTCACGAATTTCACCAGTTAAACTTGGTATGTACATTTTCATACCTGGGTGAATTAAATCAGGATTATTAGGATCACTCATAGAATCTTTGTTTGATTGGTATAAGTTTTCCCAAAGCAACGGATTATTGTATACATATGGCTTACCTGAAATATTCCAGTAACAATCTTTAGATTGTGACCAAGGAGTTACAACATAGTACTCAGGAAGTGGTTTAACTTCTTTAATTCCATCTAGGGCTGCTAAAGATTCTTCTGCATACAATGTTGCAGTTGCCCAGTTTTCCATTTCATAGGCTAACAGCGCATTTTCTAATGCTACTTCACCAGTTTCAAATGCCATTGGATAATACACATCAGCACTGATTCCTCGAGCATACACTACTCTATTTCGTGCATATATAATGCGAGTATTTGCTTCATATTTTGCAAGCATTTCAGATATATAAAGTTCTGAAAGCTCTGCATTTTCTTCTGCAAGTAAAGAATACTCAACTGCTAAATCGTATTCACCATTATCAAATGCAGTTTGTGATCTTTCGTTATATTGGCGAGCCAATTGTGCAAATTCGTTGTTTTTATAACTTTGTGCTGCAAGAGAAGATATTGCTACGCATAGAAAAATAATTGTAATCAACAGTACCTTTTTCATTATTCGCCTCCTTGAGTTTCTTCTTCGCTAAGTGTTTCAAGTGCTTCTACATCTGCTAGAGGTACTTGAGCATCTGCACTTTCAGCAACTGCGTCAGCTGTTTCTGCTCGTTGTCTTGCTCTTTCCATAGCCTCTAAAGCAAGCCTTCTTTTTTCTGTAACTGTTTCGAAAACCGCAGTCATTGAACTAGCAGCAACGGTGAAGTTTTCAAGAGCAGCTTCTGCACCTTCTGCTGTGTTAGTATTTAAGTCAGCATTCCCCTGGGTGAAAAATACAACAGCGTTGTTATAATTATCTTTGTCGGCAACATTAGATTTAATTTCATCTGCTTGTTCTTTTACAGCCAAAAATTCTGCTCTTTTTTCTTCAGCTAAAGAAGAAAAAGCTGTGAGTAATACTTGGTTATAGGCATCAAGAGCTTTTTTTGCTTCATCATATAAAGTTTTACCGTCAGCACCAGAAACAAACAATTCATCTGTTTTGGCTGCAGCTTCCATACCTTCTGCATAACTAGTAGAATCATAAGATTCAAAACCCATTTCATCAATTTTCATTTTTGCTTTTTCAGCAAGGGTAATTTGTTCAATAGCTCTATATTGATATAAGATATCGGTTGCAGCATCATTAAATGATTGTTCATCACCGCCGTCTTCATATACTGTATGAGCTTCACTGGATGCAACATCTACAACCATTAACTCATCGGCAAAATAATCTTCTGCTCCGGCTTCAATTGCCATCTCTCGAGCTTTTGCAATATCGACTTTAAGGGCTTCATTTGCATCGGCTAAACTAAGTTCAGTTGTTGGTTGCACTTCCATTGAATCAGTTGTCTCTTCGGGTGTAGACTCACATCCTGATAACACGAGCAATGCAATAAACATACCTGCTATTATCAATTTTTTCATACAAGACTCCTTGTAATTTAGGCATTGTTAAAGATTTTCTCTAACACAATAAATAACAAAGTGTTTCAAATGTCCAATTAAAAAAGCGACGCGTTCGTAATTAAACAAGCAAGACTATCCCCTCGCATCTTATTTTTAAACACTCTTACAAATATTTTAGCGTATATTGCAAATAATTGCAACTTTTTTTTCATTTTTTTTATAAAAAAGTTTAAAAAATTGACAAAAATAACTATAATGTATATATCAGTTATTTATATGAATAATACCAAAAAATGGAGGAAAGCATGGAAGGTGAATTTACATTCAACATTGAAAAAGAATTTGGGGTTCTTTCAACAAGCAAAGCTGGTTGGCAAACCAAGCTAACAAGTGTTTCATGGGCTGGAAGAGATGCAAAATATGATCTTAGATCATGGTCACCAGATGGGCTAAAAATGAGTAAGGGCATTTCGTTAACACAAGAAGAATTAAAGGCTCTAAAAGAATTACTGTCCAGTATAGATTTGTAGTTCTCTACCCTTTTTAAGCACAAGGGAATATATAAGTTCTTGCAAAACAATTTCTTCTACCATACTCCCTGTTGTCCGAATGGACATATCACTTTTTGCAAGTAAAGATAAGCATAACACCGTTTCCTTGGCAGTCCAAATTTTTGCAGCCATGCTATATTGTGTTTGCATTTTTTTGCTTGCAAAACCTTTTATCTTTAAATCAAAATCTGATGGATACGGATTCTCTGCAAAAATGATATGCCATGTTTTTAGCCTTCTAAAGCAATGAGTGAGCGCCGCGAGTAGCTGCACATACGATGATTCTTTTGAATTACGAATGTGTTGTAAAATGGTTAATGCTGCATGCAATCTATCTGAAGGACTTTTTTGAGTATCGCACAAACTGGCAAAGAGTGTGAAAGGAGATTCTTCCCTTGAATGGCTGAGAACTGTATCAACATCATCGACACTTATATGATGCCCTTTTTCAAAACAAAGGGAAAACCTGGAGCACTCACTCCTTAGTGCCTCTGTGTTATTTTCAATTAAGTCAAGAATTGTGTCAATTGCATCAGCATCAATTGAGAAACCTTCTTTTGTAAACCAATTCTTCAGCCACTCAGTTTTTTGGTTTTCAAACATTTCCCAAAAAACTTTTTTATTTTGTTTAGGAATACAGCTTTCAATTTTTTTATCTACAGATAACTCATCACTTACTAAAATTAGCCATGATGTGTTTTCATTTGTGTCTTTTTTTTCTAAAGCACTTACCCAATCTGTAAGCAATGCAATATCTTCTTTTTTCTTTACAGACTCAACACCTTTAAAAACAACTAAGCGCCCCGATGAAAAAAGCGAGCCGTTTTGTAAAAGAGAAAGCACTTCACCCACAGATGTTTCATGTGCATAATAATGATCTTCTTCTACATCCCCTAATTCTTTTTTTGCACGTTGGCGGAGTTTTTGTATATCATCATTTTTATTCCCTATTTCAGGTCCAAGAAATAGCCACAAGGGAATCGTAGAATTTGAAGATGCGGCCATCAATAATTCCTTATGATATTAGAGAGAATCCCTAAAATACGCACTTCTTGGCAATATATAGGATTATAACTTTTATTTTCAGGCTCAAGTCGAATACGAGATGGCTCTTTAAAAAATCGTTTTAAAGTAACAGAGTCTTCTATAAGTGCAACTACTATTTCATTATCAGTTGCACTGTTTTGTTTACGAATTAGCGCAATGTCCCCATTGAGTATACCAACATCAGACATGCTATCGCCTTTAACATAAACGGCAAAATAATCAAATCCACTTCGAAGCATTACGCCAGGTACAGTTATTGAACCTGAATGGTTTTCATCGCAAAACACAGGACGACCTGCGGCAACATCTCCAAGTACTGGCACAGCGCATACCTTTTCTTCATCATAGCTGGCTTTATTAACCAAAACACGCAGAGATCTAGAACGACCTTGAGCCGGAGCTAGATATTCTTTTTTTCGCAGCGCGGAAAAGTGGTCTTGAACTGCCTTTATTGAGATGGAAAAATACTCTGCAGTTTCTCGAACAGTTGGAGGGCATCCATGTTCACTAGAAAAAACAGTAATAAAATTGAGAATTTGCTGTTGCCTACTCGTCAATTCTTTCATGAAAAAGTTTAATCCTCTTCAAACTTTGAATCAAATAAATTACACAATGCTGCTAAGGCATCATCTTCATCGGATCCTTCTGTTCGAATTGTAATGGAGCTATTATATGCTGCAGCCATTGTGATAACACCCATGATTGATTTTGCATTTATTTCCATACCATCTTTAGTCATAAAAGCTTCAGAAATAAACTTATTTGCAGTTTGAGCAATCAAAGCTGCGGGCCGTGCATGTACCCCCGCTCTATTTTGTACAATAACTGTCTTTTCTGCCATATTTTCTCCTCTATAATGCAATATTAATATATATCTTCTGCGCCGTAATAATCTGATTGGGTTTCCCCACTTTCTATCCAACGCAATACGTTTTGGTTAAAATCTCTTGCTGAATGATATCCCATTGATTTTAATCGTTCATTCATTGCAGCCGTTTCTAAAATAATAGGGATGTTTCGCCCCGGTTTTACAGGAACTTCAATGGTAGGCACCTTTACTCCCAGTATTTCTTCTGTGTTTTCGGCTGTTCCCAAACGATCATATACTTTTTGAGGATCCCACTCCTCTAGCTTTACCAACAACTGTACTTCTTTTTGTTCACGGATAGCACCGACTCCGTATAATTGTTGAATATTGATTATTCCAAGTCCTCTAATTTCCATGTGGTGACTAATCATCTTATTTGGGCCACGACCGAGTAAAATATTTCCATTAACACAGCGGATTTCCACAACATCATCTGCTACAAGGCGATGTCCTCGGTGAACTAGCTCTAAAGCAGTTTCACTTTTACCCACTCCAGATGTACCACTAATTATAATACCAATTCCGTATACTTCAATAAATACACCATGAATAACTTTGTGCTCTGCAAAGATATCCGAAAAGACCCTCAAAATTCTACTGGAAAAATCTGTTGATTCTAAATTTGTTTGTAATACCGTACAACCGGCTTCTTCTGCCAAGTCTAAAAACTCTTGTGGTGGAGCAATATTATGAGTAAAAACACAGCACGGTACATGATATGAGAAAAACGTTTTTACAGCAGACAAGTTTTTTTCTTGCACTAACTTTGAAAGAAAGGTGCATTCTCCTTGTCCAAAAACTTGAACACGCGCAAACCCAAAAGAATCAAAAAAACCAGATAAAGCAAGCCCAGGCCTGTTTAAGTCAGGCATTGTGATATTTCGAGACAAACCCTTCCTGCCACCAACGCACTTTAAATTAAGTGCATCATGCCCTTTTAACTCAAGTCTCAGAAGGTCTAGCACAGTAAATATTTTTTCTTCAACCATAAAACAACTATACACCGAATTTTGTTTTTATTCAATGACTTTAAGATAATTAATGTTGTATTTTATCTTTTTCCTTTTTTATTTTTTGGTCTAAAACATCAATAAGTTTGTTTAATCCTGCTTGAAACTCATAGTCGTCTGCTGATACATGTGCAACAACACCCCAGCGAAAATGGATTACACTTTCAAAGATGTACTTTTTATCTTCTTTTACTTTAAACGATAGATCGGTAATTAGGTCTTCACCATACTTAACACGTTCTAGTTTTTTTTCAATCAGGTCTTTTTGATCTTGATCAAGGTCAAAACCTATCGCATTAATAGTTGTATTCATATTCCACCTCCTACGGTACTTATATTATACACCATGATTTACAATCGGTCAAACGAAGATTCAATATTTAATTCATTTCTATACTTTGCCACAGTTCGCCTGGCAATTTGTATTCCTTTCTCTTCAAGCATTAGAGCAAGTTTTGAATCAGATAATTTTTTGTCACCTACTTTTTCATTTTTTTCTAATAGTAAGCGTATTTGATGTTTTATTGATTCTTTTGAATCAGGAGCTTGCACACTTGTAGCTATTTCTTGCTGGTGCACTGCATTTGTAAAAAAGTACTTTATTTCAAACACTCCCCAATCACACTGAACGTACTTTCCGTTGGCTATTCGTGATATGGTTGTTTCGTGCATACCTATTGCCTCTGCTACATCTTTTTGCCTCAAAGGCACCAAGTGCCCAGGGCCTTTGGCAAAAAAATCCTTTTGTCGTTCTACAATCACCAACAAAGCATCATGTATTGATGTTTTCCGATACTCAAGGGCATGCATAAACTGTTTTGCATTTTGCACGGATTCTACAGCAAATTGATAGTCTTTTTTTGATTCATTTTTATTGTTTAACAAATCTGTATACACAGAAGATACGTTTATTTCCGGAATACTCCCTTTTAAAAACTCAATAACAAAGTCGCCAGTTGTGTTTTGGCTTACAGCTCCACTGTCATCATCCTGCCTCTTTATAATAACATCTGGAAAAACATATTGAACAGTTTTATCTACTGCATTAAACTGTCTGGCAGGATATGGTTCCAAAGTTTTTATAAAGCTTAAGGCTACTTCTACCTCTTCAAGTGTACATTCAATTCCCGCCTCAAGCAAATATCTTTTTATTAATGGTGGTCTTTTTTTTTCTAACACAGTAAAATGATGTTGTAAAATTGTAATGGCAAGTGGCGGTGCTGAAGGATGCAATTGCGCTTGAAATAACAGGCTCTCTTGAACATTTGAAAATGCTATACCCTGAGGCTCTAAACTACGAACAATTGAAAGTGTTTGTTCTAGCATAGATGTGGTTTCATATGGATACAACAATTTGTCAGGTGGCGAGCTAAAAAAGCCGTGTGAATCCAAATTTTGGATAATTCTTTCTCCTAAATCATGTGCCTGCGCGCTGATGTCTAAAAGCGATAGTTGAAAAAGAAGGTGTTCTTGTAAAGATTCTTCACGAGATTGTGTGTTTTCTAAAAAGCTTTGAAAAACATCACTTGCATTTGAATACTGAGTTGTACTTTTGGATAAAATATTTCGAACATGTAAATCCGCATCTTTAACAATTTCTATTGCAGGATTTTTTTCTGCTTCCTGATATATCCTATCACATAATTCTTCTACCGGCAAACGCAAAAGCTCACTGGTTTGAATTATCTGAGGAGAAAGCTTCATGTGTTGGTGCATTTTTTGAGAATGATTGAACTTCATATCGGACATAAAATCTTTTTTCCTCGTGTGGTAAGTATAGCATAGACTTTCAATTTTCGATATACTATATTTATGAATTTATTAAAAAAATATGGGCTAAAAATCCCAAAGTTACTTTTACCAAAAAAAGAAATAGACATAAAAAAGTGGTCAGTTATAGCATGTGATCAATACACTCAAGATGCAGACTATTGGAAAAATGTTTTTGAACAAACAAACGATAGCCCATCTACATTGCACATTACCCTTCCAGAAATATATTTAAGCGATGCAAAGTCAAAACAAGAGCGCATACAAACCATCAATTCGACAATGAAAACGTATCTTAATTCAAACATTTTCCAAGATGAAATTGAAGGCTTTGTATATATTGAACGAAAGACAGCTTTTAATAGAACACGAAAAGGATTAGTTGTAGCAATTGATCTAGAAAGCTACGACTGGAAGCCTTTTTCAAAAAATCTTATCCGTTCTACAGAGGCAACAATTATTGATAGAATTCCTCCACGTGTAGAAATAAGAAAAGATGCACCAATTGAGAGTCCTCACATAATGCTTTTAGTAAATGACCCACAAAAAATGCTTGTTGAACACATCGGTAGCATTGTTTCAAAAAATAAACCTCTTTATGATAGCGATTTAATGCTTAATGGGGGGCATATTACCGGCTGGTCTGTACAAAAAGAAAGTGATTTATCAGAAATAGAAAAGGCCCTTGAAGCTATCTTTCAACACAATACCGAAAAAGATGGTGCAGTTTTTATGTTTGCAGCAGGAGATGGAAACCACTCTTTAGCAACTGCAAAGGCTGTTTGGGATGACGTAAAAAAAGATTGCAAAGATATTGAGAATGCAAATGTGCGCTTTGCTCTCGTTGAAATAGTAAATATTTTTGATGAAGGCTTAACCTTCGAGCCCATTCATCGTGTAATGTTTAACAGTAGTAAAGAAAGCTTTATTAATTTTATAAAAAGCAACTGGAATATAACATTACAGACGTACGATAGTTTTGAAGACCTCGATTTATTTATTTCGAAAAATCCTTCTAGCTTTGCAATCATTGACAATGAAAACGGTAAAACTTCTTATACGTGTATTACAACCGATAAAAAAGGTCTTCTAGTGAGTCATTTACAACCGCTTCTAGATGAATTTCTTAAAGATAAAAACTCAGAAGACCTTGATTACATTCACGGGAGTGATGAAGTTTGCAGATTAGCTCAAAAGGTACATACAATTAGTTTATTTTTACCACCAATTGAAAAAGATTCATTTTTTGCAACTATCGAAGCAAATGGTCCCTTACCCCGAAAAAGCTTTTCGATGGGTGAAGCCGATGAAAAAAGATTTTATTTAGAATGTAGGAAGATTAAGTAATTTATAATTTACAATGTATAATGTACAATTTTTTAGGGTATAGATATATAGTGTTTACATAGCAAGAACTTTCTAAAAAAAGTACGCGTTAAAAGCTTTTTCACGTACTCTTTGTTATCAGCTAAAGGAGTAGACTCTCACTATTTTTGCACCAAACCATTGTTAATCATTATTAATTGTACATTACCTACGTACTTTTTTTCTAAACCCTTCTACACGAGCACTTGCGGTTGTATCCCAATTACTCGTTTCGCCGCGTTCAAGATATTTATAGCCAAGACCTGCAATCATTGCTCCGTTGTCGGTACAAAGTTTTAACGGCGGAAAAATACAGTTGAGATCGGTCCTTTGTGCCAACAGTTCCCTTAGCCGAGAATTTGCGGCTACTCCACCACCAGCAACTATTGTTGTAAGTCCTGTATCTTCAACTGCTGCAAAAAGACGCTTTAGCAAAATGTTTACAGCCGCTTCTTGAAAACTAGCCGCAATATTTTCTGGTGTTTTTTCATAACCATCACACCAAAATTGATCTATTTGATTAATAACTGCAGTTTTTAAGCCTGAGTATGACATATCATATTGGTGATTACCTTTATGAAGAGATGGAAGTGGAAATTTTGCAGCTTTAATGTCACCATTTTTTGAAAGCTTATCAATTGCAACTCCCCCAGGATATCCAAAATCATAGAACTTTGCAACCTTATCAAAAGCTTCTCCTACTGCATCGTCAACCGTAGTCCCTAAGACTTCTATATCATCAAAATTATTCACCTTGCATATAATACTATGCCCCCCCGATACTAAAAGCCCAAGGTATGGATATTGGATATCTCTTTCTAAATGGGCCGCATATAAGTGTCCGAGCATATGATTTACGGCAATAAAGGGTTTGTTAAGCGACCATGCATAGGTTTTTGCAAAGCTTAAACCCACTAATAAGGAGCCCATGAGCCCAGGCCTATTTGTGGCTGCAACTGCATCAATATCATTTGGAGCAAGGTTTGCTTCATTTAAGGCTTGTCTTACTACGGGCAGAATCCATTCTGCATGTTTTCTACTTGCAATTTCAGGTACAACCCCATTATATACTTCATGAAAAGGAATTTGTGTTGCAACAACACTACTAATAATTGTTCTTCCATCTTCAACGATAGCTGCTGAAGTTTCATCACACGATGATTCTATTCCAAGTACTAGCATATAGTTCTCCATTATGTTTAATATCTCATGACACGGAAGTCATGCAAAAGTAAACGATGTTTCAGCATCGCTGAAACTCGATAGTACACACCAACACGATGTTGATGCTTACGTAACTCGCATATAAGTCTCCATTATGTTTAATATCGCATGACATGGATGTCATGCAAAAGCAAACGATGTTTCAGCATCGCTGAAACTCGATAGTACACACCAACACGATGCCATGCGTACGTAACTTTTATATTTTTTTCCTCAGTTGCGATGGTGTTGTAAACGTATAACCTTGTGACGATAAGTCATCATACATCTCATCTAAGAGCGATGCTAACAAGGGGGTTGTTACATGACCTATCATAATCGCATAGCCTTGCTCATCTGCAATCTTAAGACCTTTTTCTACCATTTCTCGCATATACGCTTTATCTTTTTCATTGTCGATAAAGATATCTCTATCATGTATAATTATGTCCCGTTCTAAGGCAAGCATAGGTACCACAGTATCTGCTGTTGTACGTGAGTCTAAAAAGAATATATCATTATCATCACACACATCAAGTACTGCATTCATAAGATTTCTATCGCTTGTTATAAGAGAGCCTTCATGATTATTTATCCCTGCAACTTTTCCTAACTCTGCTAGATTTTGACGTACTATAGAAGCTGCTTCCCCTGTTGTCATACCAGGCAGGATGGCTCCAGGACCTGGATTAATGTTTAAATTGATTGCTTGCATAGGTTGATGCAAGAAAAGTTCATTCCCGCTATGTCTAACCAACTGTGCAGTTTCAACAGAGTCTGCAAGTTGTGGTAAAACTGCAATGGTTACATCAAAGGGCAAGTCTATAAAATCTTGCGTGTGTGAAACCTGATGACCGCCATCATCAAAAACAAAGACCAATACACCGTCTTTTGTTTTCGCAGGAAGCGCATCCTCATTAGAATCAGTTTGTCCTGGTATTTCAACATCAGGCCTAGGAGCTAAGGCAATAGGTGGTGAGTCAGGAGTATCATCTAATTCAAAGTTTTCATGGCGTTCGTTGTTGGTGTTTTCAGCAAGAATTGGTGTCTCAGATGATGGGGTGCTCATTAAAAAGCTAAAAAATAATATAAATATTCCTACAGCAAATATAATTGTAGTAAAAAGAATGACTTTAGATGTGGGTATTTTTGTTTGAGTAGACTTTTTTTTCATAGACTTGGTAATAATAATCCTTTATTGTGCGTATGTCAAGAATATCGGCACAACCTGATTATAGTTATACCGGAATCTTTACATTATATGCATCAAAAAAGTGATTTTCAACAATATTTTGGAGTTTTCGCTTTGCCCGTATTTCAATTTGTCGAGTTGCTTCAATGGAAAGTCCTAATGTGCCACCCATTTTTTTAAAACTTGTTTTATTTCCGTCAATATAGCTATTATACCTATTAGTCATTACAACACGTTCATTTGCTGGAAGCTGTTCTATTAGTGTCATATACTCGTGACGTGTGGCTCGGTCAAAGTACTCTTGTTCTGGGTTTGCTGTTTCATCAGACAAGTATTTTAAAAGAGATGTCTCTTCGGTACCACTCATCGCTCCATCAATACTGCAAGTAGTATAACTATAACTTTTTAAATCTGTGATTACCCCTTCTTCTATTCCTGTATAAATTGATAATTCTTGATTTGTGGGTATTTTGCCCAGCTTTTGTTCAAGAACACAAGCTGCATTACTAATTGCTTTAAGTTTTTCGAGTTTTAATGCTGGAATATGTATTAAAGGCTCTGAAAGGGTTTTATGCCGTAGTATATATTGTGTAATCCAAGAATTAGCATAGGTACAAAAACGAGTATTAAAAGTATGGTCATATCGAGAGGCAGCAATCATCAAGCCGAGGTTTCCCTCTTGTATACAATCCATGAGAGAATCTTCATTACTAGTGTACTTATGTGCGATAGAAACAACGTAACGCAAATTTGAATTTATCAAAAGCTGTTGTGCACCTTTATCACCTTGAAATATTTTTATTGACAAATCTTTTTCTTCTTCTGCTGATAACAAAGGATACTTTGTAATTTCTCTAATATATGATTTATACGATGTATTTTCCATGGTTTTCTCCTACATATATTATAGCAAGAAGCATGCCAACTTATCATTTTGTAGACAATAATTTTAAATACTTATAATACAATGAATTAAAAACACAATATTAATAAAAACACATAGACATAAAAAAACTGTCTACAAAATAAGACAGTATTACTGTATAAATTTGTAGACAGTTTGTAAATATAGAAACTAAAGTTGCACTACTTCTTTTACATCAAGGTAAAAAAAGGTATACCCTGCAGCATCGTAGCTTTTTAATTCACCTGTAACTTGAATATCAACATTTTGTTCTGGATAGTTTTCATCAATGTTTTCAACACCATCAATTAAAAACTCTAGACCTTGCCAACAACAAGCAGTATCGTCTCCAACCATAACATAGTTAAAATTTCTGCCGGTAAACTCTGATAAACCGCGATAAAAAAATCCGTTAGCCTTTATAACATCGCCCCTATAGGCTTCGGGATTAACAAGTATTTCAAAAATAAATGAATATGCCATAAGGCCGGGCATTTTTGTTAAATCATAATCAACTTTTTGGTTCTGGGCAAAAGCGCCTGATACACAGACTATTAAAACAAGTAAACTCAGTAGTTTTTTCATATCAAAACTCCTTTTTTAGTGTGTCAGCTTTGCAAGCACAAATTTATCAAGTGCAAAACAAATTATAAACACACCAATATTAATAGACACTATTGTAGACCCAACAGGTGTTCCTGTCAAGATGGAAGTGAGAATCCCGGTAGTCGCGCAGGTTACAGAAAAAATGGCAGAACAAATAGTAACCGATTTAAAATTCTTAAATAGTCGCATTGCAGAAAGGGCAGGAAAAATAACGAGAGCTGAGATTAAAAGTGACCCTACCAAGTTCATTGCTAAAACGATAATTGCTGCAATAATAATAGAGAAAATCAAATTATAAAGACCTGCTTTAAGCCCTGTTGCTTTTGCAAAGCTTTCATCAAAGGTTGTTGAAAAGATTTTATTATAAAAAATTATAAAAACCACAACAACAATTGTGGATAAAATTATACTTAACCAAACATCAAAGCTTGTAAGCGTTAAAATCGATGTTGACCCGAAAAGAGTTACACAAACATCTGCAGATAAATTTGTAGAAACCGGAAAAATATTCATTAATAAATACCCAATTGCAAGTGAAGACACCGAAAGCATGGCAATGGCAGCATCTCCGTTTATCTTTGTGTTTTGGCCTATTCGCAAAAGTAAAATTGCGCAAAGTGCTGTTACAGGCATGGTAAAGACCATTACATTGGTAAGTTTCATAACTGTTGCAATGGTTATTGCGCCAAAAGCTACATGTGATAAACCATCTCCTATAAAGGAAAAACGTTTTAACACAAGTGGTACACCGAGTAATGATGCACTTAAAGCTACCAAAACGCCAACAATCATTGCGTTTTGCACAAATGGGAATGAAAAATACAGGGTTAATTGATCCATAATATTACTCATTATTCACCTCCCATGAGTCTTGAAGAAAGTTGTGTGTTTTGGATATATTCTGCTTTTGTTCCAAAGAAGTTACTTTTTCCTAAATGAAGAATCGTTTTTGCGTACTCACTTGCAACTTTTACATCGTGAGAAATCATAATGATGGTAATTCCTTCATTATTTAAGTTTTTTATAACTTCGTAAAGTTCTTGTGACACTTTAGGGTCGAGGCCGGAAACAGGCTCATCGAGTAATAGGACTTTTTCGGTTGCACATAATGCACGTGCAAGAAGCACTCGCTGTTGTTGCCCACCCGAAAGTTCGCGATAACATTTTTTTTGTAAGTCTTCAATACCCATTTTTTTCATATTTTCAAAGGCAAGAGTTTTTTCTTTTTTACTATAAAAAGGCCTAAGGCCACAATGAGCTAAGCATCCTGAAAGGACTATCTCCCAAACAGAAGCTGGAAAATCCTTTTGCACTACTGTTTGCTGTGGAAGGTAGCCAATATCTGATTTTTTTATACCTTCTCCCAACGTTATATTTCCAGATAATGGAGAAAGTAAGCCCAAAAACGTTTTAACAAGAGTACTTTTTCCTGTTCCATTTTCACCTACTATACAAACATAGTCGCCTTGAGAAATAGATAGATTTAGATTACTTTGTACTACCTTACTTTCATATCCTATAGTTAGATTTTCACATTGTATTTGTGTCATGTGTATTCCTTAAAAAAAATGCCACTTTGATTCTTGCTTTAGCATTCAAAGTGACATTATATAACCCTACTAATAGAAAATCAATAGGATTTCAAAAATTAGTTAGCAAAAACTTGTTTTAATACTTCTAAGTTTTCTTCCATAATATTAAAGTATGTTGCACCTGCATCAATGTCTGCTCTTGTAGTTGATTGCATTGCATCCAATAATACTATATTTTGGTCTTTTGCAATAGTATTACCAACAACAGTTTCTGGAATTTGATGTGTTGTTCCATCAATTACTATAATATTGTGCAAATCAAGTTCATCAACTTTCTTTGATAAAAAAGCAATAGTTTCAAAAGATGCTTCTGTTTCTGCGGAACAACCAACAAATGCTGCATGATATGATAAATCATAATCGTCTACAAGGTATGCAAATGGAAATCTATCTGCAACTAAAAGAGTTGTTTGGTTAGCATTATCAACAGCTTCTTCATATTCGTGATCTAAACCATGTAGTTTTTCTGCATATGCTTTTGCATTATCTCTGTAAACTCTTGCATAATCTGGGTCAAGAAAACCTATTTCTTTTGCAATTTCTGTTACAAAAAGTTCTGCATTTTCTAATGATAACCACACATGTTCATCGGCTTCACCTTCTATATGCTCGTCATGGTCATGCCCTTCGTGATCG